>JBGQIO010000055.1:0-18189 GCA_041498515.1 Anaerolineae bacterium
AATGAGGTGGTGAATTTTCCTAAGAACAATTTGAGCTCCCGGTTTCGAAGTGGTTTTCTCATCAAGCATTCACATTATATAAACTCCACCTATTGAGGGAAACCGCAATAAGCGCCATATCGCACCATTCTTTGCATTTATTTGTATGCAGAATGTGACGTTACAACGGTCATAATTGACCATGCAGTTGTGGCCCCCTAGTTCATTTTCTAAACGTATTTGTTTTGCCCGCGGAGCCAGTATTTATACACCTGGTCTTTGCTGTATGAACATGATGCTCTCTCGTGGTCTGTGGAGATGCAAAATTATTCGATTGGGTTGTTTGAGATTTGGTTAATAAGCGAGGTTGTGCAATCAATCGATAAAAATCATCCTGAGAAAACTTCCACAATGAAGAACTGTCCGTGCAATCCCGAGGAAAGAAGGTAAATCCAGTTATTGATGAGTCATCGTAGAAATAAAAAAATCCGCTTGCGGCATTTACTGCAAGCGGATGTTCTATCTATTCCCCTATTTTTTTTCTCTCGGTTCGGTCAGGCCTTCACGGATGGCGTAAAGCGCCGCCTGTGTGCGATTGGCAAGTTGAAGTTTCTCGAGAATACTGCTGACATATTTGGCAACGGTTCGTTCGTGGACATGCAACGCGGCTGATATCTCCGAGTTGCTCAGACCCCTGGCAATCAGTCGTAAAGTTTCAAGTTCGCGCGGGGTAAGTGGGTCTGCCGTATAGAGCACGTGAGATGGGTGGTCGATCTCCTGGATGACCCTCATGGCAATGGAGGGTTGTATGGAAGCCTGCCCATTCGCGACATCACGGATGGCCTGTAACAATTGCACCCGCGTAGCATCCTTGAGCAGGAAGCCTAATGCCCCCGATTTGACCGCCTGATAGACCTGATCACTCTCTGCAAAGCTGGTCAACACCAAAATCTTGCCATCCGGAAGTATCTCTTTAAGCTTGGGGATGGTTGTCAATCCATCCTGTTTTGGCATGGCCAGGTCGAGAAGGACGACATCGGGTTTTGCTTTGCTTGCTAACTGCACTGCCTGGATACCGTCGAATGCTTCGCCTACTACATCGATATCCGGTTGGAGCTTGAGGATGGCGACAAATCCTTCACGGACAACGTTCTCATCATCCACGACAATAATTCTTATTTTCTTCATGTTTACCGCCTGCGTTTAATCGGTTTAACCGAAGGATCCTTACGGACCGTTATTATGACCGTGGTTCCCTGATCGGGCTTTGAAATTATTCTTAGATTCCCATTGATTTGAGATGTCCGTTCCTTCATATTTCGCAATCCCAAACCGGCTCGGTCCACTTTTTTCGAATCAAAACCGCACCCGTCATCCCGGATTTCCAGTATAACATTTTTGCGTCCTTGCTTGAGGCTGACCGATATTGATTTTGCCCGAGCATGGCGCAGGATATTATTTAAAGCTTCCTGGGCAATATAATAGAGTGCGATTTCCTTATCTTTTGAAATGGTGATTTCTTCGTCTGCCAGGAGTCTCGCCTTAATATCGGCTCTCCCTTCCACGGCGGCTAAACGGTGATGCAATACAGAGATCAATCCGTCTTTATCCACGTCGATCGGCTGCATTTGATATAAGAAAAGCCGCATTTCCTTTACTGCCTGCCGTGCACTCTCCCCAATGCGGGACAAGACTTCCGAAGGGTTGAGCGTTTCACCCGCTTCCAGCGCTGCTTGTGAGGCTTCAGTGGTCGTTACCAGTCCGTATAACTTCTGGCTTACGGAGTCATGAAGGTCACGCATCAACCTCTGACGTTCTGATAAGGCGATAGCTAACTTCCGACGGCGGTCGCTATCAATGAGCGTCGCAATTTGATCCGAGATCGTGGTTAGGCGGGCGATTTCATCCTGGCTGTATACGGGCTTTTCTTTCCTAGCCATGCAAATAAAGCCGATCAATTTGCTTTCTTCACCCGCCTGTGTTATGAGCGGAATGATCACAAGGCAGGCTAGTCTCATTTCCCGAAGATCCATGGGTACGCGTAAATCTTCCCGCGCCTCTTCGATATGAACGGGTTGCGCGTTCTTATATGCCCAATCGAAGAGCGGCGAAGTGGGTAACATGGAGCTTAAGTCATTAATGGCATCTGGGGGAAACCCGAAGTGCGATGCCAGGAATAATTTCGGGTCCTCTTCTTTTTTGGTTCTTTCGTCCAACAGGAATATTCCAACAACCTGGCTCCTAAATGGATAAATGATATGGTAAATCGTCTCTAATAGAAATTCCTCAAGGTTCATGGTATTGCTAGCTGCGCTTGAGATGGCATTGATCAAGACGAACATCTCATCGCGGGCTCTCTGGCGTGCATCGTCCGCCAGCCTTCGATCCGTAATATCACGCCAGATCACCAGGCGGCCAAATTGTTTGTGAGTACGGTCAGACAAACTTGATATTCGGATGTTCAAATATCTCCAACTTTCCTCCGATTTGATGCTTCTTTTTACCTCGGAGTCCTGACTACCATTGAATGTTTGTCCGAGATTGGGCAAATCACCTAGCACAGAGGCGATCGGCTGGTTGATTACCTTGTCACGCGCCATTCCTATCATTCTTTCTACAGCAGGGTTGATGTCAACGATGATATTTTCAGGATCTAAAACCATCCAGCCCTCGTCCATCCCTTCCACAACTGAATCACGGTTGAATTCAGCGGCGGAGGTTTCTCTTGGCTGTTGTACGAATAAACCATAGGAAAAACCTAACGCTGCCAATGTGTAGGCGAATGGAAGGAGCTCAACTCGGGAGAAGGAGGTTAAGCCGGTAAAAACAAGGATTTCGATTAGTAATGAGATAACCGAGCATGACAGAATAATTTCGTTAGGGCCAAATCGCGAGCGTGGCTTTCGTAGGATGGTATCAAATAATAAGACAACACCTGCGCCTGCCAGGCCGAAGATGTAAAGGGCGTTGAATTTTGCCCATGGGCCTGAGGAAAATACTACATTAGCCGCAAGGTCAACCTGACTTCCAAAGAGCATTCTGCGCCATGGCGTTGTCCAGAATAATGCTTGGGTAATTACGGGCATGATCCCCAACAGGGTCATGCTCAAACGGTTGATCCAAAGTTTCCTTTGTGTAAACGATAAAATAAAAATGAATTGAGCTGAAGCTGCGACCGAGGTGCTAATGTATATTCCGGAAGTCAGGAATAAATGTTGGATAGATTGCGTTAAATATCCAAATAATAGAATGCTCAAAGAGAATATGGAGATGATAAAAAATAGAACGCTTAAGCTAATCGCCCCGTAAATTTTTAACTTCCGTAGGACGACGACGCCTGCCATGAGAGCAATTAGAATATTGATCGATAGGGCAATGGTCTGGAGATTCATGATCTTATGTTTTTATATCATAGTTTTCCAAAGGCGGGTTGGTTTTAGTCCCTATCGCGGGCTCTGATCGAAGATAGTCTCGAGTTGCGAGGGCTCGAGAAGTAAGTTTAAGTTGGGATCGCGCCGGATTTCATTAATTGATATTTGGTTAGCATGCAGCGCTTTTCTTAATAATTCCAATGTTTCTTCCGTATTCCCAGACATGGCCTCTGCGTAAATATCGCGACGAAATGTCGCCTGGTTACCCGCCAGGTTGTTCGCGATCTCTAACAGGCGTTTTGATTCGTCAAGACGCTCAATGATACTGTAGCCGACCGCCAGTGATTCTTGAAATGCGGCAACTCTGGGCGCAAGTTCTGTTGCCTTCGTGAAACAGCCTATAGCTTCATCTAATTTTCTCATGGCGCAATAGATATATCCGAGCCTGTTCCAGATTATCGCGTCTGTGGGTTTCATTCTGATGGCTCTTTTGCTTATGTTAATGGCTTCCTGGTTTCGTCCAAGTGCGCAGCAAGCTGCGCTTAAATTGATCAGGAGACTATTTTCTTCAGGGTTGTTTACGATAGCTTGCTTGTAGAACTCAATAGCCCGGTCGTATTCATTTGCCTCATAAAAAATTATAGCTGTTCCGTTGAGGAGCCTCGATCTGATTTGGGTCAAATCATGATCTTTGGTAAGCTGGAGACCCGCTGTTAAGGCCTGCGTAGCTTTGGCTGGATTCCCCAGGAACCAATAAAGATATCCGATGTTGTAAAGCAGTTCTATGCGTGTAGATAAAGACTCGTTATTGCGAGGCAGTTTCGCCAGTATTTCCTCACGGGCTGCGATTCTTTGTTCAGGCTTATCGAAAGAGTCTATCGACTCTTGTAGCTGCCAGATCAAGATGCCTGCCGGCAAATTGACTTTCCCAAGTGTGCGCTGGGCGGTGAACTCAATAAACCGGTGTCGAAATGCCCAAAAGTCCGGGGCGTATCGAGGTAAATTCGCGGCCTCTCCGGGTGTCAACCAAAACACAACTTTGATTTGGTTTTCCACGAAAAGTTCGCGATATATATTGAGCGCTCTGTACGCATCTTTTCCGTCATTGCCGCCGCCCCAATCGATATTTGAAACAAAAAAAATGGACTGATCCGTTGGGGATGATGCTAAGATCGTATGAGGGATATCCGGACGTTTATTATTGACGACGATCTGTGTAATATTCTTGCCGAGTTTGTTAAGTTTCTCTTCCAAGATTTTGCTGGCTTTGTCATGACCGAATTTTGATTTGTGGACCGCTAGTAAAATGCTTGGTCTTCCCCATTTTATTGCCAGCTCGAGTTCTTCATACAGCAGTTCGATGTTTTCTTCAAACGACTTTCTTTTTTGCGAGATTGTGTTTGGCATATCAATATGTCAGGTATATCACAAAGACACTCCCTGAACACAGCTGCTGGCGATATGACTGCTTAGTCTCGCAAGCATCATTCAATTCCATACAAAAAATATATCTTTTTGAGTGGAAAGCGATTCTTAGCTTCTTGGCTTAATTCATCGTAATATTTGATCCAAAGATCGAAGAAATTTTCAAGATCCAATAAAGTGGTTTTTTGAAGTGCCTCGTTTCTGATCTCTTCCACCACGTCGTATGTGAATCCTCCGGATGATATCAACACTCCGTAGTCGTTTGCGGTTAATACGGATATAAAAGACTTTAAACCCTCCAATGTAATTGCCTGACCTTTATGCTTGACTTGAACAAGAATGCGCGATCCCTTAACTCCCAGGGGATCTGAGTAGGCAACCATATCAATTTGCCCATGGTCTTTTTCGGGGGGTGCGATCCAAACCACGTAATATCCCATGGCCTCCAACAGGTCGGCGATCAAAGCCCGGAACTCAATCCGTCTAGTTCCCAGGAGATATTTTTGAATTTGTTCCCATGCTTTTTCTTCCGCCTCTTCGACGACCATCGCATAGGCAGGGGCGCTTTGTTTGACTTCTTCAAAGAGACGCAAAGCTTCTTTGTAGAGTTCCTGCGCATTGGGCGTCCTGCGACATGCCTGGCGGCCCTCTTCGGTAATATACCAGCGTCCTTTATTGTTCTTAACCAGCCAACCGGCCTTGACCAGGGGAATGGTGGCAAGCCGGACTATTCTTTCGTATCTTGGAATGTTCGTGGGGGGCGAGTAGCCCCTCTCGTATTCGGTTAGTTTCGTTATCTCTGGCAGGAAAGCTAAAATTTCTTTGGCAGGCATTCCTTCAGGTTTATTCCATAACAGTTCGAGAAGGCTGCGCAGTAGCTCACCGACCCTGTTTAGTGTGACGTCTGCCATTTAGGGGTTCCTTGCTGTTCAGTATATTATTAACGCTTGGTTGTTGCAAGGAGTTTTGGAAATTGCTTGGGGAATCTTTAAGGTTCGGGAAGCTCAATCAGAGGCCCTGACATATACCGTTCCCGCTAGAATACAGAAAAAAAGAGGATCTTTGAACTGTCGCATGATCTGCCTTATGGATTCCCAACGGTTTCGCAACTCACTCGGCCCACCGTTGGTCAAAGTGGGTAGTTTTGCGAATCTCTAACAGCTGTTGTTCCGCATTAACGATCGGATTTGCGGTTGGATGGTGCTGGTGCTCGATACCAGTTAATTAAAAATCAGACCGATGATTGCCTCAAGGGTCTGCTGCAAAACATTTCAAGCTTGGATTAATTAATACGATGCGGCTAAATTCCCTGCTGCTGGCGTGTGAGCTGGATGTAATCGTTGATCATGTCCAGTGGGTGAGGACGATTCCCCACGAGTACGAAATAGCCAGGCGCCCAAAAATCCTTGGAAAGATTCTCACATTTGAAATGTGGAAAATCTTCGAATATTTTTAGAGACGTTTGCTGTCGTATTGTCCGGATGCAGCCGGATGGTGGTGTTGCAGGCGGCACATTGAGGATCCATTGAAAGTAATCGGGATGGACAGTAATAAAATCGAGTCGCCATGCAAACGAAATACAAATCTCCTTCATCCATTGGCGCAGGCATTCGGCGATATCACCCGTCAGGTAATGAGTGTTGAAACGCGGGATCATCAGACATGCATAAGAAAGGTCATAAGGATGTTGATAAACTGGCTCAAGTTGAACTTTGCCGTCCAGATCCCGGGTGAAATTGTTTCTCTCTTTTAGTTTAGTTGGGTTATGAAAGGATAATCGACGTTTTTCCCGGGTGGGAACGATTATTTTTGGTTTGACCTCAGGGCGCGCTTCGATCACCGTTGGCGATTCCAGGTCGGTCATTTGCGTTATGAGTTCTTGCAGGGAAGTGTCCGGAATTGAATTTGACAATTTATCGATTCTTTTCTTAGTCCGATGTCACTTCAATATACTTTGAATTTAAGAAAAATTAAATATTAACGGGCTTACAAATGTTGATAAATGAAGTGGATTGCTGTTTAGCTGATTGATAGATGGTTGGGTAACTTTCCTGTTGCCTCTTTTTAAGTAAAATCGTAACCCAAATATTACCACAATTTATATCCGAAATTAAATTGAATTTTAAACCAAGTTTTTCTATAAATTTCTAATCTAATTATATCATAAAATTCTAATCCGGATTAACCCAATATTCATTTTGCCCCAATTTTGTCAAGGGGGGGCAGAAACCCCCTAGAGAAGGATTTCTCATAAATCCGTCGATCATTTGGATCGTATTCTTCACCCGATTATTTCAATTGCAAGTATTGTTATCGTGACAGTTCAATCCGCAAAGGGAGTAATAAGCGAACTGCCTTCCTTTCTCGGAAAGTAATTATCTTAGACTACGCGGAAAGGGAGGGTACAGCGTTCGAGGTGATATGCGCTTGCCCAGATCTCATCGTGATATTTAGTATATTCTAAAGCCGAGGGATACTTCCGAGGAAGATTTCCTTCCTGCTGAGTTATCAATTTCTACCTTATTTTAAAACCCAAGACTCAGCCTGCAGGATGAATACCCCCGTTATTTTTCGAAAACTCTATTTTGGTATTTGCGTTAAGAGGTCGCGATACCCTTGCGCATTGGGTGGATTCATCAATAGAATTTGGGTAATAACAGCGGCCGCTTCTTTATTTTTCCCGCTTTGGAGAAGTGCTTCGCCCAGGGCATCGAGTTGGCTTACGGCTTCCTCGGTACGGCCCATTCGGTGCAATTGTTCGGCTAAAGCGCGGTGGAAAAGAGGCTGGTCTTCATGTTCTTTAACCAAATCCTCCAGGAAAAGAAGGGCATCATTGTTTTTTCCGTTGGTGTCCAGATAGGTCAGGAAGCTTTCGAGTTCTGAGGTGGCTTGTTGTTCCTGTCCCATCCGGGCGTAAAGTTCCACCAATTGTTTGCGTATTCCGGAGTCGTCCGGTCGCAGGGTGCGGATTTGTTCGTAGACGCGTAAAGCCTGTTTCCAATCCAGGCGCTGCATATCAATATCAGCCATACGCTGCAGGATGTGGATATTCCAAGAGTGGTCCGCATTTGTTTGTTGGACGACACGCAGCGCCTGGGTATATGTCTTACGCGCCATATCCAATTCGGCTAGGCGATAATATAGTTCCGCCAATTCCAGGTATTCATTGATCGCTTCGTCCACCTGGCCGCGCGCTACCAGCTGGTCGATCAAGCGGTTACGAGCCGATAGATCCATCGGCGACAACTGAATGACGCGCCGCAATAATTTGGTGGCTTGTCCCACTTCTCCTCGCACTCCATAAGAATGTGCAACCACTGAGAATTTGGTAATTGCATCCTGACTGCGACCTTCCTGGATCAGCAGCTCACCCATCAGCGAATGAAGCGGCAAATAGGTCGGCGCGTGTTGGATTGCATCGAAAGCCTCATCCATTGCCGAGCGCAGGCTTCCAGCGCGAGCCAGCTGGTGGATGAGATTGATCGACTCGATAACGCTTGAGCTTTGGGCTTCCAGCAAGACTTCAGCTAACGGAGCTGGAGCTGTTCCATCGTCGTCTTTGTGAGTTTGTTCGCGGGTCTTGTAGATCTCATCCCGCCAATCAGTGCGCAGGAGCAGGTTTCGAATATTTTTACAAATATTGCTGTTTGTACTTTCATCTTTTTGATTTTGCTGGGCTTCGATCAACGGTTCATATAGCTGACGAATATCATCTGATTGTTCAGGGGGCACCGTGATCGAATCGGCCAACATCAATGCCTCCAGGTACTCCAATGCGGCATCTTTGACCTGACCTCTTTTGAATAGTATATCCCCCAATAAAAGGCGGGATCCAAGTGCATAATCTTTGTGTTTCACAGCGTGCGCCAGATTTCGAATAGCACTTTCAAGGCGATCGCCGGTGGAGCGTAAATATCCCAGATCGAAATACAAGGCAGCATGGTCAAAGCCGGCTTCGAGAGCACGATCGAGTTCGTCTGCTGCGACCACATCTTGATTCTTCGTCTGCGCATCAATGGCTTGGCCGAGGTGCAGGACGACCTTCGTTTGTTCCGCCTGTTCGAGCGATATTTGGCCGGTTCCTCTCACGATGGCTGATAATCCGCGCCGTTCCTGCGCAGATGGACTTTCGTCGCTATAGTCGAACAACATCTCGGCCAGCTTGGTTAAAGATTTTTGGCGTGCTTCCGCTATGGGATCTAAGCCCGAATCAGTCCGTGTCTTCGGTTCCTGCAATTGTTTCACCTTGGCCATGCTGAGCGGGGCAGTACCGCCTTTGGGTTGTAGCGGCTTGGGCAACAGCTGCCCCGTTTTTAATAGCGATTGGGCCTGCTTGGCCTCTGAGCTCTGCGGCAGAAGTTGCTGGGCTTTGGTTACAATTTCCTGCGCTTTATCCGCTTTGCCGGCGCGCTGAAGTATGCTGGCGATCGCAAGATATTCGGTGACAGCCGGCTGCTTCTGGCCTAGGCGTTCATGGACCACGGCGAGTCGCGAATGTGCCAGTACGTGTTCGGGGTTGAGGGTCGTGACCCGGCTCCAGTTCTCAATGGCCTTTTGAACGTCGCGCTGGTTAAAGAAAGCCTCGGCGGCCTTCATGGACGCTTCGACTGCCGTGCTTATTTCACCCAGGCGTTCCGATAATTGTGCTATCTTTTCCCAAGTGAAAGGATCGTCAGGAGAAAACTGTGCCAGATGTTGGTAAATGCGCAAGGCTTCCTCGACTTCACCCAGCTGATATAAGGCTAAACCGAGGCTATTGAGCGCCTTGGGATGGTCGGGTATTTCCTGCAGCGCCTTACGATACTCTGCAGCGGCTTTCTTCCAATCTTGGTCCCAGGCCGCCGAGTGGCCCTCATTCATGGCTTTCTGGAATACATCTTCTCGTTCGGGCATGGTTCTATTTTACCGCTGGTTTACCTTTTAATGATTTTGCATTGTTGAAAAGCGGATGTGTGGATAAGCAACATAATTCATCGAGGTGGAATATGTTTTTTCCTATCTACGAGCTTTATATTTGGCCCACGCTTCGAATTCCGGTTACCTGGCTCTGAAAGGCTACCTTTTTCTAACAATTTCTTAAGGTATCACCGGAGTTTTGCGACTCAAGTCACTGTGTATACCAGCTATATGCTTATGACTTTCATCTCGCCCCAGTTCAAACCTGATCGGGCTTCCGTAGAAAGAGGGATATCGAGAGGATAGGCCGAGCCCATGACCTGCCGTACCACCTTGGCGGTTTTCTCCAATTCCTTTTGTGGAACCTCCAAAACCAACTCGTCATGGACTTGTAGAAGCATTTGTGCGTGCAGGGCGGCTTTGTTCAAAGTGGGCGGGATCCGCAGCATCGCGATCTTCATAATGTCAGCAGCAGTACCTTGGATGGGGGCGTTAATAGCTTCGCGTTCTTCACGGTTCTTCTGTACAGTGTTTTGCTTGCTTTGCAAAGCCGGGAAGTAACGGCGGCGCCCAAGCAGAGTTTCGACATAACCTTCCGTGGCAGCCTGTTTGCGGATTCCGTTCAGATATTCTTTGATCCCCGGGAATTGCTTGAAATATGCTTTGACAAAATTCTCAGCCTCTGCCAATGTGAGTTCGGTCGAACGCGTTAACCCGAAAGCGGTCATCCCATACATCAAGCCAAAGTTGATGGCTTTGGCATGCCGGCGCATCTCTTTGGTGACCTGATCGAGAGCCACGTTGTAAATGGCAGCCGCGGTGGTCGCATGAATGTCCTGTCCAGCGCGGAAGGCGTCCAACATGCTTTCATCTTTTGCCATATGTGCCACGATGCGAAGTTCTATTTGTGAATAATCTACCGAGAGCAGTACGTTGCCCTTTGCTGCAATGAAGCCGTTACGAACGCGGCGACCTTCCTCAGTCCGGATGGGAATGTTTTGCAGGTTTGGGTTGGAGGAAGATAAACGACCGGTCACCGCACCGATCTGACTATAGGAGGTATGAACCCGGCCCGTATTCGAATCCACAGCCGCGGGTAAAGCATCGACGTAAGTTGACTTGAGCTTGGAAAGCTCGCGGTGTTCGATGACCCAATCCACAACAGGGTGTTTTCCGCTGAGTGCGTCGAGGATGTCGGCTGAAGTGGAAAAGTGACCGCTGGAAGTTTTTCGGCCGCGGTCCGGCGGTTCGAGACGCAAACGGTTGAAAAGGACCTCTGAAAGTTGTTGAGTGGAATTCAGGTTAAAAGTCTGGCCGACCGCTTCATAAACCTGTTTCTCAATATCACCCATCCGCCGGGTGAGTTCATCGGACAATTTCTTAAAGAGCGGTAGGTCGAGCAGAACACCGGTCATTTCCATGTCGACCAGGACTGTGATCAAAGGCATTTCGATCTCTTCCATCAGTCTCTCGCCTTGCACGCGCTTAAGTTCTTTTTGCATGATTGGCATAAGTCGCAGGGTCGTCTCTGCATCCGCGGCAGCATAAGTCGCCACTGACTCGATGGCGACCTCGGCCATGCTAAGCTGGTGTTTGCCAGTGCCGATGAGTTGTTCGATATGGGTCATTTCTTCACCCAACCGCGTAAAGGCCAGGTTCTTGAGCCCGAAGTTATGTGAGGCTGGGTCCACCAGGAACTCTGCGATCATCGTATCGAAGGTGATCGGGTTGACATCCAAGCCGTGCCGGGCAAGGACAATCGTATCGTATTTGGCATTGTGCGCTATTTTCGGGATTTTGGGGTCCGTCATCGAGGCCCGCAATGCGGTTATCGTTTGTTCGAGAGGCAGGTTAATTCCTGCGAGATGACCCACAGGAATGTAATAACCTTCACCTTCCTGCACTGCCAGTGAAATTCCAACAAGGCTGGCCTGCATTTCTTCGGTCGAGGTGGTTTCTGTATCGAAAGAAATAACTTTGGCCTTCGCAAGTTCTTTAACCAAATCGTTCAGTTTCTGGGTCGAGTCTATAATTTTTACATGGATAGATGAGCTGGGTTGGGAGACGTGAATAGCTTGGGGCGCGTTGACGAACATGGAGAGTTGTCCGGCGAGTCCTTTAACGGGCGAGCCCTTTGTCAAGGAGGAAGCCTCTTTGCCTGTCAGCCGGTTCAGGGTCTTGATAAGCGTTCGGAATTCCAGTTCCTGAAAGAATGCCTCGATTTTTTCCGCATCAAAATCGTGAGACTTTGCATGCTCCAGGTCGAGCTTCACGGCGAGGTCGGTGTGGATCTTGGCCAGGTCATAGCTCATGTATGCCGAGGCTTTACCCTGTAGTAGTTTGGTCTTCCACCGGTTTTCCACTTGATCGATATTTTTGTAGATGCCATCCAATGTGCCATACTTTTCAAGCAGGGAAATTGCAGTTTTTTCACCTACACCCGGCACACCCGGTATGTTATCCGATTTATCGCCGACAATCGCTTTGTAATCAACGACCTGATCAGGGTGCACGCCGAGTTTTCGGATTACATCTTCATCAGTGATGTAGTTCTGGTCGTCACCGGCCAGATATACAGCGATACGCTTATTGACGAGCTGTAGCAGATCACGATCTCCGGTAATGATCTTAACACCGAGTCCTTGATTCGCAGCGATGGCTGCAATGGAGCCCAATACATCGTCTGCTTCGAAGCCCTCCATCTCGAGGCGCGGGATGTTAAAGGCATCCACCATTTGACGGATGCGCTCGATCTGGGGACGGAGGTCATCGGGCATTTTGGCGCGGGTGCCTTTATAGCTCGGAAAGATATCGTCTCGAAAGGTTTTGCCCGTGTCGAAAGCCACCGCGAGATATTCGGGTTGTTCCTGTTCGAGAATGCGCAGTAGTTCGCGCGCAAATCCATAGATCCCGGCTGTCGGTTCGCCCTTGGATGTTTGCCAGCGCTGAGTGCTCGAGCCGGCGGTCAGCGCAAAATACATCCGGTACGCGAGGGCGTGTCCATCAATGAGATAGAAGGTGGGGGGCATAATCTTTATTCTTGATTAACACATTATAAGGGCAGAGCTGTGAGTTATTAGTTCACCCTTTTTACGCTCCAAGATCCCTGCCTGCACCAATTGCAAGTATAGAATGTGATGAGTTTGAACCGCAGATTATTTGTGCTGTTTGTCAAGCCCCTGCCGCTGGCGAATTTGTTTAAGATAATCCTTAACCAGTTGCGGCGGGTGTGGTTGGTTGCTGCCCATAATAAGATATCCTGGCGCCCAAAAATCACCAGAGGGGTTTTCCTTTGTTAGTCGCGGGAAGGCTGTAAAAATTTTATCCGAAAGCTGTTGGCGCATCACACGCATAAGATATCCCGGCGACGTGGCGGGAGGGACATTCGCGATCCATTGCAGATAATCGGGCCGCACAGCCAGAAATTCAAGCCGCCAGCCGAATGCGACACATATAATAGGAAGCCACTCGGAAAGACGATCGGCAACGTCACCGGTCAAATAATGCGTCAAAAAGCGGGGTACCAATAAACAAGCATAGGTCAGATGATATACGCCTGCCGAAGACGGTTCCAGGACGATACGCCCGATATCATTGCTCGAATGAGGACGTGTCTCGTCTAATTCACCCGGCTGAAGTTGGCGGACGGGTGTTTCAGGTCTAGGCTGCGGTTCTGTCACTATCCGGTCTCTTACCATAACGGCCGGCGATTCGCGAGTAAATATGGATTGCCTCGTCTCGCCCGGGTCAACTGGCTGTTTTGATTCCTGGAGCGCGGGGGAGGGTGCGGCTTCTTTCTGCGGCATATTCGTAGATTTCGGGTCTGGTGCTGGGATATCTTTCAGGATGTCAGAGATGGGAGGGATATTAAAGCCTTCCTCCTCGTCATCATCCACCTCACTCATCAGAGGGGCTAGGAGATCAAGACTTGGGTCTTGCGGCTCTGCTGATGGTTCAACCTGGTCTTCTTTTATTTCATTATCGTCGAGTGCACTTGCCAATTGGCTGGCTTGTGAACGGATGGTGCTGAAGGGAGTCTCGGCATCAAAGACCATTGCCAGCAGCATACCTTCACTTAGCGGTGTGGCATACAGCATATGCTCGGCTTTAGTGCTCTCCAGTCTCACAAAACGTAAAAGGTCGCCGCCTTTTTCCTTGTCCCAGGTGCGTGACAAAGTTTTTGCCACTTCCTGCGCAGCAGCTTGTGAGAGTTGTCCCGCATAAGCCCAGACTTCTTTTTCGCGTGTGATCAAAGCAGCTTGCGAAGAACTCTCAAGTGTGAGCCTAGTTAAGTGCTGGGCAGCTTTATTGACGTCGCTCATCCATAACAGATTGTTTTCTGTCTCTTCTTTCGAGGCAGGGCCCGAGGTGCTCTCGGTTGTTTCTGATATGGTTTTGAGTACATCGGGTGCCTGGAAGGGTTTGCGTAGCAGGGTCCAGGGCCGGATCGAATCAAGAGCGGGAGGCGTCTCGTCCTGGCATAGGACGAAGAGTTTAATAATGGGGATGATCGTGCGTAGCGATTGGCCTACCTCTTCAACCCATGCCTCACCCATATCCAGATCCAGAAATGCTATTTTGCATGACTCTTCATCAGCGCGGACGATGGCTGCCGCCTTGCTATTAACTACAAAAACGCGGTACTTTTCCGTCTCTTCAAGTGAGCGGCGGACCATTTCACCAAAGCTCGGGCTGGGCGTCACGATTATTAGATTTGTTGTCATCCTATCTCAAAGTTTATCACGCCCCGACTTTGAAGACAAGTACAAGATGCTTGCATTATCGCTTTTCAATGCGAGCGGCAGTAATTCGATGAAGCCGACTTTCTGCAAGATCAACTGACATGTAATGAATTCTTTATTTGTTTGAGAAGGTTGAAATCTTGTTGACATTATTTATCCAATAAATGTATTCGTGTTCGTTACTTCGTTGAAGAACGGCTCGGATTGGGTGATAAAAAAAGAGAAGCCGATGTGTTTAATTCATCTATACAACTTGACTTTACCCCTCCATTGTGCTATTTATAAAGAAATTTCATCGAGGATGGTAAATGCATCGCGAACGAGTTTCAGAAAATGTTTTTTGGTTCCAGAGCGAAGTTTACGCTCAAGTAACTGCAGGGGTTGTAGCCGGGCCGCAATGGGCCGTCGTTATTGACACACTGGCTCTTCCTGATGAAACCCTCGGCATGCGAGAGTTTATCGAGCATGAGCTGACCGTTCCTGTACGCTATGTGATCAATACGCACTATCATGCCGACCATGCCTGGGGCAACTGTTTCTTCCCTGGCGCGACCGTAGTCGCACATGCCCGCTGCCGCGACTTACTCGATGAATACGGGCAACCGTCCCTGGAGGCAGCGCGCAAACAAAATCCTGCTCTCCGCCAGGTCAAGATCGTTTTGCCTCACCTTACATTCGAAAAAGGGGAAATGTACTTGCGCGTTGGCAAGAAGAACCTGACCATTTTAACAGCGCCCGGTCATAGCGAAGATGGGATTGCGGTGCTGGTGGAGGAGGACCGGGTATTGTTTGCCGGCGATGCTTTCATGCCGATCCCTTATATTGTGGATGGGGATGTGGACGATATCGCTGTATCTATCAAGAAGATCGGCCGGATGGGGCTTGAAAATATTGTACAGGGACACGGCGATATTATTTTGCGCGGCGAGATTGAAGCAGCGGTCAAGGAAAACCTGGCTTACATCACCAACCTGAAGAAATTTGCTAAAGCTGCCGCGCGTCGCAAATCTTCAGACGATGTAATGGAGAGTGGAGGGCTTGAAGAAAGTGGGAAGAGCCGGGTGTATTTAGGAGGGTTGGCTGAGTCTTTGCATAGAAGGAATATAGAAGCTCTCGTTAGGAAAGCCCACCAGGAATAATCGCAATTGGATCGATCAAAATGGCGAACGGTGCTCGGTCGCCATTTTGTTTAATTTATGCAAGTCGCGATTTCCAGAAATATCCGATTTTGAAGTGTCAGTCACCGGAGGGATTTTACACTCCAAAATCAGCCCCTCTCCACACTATTTCGTGGTCGCTGAATTTCCTTTTAGTGTTGTTTCGATTTTATTAATTTTTTCGAAGAGGCTCTCCTTCTGGTTCGGTTTACTGATTTCGGTTTAGCCTCTTCAACTTGGGGTGGATCAGGGTCTTTCTTTCGCCACGGCCGCCAGCCGTGGAACCGCTCACGACCTTCTATTAATGCTTTGATGTTGGGGCGTAAGGCCCACAGCAGCAATAGCGTGGCGACGACTCCATATACAATGTCCTGCCAGGGGGATAGTCCCAGCGAATAGCGGATTGAAAATATCACTATCGCGATCACAGCGATCCCAAGGGTCGTCAGCGAAGCGTATCCTATGCCCCAAAATATCAGCACACCGATTGGGACGATGATAAAAAAAGAGGGCCACCATAACCCCACTGCTCCGCCTACTGTAGGTCCTCCGCCTGCCCCTCCGCGGAGTCTGATCCGTCCGGTTTCGTCACGTTCGACCAGGAAAAGCGAATAGTTGTGTCCAAGGATCGTCGCGATCGGTGCCAGAACATGTAGCCAATGGTTTTCAGGTGATATGGCTTGCGCCACCCAGACGGCCGAAGCGCCTTTTAGAACGTCCAGGACGGCTGTAAGTAACCCCGCGCCAATCCCAGCTGCGCGCATCGCGTTCGTCCCGCCGGTACGTCCGCTCGCTACCTGGCGGATATCTTTGCCGGTGGTCAGCTTTACGATCATCAGGCCGAAGGGGATCGAGCCAAAAATATAAGCCAACAAGATCACACCGGCATCGATCAACAGTTGCATGGATTCTCCTAGGAGTTGGGCTTAATTTCTAACACGGGAATTTTACGAGGGTTACTCGTAGTCCATTATTTGTAAGGTTACCTCTATTGTTTTACCGTTCTCGATCCAGAAGCCGCGCGCTCGCCAGATGTCCGTGGGTTGAAGGCTAGCTCCCGTCGCATAAGGGTTCGAACGCGACCAAATTATCTGGACAACCGGATAAGCCGCCTCGGCGATGTCTGTTGCGGACATGGTCTCGGGTCCCGAGGGATGCGAGTGAAAAATGGCCAGCAGGTCCAAGCCGGTTGTCTCTATCCGGTCGAACGCTTTTAATTGCTCGATCGGGTCCATCCGAAACCTTACCGTACTTTGAGCTTGATTTTCTATCAAAAATACTTCTTTTACAAAACCATCGTTTCCGGCCAGCAACCCGCAGGCTTCCAGCGGACTGCAAGACTCCATGTACTGGAGCATGGTTTGCCAATGTTTATGATTCAGGTTAAGCTGCATCAGTGGAGGAAGATGGCCGCGGCCCAAATTGCACCCAGGATCATACCGGGCTCGGCCATTGCATTTCGCAAGGGAACATCTTCGCCGAGGTTGGTAGCCAGGGCGATCAGTGCATATAGCGGACCGAGCAGGATCAGTCCATATTGCAAAGTCGATAGGGGCCAGTAGTGCAGCCCGGCAGCCAATTGCGAGCTGATCAGGCCGATGCCGAATGCCCAAATGAATTCCCAATGGTCACTCAGGCGTAAATGCAAAGTCCGCAGCGTCACCAATCCCGCTGCAAAAAAGACTGCCGGTATGATAAGGAAAAGGCGCGCTCCTCCGAGACGCAATGCGATGACAAACAAAAGAAAGAGGGCGTAAGAAAGGGCTGTCAGGCCGGCTGAGGCCAGCGCATAAAGCGGTGCACCCGGGTCTACCGCAATGTATTCTGCCATGAACACGGAGATAAGAATCATCGCACCAAAGGTAAAGCCAACCCACCATAACCGGTCGGAAGGGAGGATATCGAGCAGCACCCCGATGATAAAGGCGGTCAATGCGGGCAGGAGCCAGTGCTCGAGAGTTCGCCGCGTCTGCCAGATCTTCGAGGTAGGTAGAGAATGGAAGGATGGGTGTGTTCGCAACAACCAATCCATACCGGAGGCCGTAAGGCCGGCGCCCATGAGCGTCATGGCCGTGCCTACCGTCAGTGGATAGGCAAAGTAAAAGCCCGGCAGTTGAATGCTCACGGTGATCCCCGGCACGTTGACCAAGCGGGTCAGCGCGTAGGTGAGTAGCACAGTGGCCGTCACAACGCCCAACCGGTTGGATTCCGGCAAATATCGCTTTTCTGCTTGCATCGAGCGTGATTCTACTACGGGTACTTCTCAGTTACCTTGGTTCTTGGTGTGAAAAATCTTACTTAAATGAACTAGGTCCCTCATAGTCAAGAAAAGCAATTGGCGTCATCGAAGAAGGGATGTGCTATTCGCGCTGCGAAGATGTTTCGTGTAGTTTCCTTGGTCATTGATTATCCCTCATCCAACCAACCTCTGCGAGGTTATCGACCACAACCTTAACCGTTCGACCTTCAACCTGAAAATTTAGAACATATTTGCGGGTGGGACAGGGGTATGGTAGAATCAAACAGTTATGCAAGCACGCAATATAGACGCCAAAACTTTACCCCCTCCGCCCGGCATTATCGGCTCACTCAGAGCCGGTTTTGATGTAACTGCGGGTA
>JBGQIO010000056.1:0-18145 GCA_041498515.1 Anaerolineae bacterium
AGCCCAAATCCACCAGCCATTCCAGAATATGCCTAAAGCGATTAGGGCTACAAAGATATAAGGAAAAGCTTTGGCTGCTCTCTCGCCAAACCAGGAATAAACAACATGACCACCATCCAGAGTCCCCGCCGGGATCAGGTTGAGGGCAGTGACCAATAAACCTGCCCAGCCTGCGAAAGCAACCGGAGAAATTAGTACATCTGTGGCACCAATAGGGTAAGGGCGGCCTGTGAAGAAATATTTAAGCCAATACATAAAGGGCGTGACGTCGCCCAGGCTAGCTGGCGCGGGTAGGAGTTTCCCAAAAGTCAGGTATTTCGCCAGCAAATATAAAAGAGAGTTTCCTTCCTGGTACATACCACTAACAGGTCTAATTATATCTAGGTGGGAAAGAGAAAGTCCGATGAACAACACCGGCAGGGCAACTAATATCCCGGCTAGCGGGCCGGCCACTCCGATATCGAATAGAACGCGCTTATTTTTGGGTGTGCCCTGCATCACAATCGCGGCGCCCATGGTCCCCAAGGGAGCAATCGGTAGCGGTATAAAATAAGGTAATGTAGCTGGCGTTTTGTGATAACGGCTCATCAAGTAATGGCCAAACTCGTGAGCCAGCAGGATGGACATCAGGCTTAGTGCATACGGCCAGCCGGATAGCAAGGCTTTCGCAAAAAAAAGGATTTGGCCGAGTGTATCGTTGGGCATTTCGCCTACTGGCTGTTGTCCGACGTACAGAACGCTGAGCACGGTCAGGATGAAGAGGATAATATTTACGGAAACCCGCGCAGGTTTGGGATCGGGTTTGCGCGGCACAAGATAGATGACCTGCTGGCCTTTATCCAAACGGAACAGCGGCGTAATCTCGAAATTTTTTAATGAGTCTGACAATTGATCGTAAGCTGCTACCGTATCTTCAGAGATGATGTGACCGCGATAACGGGCGATCAACCCGCGGGCTGGTTCGCCGAGAGTGACATCCTCGACGTGGAAGACCCTCGATACCAGATTATTAAGGACTTCAGTTTCAGGAACAGGCATGATTTACCTCTATTTGGAGGATGATTATAGGCTGACGTCTTGATCTTTCGTTCAAGGTCGGGCAGCGGGAGTGGATGGGAGTCGAACCCACCGCGGCCCGCAACGCGACCCGCCACAGGTTTTGAAGACCAGGAAGCCCGCCGGGACTTAACCACTCCCACATAAGGATAATCGAAACTAATTTAAAAAGCCAGTATACATTTATTGGCGATATAACACATTTATCAAATACCATGATTCAAGTACAATGCGTAATGTGCTTTGCGCTCATTCCCTTATCCTTCATTTAGAAACTTGATGGATAAAGTTTGCGATCATCGGCAGCCACAGAATTCCCAGGAGCATTGCGCACAAGGAAGCCAGGGTCGCCAGGCCGCCGATCGACGCGCCGACCAGAGCATAGGTCCGTCCATTCTCACTGTCGGAACGGATTTGGCGCAAGGAGGTCAAGCCTGTAGCGAAGGCAGTTAAGCCTAACACTGTCGCTGCCGGATAACAGACAAACCCGGTAAATGGGATGGGGGCTACGGCAATGCAAAAAGAGAACAGTGTCAAAATAGCAGAAATAAGGCTAATGATGGCATTGCGGTTGGTGGGGGTCAGGGGATGACTTTCGCCCATAAGGGTTTAATCTAGTTTGAAATTTGGATGTGTATTCGGACTATAAATAAACTGTCCCATATTATCACAAAGCAAGGTTTAACAAAATAAACCGCCGATATCACTCGACGGTTTATATCTGGTCGGGGCGAGAGGATTTGAACCTCCGAGCTTGGCGCTTAGGCGCCACGCGCTAGAGGGAATCCGGTCGGTTCAAACGAGAGAGATAGCGCTTGATCCCGCACGCCTTGATTGTTTGCTCCTGACGGACAGCTTCTGAACGTGTCAGGAAAATCTCTGTGAGAATAAGTTCCCAGGGAACGGCAGTCTTTGTGGAGGACGATTTACCCCGATTATGTTCATGCAGACGATGCTCAACGTCCTTCGTTGAACCGACATAAAATCGTTGCGTGCGAAGGCTGCGGAGAATATAAACGTAAAACAAGTCGGGGCGAGAGGATTTGAACCTCCGACCTCTTGCACCCCATGCAAGCGCGCTAGCCGGACTGCGCCACGCCCCGATTTGCAGGCGGTATTATAGCCGTATTCAAAGATTCTGGCAACAAGCAGCCTCAACTTGATTTCGAATACAGCATGTGTGCAACGATGTAATCGTATACGGAGGGCAGCAGATAATAACGAAAAGGCAGACCTTCCATCACGCGTTGGCGGATCTCATGTGAGGCGATTTCAAGCAGGGGAGCATCAACAAAGCGGACTTTGGCCGTGATGCCTGGGATGTGTTTTTCCAGCTGTGAAAGGTCAATCGAGTCGCCGGGGCGGCGCATCACGCCAATTTGATGGCAGGCCGCTACCAGCTCTACCGGATTATGCCAGGTAGGCAGATCGCGTAATGAATCCCCGCCGATCAAAGGGATCAACTCGTCATTTGGGTATTTTTGCGCGAGCAGACTGATCGTATCGAGAGTATATTGCGGGCCGGGCCGATCTATATCAATAGAGGAAAGTTCAAAACCCGGCTCGTCTTTTAGTGCAAGTTTCAGCATGGCGAGTCGGTCATCAAGCAGGCCGATAGGTTGGTCTGTTTTGTGTGGAGGAATGGAAGTGAGTACCCACAAAAGACGCGTCAGTTGAAGTTGTGCGCGGGCTTCGGAGGCAAGGATCAGATGCCCAAGATGTGGCGGATCGAAAGTGCCACCGAAAATGCCGATCCTTTGAGTCATGCGTTTAAGTATATCGCAATGAGGTCGAGAGATAATGATAACTCAGTAAAATTGTTTTACTCTATTGGGATAAAATCCTGTTTATATTTCAAATCCGTACGCTTAATCCTCCCGCAAGATGTTGACTTTATTTGTCTGATTAGCTGGGCTATAATTTGACCATGGACGCCAACTCCTTGCGCGCGCGTTACGAAGAACTAAAATCCCAGATCAACTTCCATAACCATCGCTATCATGTGCTCGATGCGCCGGTGATCAGCGACGCCGAATATGACAAGCTGCTCAACGAGCTGAAACAGATAGAGGCCGGACATCCGAATTGGATCGCACCAGATTCGCCCACTCAGCGGGCCGGCTCCGCTCCCGCCGATCGTTTCGAGAAAGTTCGTCACCCCGCGCCGATCCTCTCGCTGGCCAATGCCTTTGGCGCAGCGGATACGCGTGCCTGGTTCGAGCGCGTCCGCAAACTGGACGAGAGAGTGGCTTCTGCAAAATTTGTAGTCGAACCGAAAATTGACGGATTGTCTGTGGTTCTACATTATCGAAATGGCCTCTTTACCCAGGGCGCAACCCGTGGCGATGGGGAGGTGGGAGAAGATATTACGGCTAATCTGAGGACGGTGCAGGCGATACCGCTGAAGGTCCCGGTATCCGAGTCTTCCAATTTAAAAGTCCCCAGATACCTGGTTGTGCGCGGCGAGGCGTTCATTCCCATCAAAGAGTTCGAAAAACTCAACAAACAGTTGGAGGAGGCCGGTCAAAAGACCTACCTTAATCCGCGTAACACGGCGGCTGGATCCCTGCGCCAGCTTGACCCGGCCCTGACGGCTTCACGTCCGTTGACTCTACTGGTCTATCAAATCATTCATTCTGAAGGCGGCAAAGTCCCTACCTCACAATGGGAATTGCTTGATTACCTGCGCGGCCTGGGCTTCCCAGTGACCGATGTGGCACGCCAGTTCAAAGATATCGAATCGGCCATTGTCTATACCGAAACCTGGAACACTCGTCGCGATGAATTGACTTATGAAGCTGATGGGATGGTTATCAAGATCGATGATTTGAACTTGGCGGCTGAATTGGGTATTGTGGGCAAAGATCCACGCGGTGCCATTGCTTTTAAGTTCCCGGCGCGTGAGGTGACAACGAAGTTGCTTGATATCCGCGTCACCGTTGGTCGGACGGGTGTATTGATCCCAAACGCAGTGCTCGAACCCGTTGAGATCGGCGGCGTGGTCGTTGAACGCGCCACCTTGCATAACTTTGATTACATCGCCGAGAAGGACATTCGGGTTGGGGACCGTGTGCTCGTCAAACGTGCCGGGGAGGTGATCCCGTATGTGATCGGGCCTGTCAGTGACGCGCGCACCGGCAGTGAAAAAAGGTATCTCCCGCCAAAAAAATGTCCCGTGTGTGCCCAGCCTGTTGAGCATTTTGAAGGTGAAGTAGCCTGGTATTGCGTCAATGCTGCCTGTCCCGCGCAGCTCCTGAGAAATGTGGAGCACTTTGTCTCGCGCGGCTCAATGGATATAGTTGGCCTGGGAACCAAGATCGTGGAAAAACTGGTTGAGACCGGCGCAGTCAAGGATGCAGCCGATATTTACAGCTTGAAGCGCGCCGATATCTTACAAGCTGTTACGAAGAAAGATAGAAAGACGGAAAAAGAGCCACCCGGTAAGATTGCTGACAATTTGCTGACCTCCATCGAGAACTCTAGGCGACAACCATTGAGCCGCCTCATTACTGCCTTGGGTGTACCTGGTGTGGGAGAAGTGGTTGCGGGCGACCTGGCACGTCATTTTGGGGACCTGGATTCCCTTTCAAAAGCCGGCGTCGATGACCTGATGAAAATCGAAGGCGTAGGGCCGAACATCGCAGAAGCCATCGTGGATTGGTTTGAGCTGCCGGCGAATAAGAAAGTGTTGGCCAAACTGAAGAAGACTGGGGTATGGCCGAAAGCGGAAGAAAAAGGTAAGAAGAAAGAAGGGCCATTGACCGGAATGACCTTCGTTATTACCGGAACTCTTCCAAACTTCTCGCGTGATCAGGCAAAGGATTTCATCGAACAGCATGGTGGAAAGCTTACTGACAGTGTAAGCAAGAAGACGAGTTACCTCGTGCTTGGAGAAGAACCGGGTTCGAAGTTCGAAAAGGCCAGGTCTCTGGGCGTTAAGATTATTAATGAAGCGGAATTAAAGAAATTAGGCAAGGCATGAAGGATATTTTGATCAAATTGTTTAAGGCTTTCAGCGCCTTCCTGATCCGCGTTACCGGAGGGCGGATTGGAGCAACCTTGGAACGCAGACCATCCCGATCCGACACATGACCGGACGGTAGTCAGGTCTGGCGCGTGCAATACCGATCGCAAGACTTGAACCAGAATAATCTCTAGAGACTTAATACCTCTCAGGTTCAAAGTAGCCAAATCCTTCGCTAAGTTAGACTGTATAGATTTGGAGGATGGAAATGTCCATTTATCAAACAGCCCGCTTGGAGGTCAAGGAAGAGGCGCTTGAGATTTGCCGGCACGCGATAAGTTTGTTTGTCGAATACGTCCGCGACCATGAGCCGGGCACGCTGTCATATATCTCGCTGCAGGAAAGTGAAAATCCGACTAAATTCCTGCACGTCTTCATCTTCCGCGACGCAAAGGCGAGGGATGTTCATACCAACTCGATAGCTGTAAATCGTTTTACTAGCACACTTTATCCCAACCTCAAAGCACCGGTAGAGTTCTCGGAATATCAAGTTCTTGCCAGTACAGGCCCGCGTTGACAGTTATCTTTGGCTCGGCTAAACTAGTTTCAGTACATCACGATTTCGAGGAATTTCCATTTCTTTGGAAACCTCAACAAGTTTAATTTAAGAGACTGTTTCTTAAAACATTTTTGGAAGGAAACCATGCAAATCACGGATAAATCCTTAATAGATCCATTCAATCCGTGTACAAATTAAGCGAACCAAAGATCTAAGAAACACTCTCCAAGGGAAGTTTTATCAGGAGCCGAGATATGGATTTCACCGAAGATAATACCGTCACGCGTCGTATTCGGGCATATACCGAACGGATTTCGATGGGCAAGGCCAATGATCTATATTTTTACAATCAGCCTATCGAAGAGATCCTCGGCGGCGCGAAAGTGCGGGTGCACGGCCGCGAAATGGGAATGTACGCCTCTTACAGTTATCTTGGTCTGATCGGTCACCCTCGCATAAACGAGGCCGCTAAGAAGGCGGTGGATAAATTTGGAACAGCCACGAACGGCGTCCGCATGCTGGCAGGCACACTGACTCTGCACGACGAGCTCGAAGAGACGATCGCACACTTCAAGGATACGGAAGCGGCGGTAACTTTTACTTCAGGCTACGTGACCAATTTGACGGTCATCTCTACCTTAATGGGACGGGGTGATTATGTTTTATCCGATAAACTGAATCATGCTTCTATCGTAGATGGGTGCCTGATGTCAGGTGCAGAATTTCGCCGTTTCAAACACAACGACATGCAAGATCTGGAACACCGCCTTCAGCAGATCCCTGAAGATGTATCGAAGCTGGTCATTGCCGATGCAGTCTTCTCCATGGACGGTGATGTGATTGACCTGCCGGGTATGGTAAAGGTCTGCAAGAAATTTGGTGCGTATTTGATGATAGATGAAGCGCATTCGGTGGGCGTTTTGGGAAAAACGGGCAGGGGCATAGAGGAACATTTCGGTCTTGAGAATGTAGTGGATATTAAGATGGGTACCTTGAGCAAGACCATCCCATCGGTCGGGGGGTACATAGCAGGCAACAAAGAAATAATCAACTATCTGCGGCATGCCAGCCGTGCTTATATTTTCTCCGCTGCCTTGCCTCCCGCGCAGGCTGCCGCCGCGAACGAAGCTTTTAAGGTCATTCTGGATGAACCTTGGCGGATCGAGAAATTGAACCAGAATACTCAGCTCTTTATAAGCGGATTGAAAAGCGCCGGCTTTGACACACTGTTGACTACAACCGCCATCGTTCCTGTGCTGTGCGGCTCGGATGAGCAGGCTTTTGTGATGACACGCGAAGCGCAGCACCATGATGTGTTCGTCCTGCCGGTGGTCTCGCCGGCGGTGCCTGAAGGATTAGCACGATTACGGGCAACGATTACCGCGGCTCATGATCCATCTGAAATTGAGCGGGCGATGGATGTGATCGCCACCGCCGGGAAGCAGCTTGGTATTATTTAGACTTCTCCCTGAGTTTACGGATAGGCATTCATGGGTGGATATTTACAAAACTATTATATAGCTCTAACACGGGCGTTATTTTTAGGCTGTAAAATCGTTTTATATTTTGGAGGTTCATATGAAATGGTCCTGGAAAATCGGGCGTTTATGGGGTATTGACATTTATATGCATGTCACCTTTCTATTGATCATAGGATGGCTGGCGGTCAGTTATTGGTTTCAGCTCCATAATTTGAGTGCGGTATTCAGCGGTGTGTTATTCATCCTGACTTTGTTCCTGTGTGTCGTGCTGCATGAATACGGACATGCTCTCACCGCCCGCCGGTATGGGATCAAGACGCGTGACATCACGTTGTACCCGATCGGCGGAGTTGCACGCCTTGAACGCATTCCTGAGAATCCGATCGAAGAATTGTGGGTAGCGCTGGCAGGTCCGGCGGTGAACTTGGTGATCGCTGCTGTGTTGTTTTTGTTATTGTTCCTGGCCCGCACTCCAATTACTCTTCAGGACTTTAATATTGCTTCGGGTAGTTTCCTGACCCGCCTGCTGACCATTAATCTAGTGTTGGTCGGCTTTAATTTGCTGCCGGCCTTTCCAATGGACGGCGGCCGCGTTCTGCGAGCGATCCTGGCGATGAACATGGATCATACAAAAGCCACCCAAATCGCAGCCAGCGTGGGGCAGGCGATGGCCTTTCTATTTGGCTTTGTGGGTTTATTTACTGACCCCTTCTTGCTTTTTATCGCCTTATTCGTTTGGATCGGCGCCGAGCAGGAGGCAAGTATGGCGCAGATAAAGAACTCCCTGGGCGGCATACCCATCAGTCGCGCCATGCTGACTCGCTACGAAACATTATCTCCGAACGATACCCTTGGACGGGTTGTTGAGTTGATCCTGGCTGGTTCACAACAGGATTTTCCGGTAGTCGAGGCTGGGCATCTCATCGGCATCCTTGACCGCGAGGCCTTTATTAAAGCCCTTGCCAAAAAAGGACAAAATGTGCTCGTGACCGAAGTGATGCGTCGCGGTGTACCCGAAGTGGACACTCACGAAATGGTTGAGTCGGCTCTTTCGCGGCTGAATGAAAGTGGTGCCAAAACCCTGCCGGTCACGCATGCCGGTCAGCTAGTAGGCCTGATCACCTCGGAGAACATCACCGAATTTTTGATGATCCGCGCTGCATTACGGAAAGCTCCCAGTCGGATTGTTTGGGTCAACCATCCTTGAATGGTCAATTAATTTATTGAGATTTTAGATCCATCCCTAACGAACGGTTTATCCAAAGCAGCGGCGTCGACCGCTGCTTTTTTATTCATGGATATTATTCTACTTTAGGCAGTTGGTTAATAAGATACGCATCTGCTGGCAGATCTTCGAAATGGTTTCGAATAAAAGACGTGCGCGGTGCGCATGGCCCGCGCACGTCCTATTTTCCCCAGATGCAGGGGCTCTTCCCGAAGCATGCATACGGATCCTTCGTCCCGAACTGCAGACTTTCTTCCTGGCAGACTGAAAGTCGAAGATAGCAAGCGTTTTGGATGACCCTGTACTTTATCAGGATCGGAGTTTGCCGCGAAGCTCCCGCGCGAACGTGAATCCCACCTTACAGGCGAGGTGTGGGTCGAAGGAATAATTAGATACCCGCTAGTCCTCGCTCTCAGTGCGTTTAGCGACGGCAGCTGCTCGAGCCATGAAAATTTTATCCATTGGTGGTTCGGAATAAAAGAAAAAATAAGCGAGAAACATCAAGACCTTTGTGCCTCGGTTTACAGCGTAGATCATATTCCAGGTGAATGGAATATTGATCAGTACGTCATAAACGTTTTTACCAGTTTCTACTTGCGGGTAACCGATCAGGAGCCAAAAAACGTATAAAAGGACGAATAGGCCCAGGAAAATTAGGCTCGGTCTGGAAAGCTTGAATTTTCCGTAGGCAAAACCTGCCAGGGCTGTGAGCGCGGTTCCGCTCTGGATCGTAAAGTCCCGCAGTTCTGAGGGCGGCATGAGCCACGGGAGTCCATAGAAGGACAGTTTGTAGATAGCCTCATAAATAAAGATAAACGACAGCGCGCCAACCAGAGCGATGGATACAGCTTGTAGATCGGTGTCGTCTCTCATGGTATATAAGCCCCGCAGCGTAAGTATCCCAATCATCATAGGTGTGAACGCGTCGATCCAGTTCAATTGCTCAAGATATATATTACCTAACAGTCGTAGACAAAGCGCTGTGAGTATCACGAGACCCGCCAACACAGCGGCCGCAAAGCTAAGAGGTCTCTGAATGACCATGCTTGGAAAGTTTCCAGATAGATGCTTTTCGTCGTTCATTAATTTTCTCACTTTCTACTGATAATCTGGTAAATTAAATTATTGGGCCCTGCGAATTAGTGTGCGTAGTTTCAGTATCTTAATCAAATTTCTGTTCCTCGTCTTTCATCTGTTAAAAGTCGAAGAAAATTTTAATTCAAGGAGCTGCGTGTCTTATTAGAAATATTAACGAAGCACCCGGCTAAATATTCCTGCCCGCGAGTTTCTTTATGATACACTCCTGTTATGTCCAAATTCTTCGAATCCCGTCGGGAAAACCTTCTGATCAGTACCGATCCTGGCCTCCTCGACATGGAGGCCATTTGTGATTTTCTCTCCCGGGCTTATTGGGCACAGGACCGCCCTCGTGAAAAGATCGAATTTTCCCTGCGGCATTCTCTGGTTTTTGGTGTATACGATGACAGTCGTCAGATCGGGCTTGCCCGCGTAGTTACCGATTATGCTACTTTTGCCTGGCTTTGTGATGTTTTTATACATGAGGATTATCGCGGGCGGGGGATCGGCAAATGGCTAATGGCCTCCATCCTTTCGCATCCTGAATTGCAGGCCTTGGGTCGCTTTCTGCTTGCAACGCGTGATGCCCACGGCTTATACAGCCAGTTTGGTTTTACTTCTATGAACAACCCCGAGCGTTGGATGGAAAAGTCCAATAGCTAAAGGAACGAGTTCTTAACCTTGGGGGGGGATTCATCAATAACACCTGTCAGCGCAATCGGCTGGGGTTGTGATTGGCGTCCCAAAAGAACTAATCCGCATCAAGGGAGTCCTAGTTCAATTAAATGTCTAGGTTACTTTACCTCCCAAGTCCGGAGCGTATCCTCTTGGGATTCTTTTTGCAGTAAGATTAGGTCATGGCTGTTCTTGTGCTCAAACCCGGGCGTGAAAAATCACTGCTCCGCCGCCATCCCTGGATTTTTTCCGGCGCTGTTCAGCAGGTGGAGGAAGAACCCGGTCCGGGTGGGACTCTGGATGTGATCTCGTCAAATGGAGACTTCCTGGCCCGCGGCTTTTACAGCCCTCATTCGCAAATCCGTGCTCGCGTGTGGACGTTTGACCCTGAAGAGCAAGTGGATGCCGATTTCTTTCGCCGCCGAATTCATTCCGCAGTGTGTGTGCGCGATTTATTCAACCCTCGCCGGAAAGGTGAGGGAACAGAGGTGGTGTCTACCGATTCCCTTCGTCTCATCCATGCCGAATCCGATTATTTGCCTGGCCTGATCGTCGACCGGTATTCGGATACGCTGGTCATGCAATGCTTAACCACCGGTGTGGAAATCTGGCGTGAGCAACTGGCAAATATATTATTGGAAGAAACAGGTTTGACGAATATTTACGAACGTTCGGACGCCGATGTGCGTGAATTGGAGGGACTCCCTTCGCGCAATGGCGTAATTCGAGGAGAAATCTCCTCACCGATCCCAATTAACGAAAACAATTTAAACTTCCTTGTCAATGTTGCGACCGGTCATAAGACGGGCTTCTACCTCGATCAGCGGGTTAACCGTCAGCAGGTGCGTGAGTTGGCGCATGGTAGGGAAGTATTGGATTGCTTCTGTTATACAGGCGGATTCACGGTTAATGCTTTGGCCGGTGGGGCAAAATCGGTATTGTCTGTGGATTCTTCATTAGATTCGCTATCTTTGGCACGCGAGAATATTGCGCTTAATAGCCTGTCCACCGAGCGAGTGGAATTACTCGAAGGCGACGTTTTTCAGACCCTTCGCAAACTCCGCGATCAAGCCCGCTGGTTCGATATGATCGTCCTCGATCCGCCTAAATTTGCTTCGACCGCTTCTCAAGCCGGGAAGGCTGCGCGCGGCTATAAAGATATTAACCTGCTGGCATTCAAATTGCTGAGACCCGGCGGAATCCTTGTTACCTTTTCCTGTTCAGGAGGTGTGGACGCGGCCCTCTTTCAGAAAATCGTGGCTGGCGCCGCGCTGGACGCTGGAGCGGAGGTGCAGATCATCAACCACCTGACGCAAGCGCCGGATCATCCGGTGTCCTTGACCTTCCCTGAAGGGACATACCTCAAAGGCCTGGTTTGCTATAAAATAACCTGACGAAATATTTCACCTTTACTTGTAGTCTGTAGTTTGGATATAACGTACTTAATGTTATGGTTTGTTCAAAGTGATTTTCTGATGCTCTAAAAGTTTTTAGCAAGGAATGACTCACTTTAATATCGGAGAATTGAAGTATGAAAAACTACACTTATTTAATCATTGGCGGTGGTATGACTGCGGATGCAGCCGTGCGCGGCATCCGCGAGCTCGATCCGGTAGGCTCCATTGGCCTTGTTGGTTATGAGACCGATCTGCCTTATTCCCGCCCGCCGCTTACCAAAGGTATGTGGAAAGGCCGTCCGTTCGCAAAGGTCTGGCGCGGCACCGACAACCTGAATGTTGATTTTTATTTAGGCCGTGAAGTGACCAAGATCAATCCCACGTCAAAACGAATACGTGATGACCACGGGGATGAGTACACTTATGACAAGTTGTTGGTTGCGACAGGCGGGTCGCCTATCCGTTTGCCGTTTGGCGAGGAGCATATCATTTACTTTCGCACGCTTCAGGATTACGAACGCTTGCGCGCCCTCGTTGAACGCAAGGAACGCTTCCTTGTCATCGGCGGAGGCTTCATTGGCTCTGAAATCGCCGCAGCTTTGAAGATGCAGGGTAAAAAGGTCACGATGGTCTTTCTGGAAAATTCAATCGGTGAAAATAATTATCCGCCTGAACTCTCGCGATACTTAAATGATTTCTATCGGAAAAAAGGCGTAAACCTCGTTCCTGCAGACACAGTGAGCGGTGTCGAAAAGAACGGGAGCAGCCTAACCGTCCTTACCAGAGGTGGTCGGAGGATCGAAGTGGACGGTCTCGTGGCCGGCATCGGCATCCGCCCAAACATCGAGCTTGCGAAGTCTGCCAATCTTAAGGTTGAGAATGGCATCGTTGTGGACGACCATCTGCGCACCTCTGTAGCGGATATTTTCGCGGCTGGTGACGTTGCGATGTTCCCCCATCCGACCCTCGGGAAAAATATACGCGTAGAGCATGAAGATAATGCCTTGATGATGGGCAAGCAGGCCGGGCGGGATATGGCTGGCGCCGACGAGCCTTACACTCACACGCCCTATTTTTATTCCGACCTGTTTGAGCTCGGCTATGAAGCTGTGGGCGAGCTGAGTATTAAGCTCGAGATGGTCACTGATTGGCAGGAGCCGTTCCAAAAGGGCGTTGTTTATTATCTTAAAGACGGCCGCGTACACGGAGTTCTGCTTTGGAACGTTTGGGAAAAGTTGAAAGAGGCGACGGCTTTGATGGCTGAGCCTGGGCCGTTCAAAGCGGGAGACTTAAAGGGTAGGATAACTGGTTGAAATAAAAGGAATATACCGAATTCGGGTTTCGCCAAACACGACTCGCTCAGGCTCACTTAATTCATTGGAAAAAAAGACGAGGACGCAGAAATCGCCGTCCTCGTCTTTTTTTCCAAAGTACTTTGCCTATCCTATGGTTTTCCATTGTGAGTTCCCCTTTTTACCTTCTCTCAGAGAAAGGGAAACCAGGGTGAGGACATATGGGAGTTCAAAAAATGAGTTTTACAAAATTCGGGATTAATTCTGTTAATTATTTCTTATCATCCTCTCCTAGTGACGCAATGGCTCTTAGTAATCCAAATATCATTACGCCTAGTTTAAGTCCCTCACCTGTTGTGATCGCGTTGGAACCATCATCTTTACTGGCACGGCGGTTCAAGAGCATGGCTGCGATCAACCCCGTAATTGCACCGATGAACGCACCGTAAAATAATATTCTGCCTCTATTGGACATATTGGAAGACTTCCTTTCGACTCTTGTTTAAACTTGTGCAGGCTTCGGCGGTTGGGTGACCGTATACTTCCGTCGGATCGAGATCGAGCTTCGCAAGCCTAGGTTTAGCCAGAATTCGCTTTCCGTACGTTTTCTATATAAGCGCGCGCAAGCTTGGCGAGTTCCTGAAGTGCGAGCACGGGTTTCCTGAACATTTCAGCAAATCGTTTAACGCCGCTTTCAATACGATAAACGATCCGCTGCGCTTGATCGGAATAAGGGGGGATCGCAGTTGTGATGCGCGCCAGGAGATAGATCATTGCAATTACGAGAATAAGAAATATCAGGCCGGCGATCATGACAGGCAGGACCAGCCAGATCGTAGAGATGGCGGCCCAGCGGTCGACATCGCCCTGATCGCGGAAGGTGGCGAGGCTGGTAATTACGGTTACAGCGACAAAAACCAGGACGGCAAAGAATATGGGGAGCAGGATCTGCGTCCACATCTGTTTGCGGTGCAATTGATAAGAAGGATGGTCTCTTGAACGATTGGGTAGGCGGGATTTCATTTGTTTTATTTTAACATAAATAGGGATACAGGATCGCTGTATCCCTATTATGGACCGACCAGTTTCATTCAACCCTGCGATGGTTCAATAACCTATGCAGGATTCTCGTGAACAATTACCTTCGGTTCCGCAGGAACGTCGGAACATCCAGATCGTCGTTACCGTAAGTCGCCGGAGGAGTGATTGCCTTGGATTCCGAAGACGGCTTGAGATCCGAACCGACGCTGACCGATTCGTTGAAGCGGGTGAAGGCTGCTGGAGCAGAGAGCATACCGGTATGGGAAGCCGGTCGCTCCGTACGCGTGGTAAGGCGTTCGAGTGCGCGTCGCGGCACACCGCTGCGTTCGAAACCGGTGGCAATGACCGTTACGCGTACTTCGTCGGCCATTTCCTGGTCAATGACTGCGCCGAAGATCATATTGACATCCGGATGTGCAGTCTCGCGGATGATGGCGGCGGCTTGGTTGACCTCGAAGAGCGTCAAGTTCGGCCCGCCCGTCACGTTGAAGAGCACGCCGCGTGCGCCGTCGATGGTAATGTCGAGCAGTTGGCTGGAGATGGCCTGTTCCGCGGCGATCTTGGCGCGCTCTTCGCCGGATCCACGACCGACTGCCATTAGGGCTGCGCCGCCTTCGGACATGATGGCACGCACATCCGCGAAATCGAGGTTGATCAATCCGGGCACTGTGATCAGCTCCGAGATACCTTGAATACCTTGGCGCAGAACATCGTCCGCCAGCCGGAAGGCGTCTTGCAAGCTCGACTTCTTATCGGCGATTTGCAGCAGACGATCGTTCGGGATGGAGATGAGCGTATGCGCGTGCTCTTTCATTTTGGTTACGCCCACTTCGGCCGCCTGTGCGCGGCGTCCACCTTCAAAGGTGAATGGGCGGGTGACAACGCCGATGGTTAGCGCACCGCATTCCTTCGATACTTGTGAAACAATGGGCGCTGCACCGGTGCCGGTGCCGCCTCCCATGCCGGCGGTCACAAAAACCATGTCCGCACCTTTGAGGACGTTATATAGTTCGTCAGCTGATTCCTCGGCAGCCTTGCGACCGATTTCAGGGTCGCCGCCTGCGCCCAGGCCTCGCGTCAATTTATCACCCAGACGGACGCGGGTGGGTGCTTTAGATAGTGCAAGCGCCTGGGCATCCGTATTGGTGGCGATAAACTCCACGCCATTAATGCCCTCATCGATCATACGGTTGACGGCGTTCTGGCCGGCGCCGCCTACGCCAATGACCTTGATGCGGGCAAAGCTTTCAACAGGTTGATGCTTTCTGGTCGAGTCCATTTGTTCCTCCATGAGAATATAAAGTGTACCGGTTTTGTTTTGTTCTGGAGAACGTGATGAAATTTTAGCATCACGTTCGAAAATCGAGGAGAGTAAAAATGACCGCTTTCGTACCCTACTATGGTAGTAGTCTCTTTAACCAGTCTTTGACACTATCCAAATTCATATTTTTTTCTCCTTTCGGACCCCTGTCTCTGCGCATCCGGCGGTTTCCGAATGTCGGTTCATGCTCATGCATGATCAATGCCCAGTGTAAAAGTCCGACACTGGTCGAATAAGCAGGTGAGTTCAGCCGATCCACGAGACCGATCAAATTCTCCGGCTGGGCGGTGCGGACCGGCAGACCTAACACTTCACTTGCCACGCGCTTGATGCCGGGCAGCGCGCTGGTACCTCCCGTCAGTACGATACCGGCGGGGAGCAGACCGTCATAACCTGAACGTTTGATCTCCTGCAGGATCAGCCCAAACATTTCGGCAGTGCGCGCTTCGATGATATGCGCAAGGTCCTGACGATTGATGCGAACCGGCTGATCTTCGCCAAACGGGCGGATGCTAAAATATTCTTCGGCTCCGACTTCTCCCCGGACGGCATGACCCTGTTGTTTTTTGACTTCCTCCGCCTGTGTGATCGGTAAACGCAGACCATGTGCAATATCCTGTGTCAGGTGGTTGCCGCCCACAGCCAGGACCATCGTATGCCAGACGTCGTCATCCACGTAGATCGCCAGGTCTGTCGTCCCGCCGCCTATATCGCAGACCGCAACGCCCATCTCTCTTTCCTGTTCCGTCAGGACAACTTCCGCCGAGGCGAGCGGATTTAACACAAAACCCTGCACCTCCACGCCGACCGCGCTCATACATTGACGCAGGTTATCAACGGTAGCTGCTGCAGCGGTGATGATATGCGCTTCTACTTCAAGTCGATTGCCGTGCATGCCGAGCGGGGCACGGGTGCCTTCCTGGCCGTCCACGCTGAAGCCGCGCTGGATTATATGTACGATCTCACGGTCATGCGGTATGGCAATGGCACGCGCCTGGTCCAGCGCTCGCGCTACATCGGAGGCGTCGATGATACCTCCGGGTACGGCCACTGCGCCGCGGCTGTTGATCGAAGAAACATGTCCGCCCGCTAGGCTGACCAATGCCGAGGTAATTTCCAGACCTGATGTTTGTTCTGCCCGTTCGACCGAATGTTTGATCGCTTGGGTGGCGCTCGCCAGGTCCACGATCACGCCTTTGCGTATCCCGTCAGAAGGTTCGATGCCTACACCGATAATCCGGATGGACTTCTCGCCTTCCACGCGCCCGACGAGGGTGCATACTTTGGTCGTACCGACGTCAATGCCTACTACAATCTCTTCCATGCTACTGACTCATCCTGTAATATGGTGCGTTAGCGTATTGAACGCTGATGAAGGTCGGAATGATTCCCTGCTGGGTCAATGAAGTGACCAGCGATTGATAAACCTGTAATTTCAAGACCATATCTTTTGCATTACTGCCAAAGGAAACCTGCCAGCCGCGTGGTTCCAACCAGCCGAGACCGTACCGAGGATCGTAAACCATCGTTGTCCCTGCTGGTACGCTGGGCGCCAGGATTTGAATCGCCTTGACCATATCTGTCGAAAGATAGGGGAGTGGAGACAGTGGGTCATTTCCCGACGTCAGACCGACCGGCGGTGAAGCCACCGCAGCCACCGGGATGAGGTTATCTGCCGAACCACGCGGGCGGAAAGCGACTCCGCTGCTGTCGATCCATGTATAGCCGCCTCCCTGCTTCCACAAAATGACCGGTTGACGTTCCACGATATTTACGATGAGAATGTTCGGCAGTCCCAACGTCACTTTAGCGGAGACGAGCTCGGGGTAATTGAGGCGGAGGCGGGTTTCCAAGTCAGAGGGCATGATTGCAAAGATGGGCTGTCCGGTGGAACTGAGCACTGAATTGATGTCATCGGCGCTGATGCGTTGGTTTCCATGGACCTGTGCTCTGGTCACCTGGAACTCCGGCAACGTAAAGGCGAGAAAAAGGGCGGCCCCCAGCAAGGTAGACAAGAAAAACGAAAGTAAACGTGATTTGCCTTCAACGCGAGGCAGGCTGATGGCGGGCAGGCGCATTTGAAAACCAGGAATTGAGAATGCGGCCTGGAAGCGTCGCTTCGTGCTGGGTGGAGTGGTCTTCTGCTGCACTACATAAGTCATTTCTGATCGAGAAATGATGGGTGGTAGCGTCCGCGAGGTATTTGCAGAGGTTAGTACTGGTCGCTTTTTTGGTTGTTTACGGAGGCGTGTGCGTACCATTTCAGCACGGCTCAAGGCACCTTTGCTGCTCATGTCTGACTCCGATACGAGTGTGATGTACGAGCCCGTTCCGCTTTGCGCTGGAGTGCCAGTTCGATCAAACGGTCCACCAGTTCGGTGTAGCTCATCCCGCTGGCCTCCCAAAGTTTCGGGTACATACTGATCTTGGTAAAACCCGGGATGGTATTGAGTTCGTTGAGATACACCACTCCCGAATCTTTATCCATTAAGAAGTCTACGCGGGCCATACCGGCCGCGTCGATCGCTTTATACGCTCGTACTGCCAGGTCTTGAATACGGGCGGTTGTTTCCTGGGGTAGGGGTGCTGGGATCACAAGCCCCGAGGTCCCGTCCACATATTTCGACTCGTACGAATAAAACTCGCGGCTTGGCAGCACTTCACCTGGAACGGAGGCTCTGGGCTCATCGTTGCCTAGCACGCTGACTTCGATCTCACGCGCATTCGCCACGCCTTGCTCGATAATTACCCGGCGGTCATAAAGGGCTGCTTCCTGCAGGCTTTCCTGAAGGTCGGAACGCGTATGGCATTTCGTCACTCCTACGGATGAGCCGAGGTTCGCCGGCTTGGTGAAGATCGGATAAGCGCTCACTTTTTCGGCTTTTTCAATAACCCCATTGATGTCCTTCTCGATCTCGGAGCGCAGCACGATGATTGAATTAACCGACGGGATGTTATGAGTATGCATCACGGCCTTGAAAACGCCTTTATCCATGCCAACCGAGGAGCCGACTACACCCGCACCGACGTAGGCGGCATCTGCCATTTCGAACAAAC
>JBGQIO010000057.1:0-17802 GCA_041498515.1 Anaerolineae bacterium
ACAAACACGGAGTGTGCTCGACTTAGTGTGAAATCCATAAATATTCATCTTTTCTTATTCGGGTGTTTCCTAGAATGATTCTATGAAGGGATTTTAACTTTTTATCTCATATATCTGTGGAACGGTATGAGCATTACGAAACCGATCGCAATGATCACCTGTCCGACCACGACCCCGGTTGCTTGTAGGTGCCCGAAATAGGGAACAGCCGGTAGTGGCTGCGAACCCATTCCAAAAACGTCGGCCATGCCTGAAAAAGCGGCGACCACATAACCGGTCGCAACGAACCGCAGACCGATATCGGCGACGATCGACCGCGGCATCCCCTTCCATAAGGCCCCCAAACCCACATATCCGCCAACACAAATAATACCCAGGCCGATCAAAAAAACGGAGATCTGTACAAAGCCGACCACCGGGCTCCTATCCCAGCCAACCCAACTCGGCTTGGCGCCCACCGTGAAAATGAAGAGACCGATCATGGTCGTCACCGCCCCTGCGCGCATTCGGGCGGGAGAAGGTTTTATTTCGGCAGGCTGCGTTTTTTCTGAACGGGAACTAACTTGGTCAATTAATGGTTTCATGAGGGTAGATTCTTCTCAAGGAACTTAAGCCAGTTAAGGCCGAGGATATTCGCTACATCAGAATCGGAATAGCCTCGCTCCTTGAGCAGCGGCGCGAGCTTCTGGAGATCGGCGATCGTATCTATTTCCGGTGGGACAGACTGCACGCCGAACCCGCCGTCAAAATCAGAACCGATACCGGCATGCAAGGAATCACCGGCCAGCTGGCAGACGTGATCGATGTGGGCGGCTGCAACATCCAGCGGCACTTCTTCACGGCGGGATCCGTTCTTTCGGTTCCAGCCCGATTTAAGAAAAGTGTTGAATGGCACCGTGCCGATCACACCGCCGCGTTCGATAATGCCGCGTAAAACTGTATCACTGAAATGCCGGTTGGTGGGAAAGTTTGGCAGGAGAGCCAGGCAGTTAACATGCGTCGCTGCGATCGGGCCTCCGTACAGGTCGAGCGCGTCGAATGCAGCTCGCTCGTCCATATGGCTCAGGTCGAGTGTGAAATTAAAATCGGCCATGGCCTTGAGCAGTTGGCGTCCCTCATCGGTGATGGGACCTGGTTCTCGTGTTCCGCCGGAGTAACGCGTCCCGGCCCAGGCCAGGCCTATGAACCGCAGTCCCATCTCGTGCCACTCAGCTAGCTCATCCATGTCGAGGATGCCATCCGCACCCTCCATCAAAGTCAGAAGGCCTACCGGTCGTTCCTTCTTGGAAGGGTCCCACCATTCGGCCATATGACTGCTCAAATCTTTATTATTTAAGATCAGGCGGAAATGATCAGGCTTGGATTCGGCCAGTTGATGGTAGAGGTGCAGTTGATCGAGATAGAGCTGGTGAGCCTCGGGATAAGTCGAATAACAGGTCTTGTCCCAATCCCCTTCGTTGTTGCGCGCCGGTGCAGCGAACAGGGTCGAAAAAACGATCGCAACTTGGCCGCGCTGGTAATCGGGCCAGCCGATTAGGCTGGCGCCATTTTTCTCCGGAGCGAGAGTGCCTTTTTCTTTCACACGTGTCTCTGCCGCGGAGAGTGTGTAATCGCGCCCGAAATTAAGCATGTTCCAGGCCAGATCGCAATGGGCATCGATGATCAGAGGCATAATCCGATTTCCTTACTGGACAATTCTCAATAAAAAGCGCACCCCGGGGTGCGCTCACTTTGCATGGCTGAATGATTAGCCATCTTTTTCAGGAGGGGCTTCATCGTCATTGGATGTATGCCCATATTCCTCGATGAGTTTTTTGTAATCTTTATCGGCATAAGCGCCCGAGTCCACTTTACGGAGGCTGAGCCCGATGCGATGCTGATCCGTATCGATACGGACGATGCGCAGCGTACAGACGTCCCCCTCCTTAAGCACTTCCTTGGGATGGTCAATGCGGTGATCGGCCATCTCTGAAATGTGAATGAGGCCTTCGATGTCGCCTTCCAGCCGCGCAAAAGCGCCGAACTTGGTCAGGCGGGTTATGACTCCTTCCACCAACTGGCCGACGCTGAACTTCGCGACGCGCGAGGTCCATGGATCATCCTCCAGGGCTCGCATGGAAAGGCCGATGCGCTTCTTCTCCCGATCAATATTGATGACCTTGACTTTGACTTCCTGTCCGACTTCGAGCAGTTCGCGCGGGTGTTGGACCCTCTCCCATGACAGTTCGGAAAGATGTACCAGGCCGTCCGCGCCGTTGACGTTGACAAAGGCGCCGAAATCCGAAAGGCTGGTTACCCGGCCCGTATAGACCTTCCCCACTTCCAGTTCATCAATGACGCGTTCTTTGATCGATTGTCGGGATTCGGTCGAGATGGCCCGCTCTGAAAGGATCAGCCGGCGGCGTTCACGGTCCACTTCGATGATGCGGACGGTAATTGGCTCGCCGACCATCTTTTGCCAGCGCTGTTCGGGCGTATCACCCGCTGCCTGGGAACGGCGCATGGCGCTGATCTGCGAAGAAGGCAGGAAGCCGCGTAATCCACCGACCATGACGATCAGGCCGCCCTTGTTAAAACCGACAATTTTGCTGTCATAAACGCGGTCGTCTTCCAGCATCTTCTCCACGTTTTCCCAGGAGATTTGTTCCTGGGCGCGGCGAAAGGAAAGTACCACGTTCCCGTTCTCATCTTCGGGATTGATCACATATACGGGAATTTCCGCGCCGACCTTGAGCGTCTCGCGCTCCTCAGCGGATAGCTGTTCCAACTCACGACCCGAAATTATTCCTTCAGATTTGGCTCCAATGCTGACCAGGATTTGAGAGGAGGCAATACTCGCAATCGTTCCAGTGCGGATCTCGCCCGCTTGGGGCATATCCACGTTTAGGTCTTCGTTTGCGAGGAGTGATTCCATACTCTGATTGTTCTGGTCTCCCTGCTGACTGGCATCGCTCCCCTGAGGTGGCAGGGTTGTATTCTGATCCATCGCTTGTAAACTCCGATCAACAAAAATGTAAATGGATTATAAAGGCGATTGCAGAAGTTGACAACCCTCGCCTGCGCAGGGGGCTCCAAACCCTTTATCTCTTATTAAATTTGATCAAAGAATCATTAAGTTTTACCCGTATTTATTATATAAATAACTCATATTAGGTGGAAAGCACATATCTAAAGGCTTTACTCGAAATCATTAGAGACCTCGCATTTGCAGAGCATTTCACAAACAATGGGAAAAATAAACGAAATCTGCGTAATCTTTGGAATCTGCAGATTGCTTACTTGCCTTATTGCCTCTTTATTATTTTGCCTCTTTGCAATTTTTAGAATGCATTTCATGCGTCCATAATTGCCCTTGCTAGGTAAATCGCCTGCGATATAATGAGCGACGGAGTTAACATGCCTGCCATCTATCCCTTTACGGCTATCGTCGGTCAGGAACGCATGCGGCGTGCGCTAATACTTAACGCGGTTGATACCCGCATCGGCGGCGTGCTGATACGCGGCGAACGCGGCACAGCCAAATCCACGGCGGCTCGTGCCCTGGCTGCGTTGCTTCCGCAAGTGAGAGTTGTCGAGGATTGCCGTTTCGGCTGCGATCCGGATAAGCCTGGTACCTGGTGCACGGAATGTAAGGAACGCGCCATTTCCAGGAAGTCCCTCCCTTATCATAGCAAGACCACGCCTTTCGTAAACCTGCCGGTCTCAGCCACGGAAGACCGGGTAGTCGGCACCCTGGACATCGAACAGGCTATCCAAAAGGGGGAGCGCCACTTTGAGCCTGGCGTGCTCGCCAACGCCAACCGCGGCTTGCTCTACATTGACGAAGTGAATCTGCTCGACGATCATGTCGTGGACGTTTTGCTGGACTCGGCCGCCATGGGTGTTAACGTGGTGGAGCGGGAAGGTATCTCCTTCTCCCATCCGGCCCGCTTCATCCTCGTGGGTACCATGAACCCTGAAGAAGGGGAGCTCCGTCCGCAGCTCCTCGACCGCTTTGCCTTGTCTGTTGACATCGTCGGCATCCGCGAGCCTCGCGAACGCGTGATGATTATGGAACGCAATCTTTCATTCGAGCGCGACCCTGAAGCATTCAGGAATGAATGGATGCCGAAAGAAGTAGAGGTCTCCAAACAGATCGAGCTTGCCCGCGAACTTGTGGACCAGGTGACTCACACGAGCCGCGATCTGCTTTCGATTGCGGCGCTGACCGCCTCGCTCAACGTGGACGGTCACCGGGCAGATCTGGTGATCCTGAAAGCCGCACGCGCACAGGCTGCCTACGAGGGCCGCACAAAGATCACTGACCATGATATCGCCCTGGCCGCAGAGCTGGCTCTGCCCCACCGCATCAAACGCACTCCCTTCCAACAGGCCGAGATAACCTCCGATCAACTGCAGGAACGTATCGAACAATTGGCCGGTCAATCGGTGCCCAGTGAAGCGGAAGAGAAACCTCAGGACGAAAAATCCCAACCGCAGGAAAAAAAAACTTAAAGCTCGAGGATGAGGTCGAGGAGAACGAGCAGAAGGGTAAACCTGAGCCAATGCCTCAGGATGTATTCGCGCACACGGATGCAAAGTGGTGGGAGGGGGGACAGAAGATCAAGACAGGCGAGACCTTCCAGCCTCGCAAGCTTAATACACCTCTGGATAAACTTGCCCGCAAACACGCCGGACGCCGTTCCCTGACCAGGACCGAGCGTAAACATGGTCGCTATATCAAGGCGCGTCCGGCGGGAAACAAGATGGATGACATCGCTTTCGATGCCACCTTACGCGCTGCGGCACCTTTCCAAAGACGCCGGATTGAAAAGCGCAAACGGCTGGCTTTTGCCATTGAAAAATCTGACCTGCAGCGCAAAGTGCGGGTTAAGCGTGTGGCCAACCTCGTCTTGTTCCTTGTAGATGCTTCATGGTCCATGGCGGTGGCGGAACGCATGAATGCCACAAAAGGTGCGATCCTGTCTTTGCTCACCGACGCGTACCAACGCCGCGACCGCGTGGGTCTGATCGTCTTCCAAAAAGACCGCGCCACCTTGGTCCTGCCTCCGACCAATTCCGTGCAGCTTGCCAAGAAGGCCTTGGTGGATATTCCGGTCGGTGGGAAGACGCCGCTGTCCGCCGGTCTGCTGATGGCAACCGATGTGTTGCAGCACGAGAAGTATGTCCATCCGGACATTGAACCGCTGCTGATCGTCCTGACCGATGGGGCCGGCAACGTCTCGATCGGCGCACTATCTCCTCAGGAAGAGTCCTATCGCTTCGCAGAGCTCATTGCAACAGAAAAAGTTAAGAGTGTAGTCATCAATATGGAGCACGCCGCTTTCGACCAGGGGCTGGCACAGACTCTCGCCGAGCACCTCAAAGCGCCCTGCTTTGCTCTCAGCGAGTTGAAGGCCGAAAACCTATATCATGCTGTGAAACAGGAAATGGCAAGCGGAATTAAATAGCACAAGCACGGTAGAGCGGCTCCCCAGTCTAGGACAGGATTAAGCAGTTTTTGCAGATATTAAATTTTGTGATGAACCCGAGAATACATCAAGCTTCTGACGGCACCGGTTGGCGGCGGGAAATATTCAGCACAAAAAGTCCAAGTCCGGTGAATAGGAACGCAGCTGGGTAAATGTAGAATAGATTCAATCCTACTAACTTACTGCCGAGTAACGGACCAAAAGAAAATCCCAAATTAACTGGAAGATAGGCGAAGGACATCACCCGACCGCGGATACCGCCAGGGGCCGAGGTTGCCAGAACGTTGAACGAGATCGAAAAGACCGCAGCAGCCAGTCCGGATATAACGCAGGAAATGATCGCAAACGGGAGCAGGCTGCGGGTCCAGAACGGAACAAGCCATAATATGGTTTCGAACGCCGCGCCGGTCATTAAGATTCGCCAGTAACCGAAACGGTCGGCTAACGATCCAAAGATTGGGGCCAGGATCAGCGCCAGCAATCCGCCCGCGCCCAGGACATAGCCGATTGTTGAAGCGGGATTGTTGCCCTTGTAGAGAGAGGTCACAACGACCGGCAGATACGAATAGACTAGCATCCAGCCGGCGTAAAGAAGGAAGAAGGCCAGGAAAAGCGTACGCAGGCGTCCGGCCTGGAAGGAAACGCGGATTGAATCCGCAGCCATACGTAATATCGGCGTCTGGCTTTTGCCTCGATAAGAATCCACGTATCCGAAGGAGAGCGCAAGGATCACAATAACCATGAGTAGCACGTTGATCAACATCAGCGTACGGAATCCCCAATGATCGACGATGGGGCCGCCGAACAGAGGACCCACGAAGGCGCCTACCGGACCGGCGCTGTTCATGATGGCGAAAGCCAGGCCGTGGCGATTGGTTGGTGTGCGTTCTGACAGGGTTGTTAACATCAATCCACTGTTGCCAAGCGAAAGACTCATCAGCGAGCGCCCGATAACGAACACCCAGACGTTTCCTGCCAGTATAGTAAGGATGCCTGCTATAAGATAGACCACGAAGGAACGGACCACCATCGGCTGGCGCGAATAACGGTCGGCCAATGCCCCCCAAAACGGCAGGAAAGGGATCCCGGCTGCTCCAACGATAGCTGCAATAATTCCGACCATGGCCGGAATTTGAGATTGAGCCATACCGAGATCGCGCAAAAAGATCGGCGTAAAGGCCGTCATCTGTCCCCAGAAAATGGTTTCGATAAAACTGGCGACTGTATATAAGCCGAGCAGCCAGGTCCAGGAAGCGCGCATGGCAGTATTCAATTAAACTCCTCATCAGATTCATATACCTGTAATTATCCACAAGCCCGAAAGACGGGTTAGGTTAGATTAATGAACCTTACCTTTGAACATTCAACCTTCAACCTTCGACTTTAAACCTTCAAACAGATCGTGTTCGACCTTCCGCCCACTGTTGACAAGGCTGAAGACTCGATAAAAATTGCCTTTCCCTAAGAACTTTCCCATTTCTTCAGCAGAAGATTGTCCAAGCCGTCCATACCCCGAAAGTTGGGACTTATGGCACTGAACAGCTTTATGGACTGCCTCGATATAAGGTTGGGCATTAATTTGTGTGGTGATCTCCCAATCTGGCCAGCCCACATGTTTGCGTGTCACACCGTCGATCTCCATGCTGATCCCGCCAAAGATTTCATTGGCAAAATCTACTACTTCCTGGTTATCAACCATGTAATAGAATTTTTGCACGCGATAAGGCGCTTGATTTTTTGGGTCGTTGAAAGAGGCATCGGCCGCGCACATGAGCGCCGCGTTTGTGAATTGAGAGAGAGCGATGTGGTCGGGATGACCGTAGGCGCCATCCGGGGAAAAGGTCACTACTACCTGGGGTTTAATGCGGCGAATATGCGCCACCAGTTCTGTAATGATCTCCTGTGGTTTGGCTTGATCTAAGTCGCCGTCAATAAAATCGAGGAAGGTGACCTCGTGCAGGCCTAATTGCTCTGCCGCACAGCGCAACTCTACCTCGCGCATTCGGCCCACCGCCTCCAGGCCCGGATCGGGTCCCTCGGATTCAAACCAACCTCGTTCGCCTCGTGTAGCGCACACTAAATAAGTTTCAACCCCTTCGGCCGAGTATTTTGCAAACGTCCCGCCAAGGCCCAGGGTTTCATCATCGGGATGAGGAAAGACGGCCAGCAACCGTAATTTATCCTTCATAAAATTCTCCTGCCAATAAATTTTGTCAATGTTACCTGAATTTCAAAGTGGATTCAATCCCCCGGTAGGTATTAACTCTAATGGATTTTCAGATATGCCTCGCGCAAAGAGTCGATGGGTTTCATTTCGCCCTGATCTTCGTAAAACCAGTGTTCCCAGCCGTTGCAGGGTGCGTCCATCAATTTCCGTCCCACCTGATGGATCGAACCGATTATACCGTTAGAGAGGATCGACCCATCCGCGCGCACTCTTCCAACTGTATGGTGTTTCCTTTCAAAATACAGGACCTGTCCAGGTTTGATCAGTCCCGCTTCCAGCAATTTTCCAAAAGCCACGCGCGGCCGGTTGCGGCGCGATGGAAAAATATAGATCTCTTCCGAGAACAGGCCGGGGTCCACCGAAGCGATGCGTTTACGGGCTAATTCAGCGTAACTTAGGTCACGCTCGATGCCGATCCAATGCCGCTGCAATTTTTTCGCCACCGCGCCGGTCGTACCTGTACCAAAGAACGGATCGAGTATGACGTCATCTGCATTTGAACTTGAAATGATTACGCGATAAAGAAGTGCTTCGGGCTTTTGTGTGGGATGCGCCTTCTCTCCGTTCAGTCGCAAGCGTTCCTTTCCATTGCATATCGGCAGCTCCCAATCGCTCCGCATCTGAAGGTTTTCATTTAGCGATTTCATTGCATGATGGTTGAATGTATATCTCGCGCCTTTATTCTTCTGCGCCCAGAGAAGGGTTTCGTGGGCATTTGTGAACCGCACGCCGTGGAAATTAGGCGTCGGGTTGGATTTGATCCAAACCACGTCATTAAGGAACCAATAGCCCAGATCCTGCATGATCGAACCGACGCGATAGATATTGTGATAGGAACCGATCACCCAGATCGTCCCGGTCTCTTTCAATACTCGGCGGCAGGCGGTAAGCCAGGCCCGTGTGAAGGTATCATATTCCTCCAGGCTGTCGAATCGGTCCCAGGCTTCGTCCACGCCGTCTACCCGTGTCATATTAGGCCGGTAAAGCTCCTGTGAAAGCTGTAGGTTGTACGGCGGGTCGGCAAAGATCAAGTCAATTGATTTCTCGGGGAGAGAGTTAAGGATTTCTGTAGAATCCCCCACTACTACTTGTTCTAAAGGAAGCTGACTGTCAACCATAAAGTTATCATTAATCCATGTAGGTCTGAAAATTCTTTAAGATCTTGGTTTTTTAAACGGGTGGATTATCGAGACGCACGCCGTGTCCGCGTACGGTGGCGATGTATTGCTGTGTGGAATCTAACGTGTTCAACCGGTCGCGCAGGCGGCGGATCAGCGCATCCAGAGCCTGGTCAGAAACACCGGAAGCCTGCTCTTCGCCCCATACCGTGGTGACCAGGTCTGCGCGGCTGATGACCTGTCCCGAACTTTCATAGAGCAGCGACAACAGTTTGAATTGCTGTGCGGAGAGTGGCGGGACGAGCATCTGTTGGTTGACCCATACGCGGCGCGACTTTTGCTCCATTACAAGACGACCGGGTCGTCCCATGCCCTCGGTCAGCGGGACGGTGGCATCTGAAGTAAAGAAGAGAAATTCCTGGACATAGCTGATCTGCACCTTATCGCCATCCTGCAGCATGACCGGTCCTGAAAGCAGGTTGCCGTTGTGATGCGTACCGTTCTTACTCCCGAGGTCTTCGAGAATGATGCCTTCAGGTGTTAATGTGAGGCGTGCATGAAAACGCGAGATTTGCCGGTCGGGAATAACGATCTCACAATTAGCCTCGCGCCCGATGACAAGCGTTCGACTCAAGGGCCAACGCTGACCCTTCAGCGGACCTTCCTGCGCAACCAGCATGGGAAATTCTTCAGTACGAGCCATTAAATCCCTCAGGAATGAAGAATGAAATTGAAAGGAAGACGTTTATAATATAGCATAAAATTGGTTTCTGTGCAGAATCTACGCCGAGATGAATTGCATGGAAATGATGTCATTGGCTCGTGCATTATTGCAGGTGGTCCATCGATATAAAATAATTGGCTGGGGCCGGAACCTGTCACAATGGCTTGCCGCGACATCTTAACGAAAGGAGAAGATGCCCCTTTTCTTAAAGAAGGGCGAGGTCTTGCGCGGCCGCTATAAAGTCCAGGAACGGATTGGACAGGGCGGCGCTGGCTCGATTTATCTGGCCGATGATCTCCGGCTGGAAGGCCGTGTGTGTGCTCTTAAAGAAGTGGAGTACGACCGCACCCTGACGGATAATATTCGGGAAGAGGCCCGCCAGCAATTTCTGCGCGAGGCGCAAATTCTCGCGCGCCTCGATCATCCCAACCTGCCTAAAGTCTCGGATTTCTTCTCCAACGGCCCGCGTGATTATCTTGTAATGGATTTTGTCCCAGGCGACGACCTTCGGACGATTATGCTCGAATATCGTCACAATAAATTGTTCATCTCCGAAAACCAGGTTTTGGGCTGGGCTTTCCAACTCGCCAATGCGCTCGCCTATCTGCACGGTCAAGAGCCGCCCATTGTCCATCGCGATATCAAGCCGAGTAACCTCAAAATAACGCCCAGTGGTTTGCTCAAGCTGGTTGATTTCGGTCTGGTCAAGATCATGACGCCCAACGAAGAAATGACGATCACCGTCATTCAAGGGCAGGGCACGGCTCTTTATACTCCTCTTGAACAATATGGCAGCGACGAGACTCACACGGACATGCGTTCCGATATTTATTCCTTCGGCGCGACGCTTTACCACTTGCTGACCAACGAGCCACCCCCCGATGCGCGCAAACGTTTTGTCCAGCCTGCCAGCCTGGTGCCGCCGCGCGAGATCAACTCGTCGATTAGCGCCCGTACGGAGAAAGCTATCTTATGGGCCATGGCCTTGCACCCCGATGACCGTCCGGAGTCAATTGAATCCTTCAACAATTATTTGTTCAGTGGAGGCGTCCTACCGGCCCGGCCGGGTGCACATCAATCGGCGTTTGAAATTCCCAGGCTTGATCTCTTCACACCGCAAACCGATGCGGTTCTCTTATGGACGACCGCCGGTTTGCTCCTCTTGAGCTTGATCGCCACCCTTCTGCATTGATAACGAGCCTGGACCCTATTTTAAAATCTGGCGTGACCAGAGCCAGCCGGCACCCCACCCTGCTAGTAATCCGAAAATTGTTATCAACACGATCCCTCCAATCCCATTGGAGGTTGTAAAATTTGCGCTGCCAGGCAGGCCAAGCGCCATGTAGTTATAGCTCAACAGACCGCCAGCCAGCGCGCAGAGACCCCAGCGGATTCCCCATCGCATGCTTTCCACTCGAATGCCTGCGAAGTAGACTAATACCGCCCCTGCCAACAGCACCAGGATGATCAGCAGCCATGCGATAAAACGCGGAGTTCCTTTAGGTGTGACAAATTCATTCTGCGCTGTTGTAGGCGTACCTGTAGTTTGCGGTACAACTTCGGGAGTAAGCTGGGGAATGATCACGGTCACGGCAGCCGGCTGACCTCCGCTGGAAACATCGAGCTGTAACACTTCGGATCGGAGGGCCGGGTCGCTTGTTGCGCGTATTTGAAGCAAACCGGGCTTATCCAAACCAAATGAAACGCGGGCCACTCCCTTGGTTGTTACTGCGTTCGCTTGCTGCAAGATCCCGCCGCCTTCCCCGGTTAGGTTCATGGAAAATTGCACTACCGTCCCGTCCGGAACGGGCTCTCCGTTATGATCTTTTATCGCTCCGGTTCGAATGGCGATCGTGTCGCCGATCTTATAGAGCGGCACCGGTGTCGCCGCTGGAATGGGTTCATTCGTCGAAACTGGTGATGCCGGGAGGTCCAATACAAGCGAGATGAGTTGGTTCGGGTCGGGTGCTGTGATGGAGCTTAACTCATAACCCAATCCGGGGATGGAAACGGGCGACGCGCCCGTTGGGGTCAATTCCTGAAAGAGTAAACGCGCAGCTACTTCAACAAAGGGAGGTTCCTGGCTGTAAAGTGCGTAATAAGCGGTTAGCCGTGATATATCGGTTGCATCGAGATAATACGGCGCGCCGAAGGCAAAGAGGATGACGTGCTTGGGGCGCAGCAGGTCCTGTTGTCCGGAAAGGAAGTTGCTGATAATTTGCTGTTGGTTCCGGCCGGATCCGGTTAAAGAAAAGATCACCCAGCCGGCAGAGCTCAGATCATCCTGTAGATAAGGGGGGCTTTTTCCCGCCAGGTAATTAGCCGCGTCATCGAAAGAGTAGGAAGATAAACGGAAGGAGGATGTCTGGTTTCCGCTCTGCGGACCATAGAGCCTGACGATCGCGCTCTGAAGCGCGTCAAAAGCCAACCCCGATTGCATTGCACACGAGCTGCATTGTTGCACCTGCGAAGTGTCGGTGAAAAAGATAATACGATCGCGCACTTTTGGCGGCGCCGTAAGAACGGTCGCCAGGTTCTGTGCATCCGGACTGAGCAATGTAGCTGCGCTGTGTGCAACCTCAAATGTCACCTGCTGCGAATTGCCAAGGTCGCCCAGACCGGCGCTCGAGGGAATCACATTTTGAAAACTGAACGACCGGTATAAATGCTCCTTGAGAGCCAGGATGCGGAGCACGGATGCATCCACACGTTGGGCAAAAGCCGGATCTTCGCGATATTTCTGTGAAAAGTAATCGATGGTTTCCAAAACAGTGGTGTAGTTATCGGGTGCGTCGCTGGAGACGATGTTGCCGAGATCGAGCAGGTCATTTCCTGCTACAAACGCATCACGTAACACGGTGCGGGCCGGGAAATCAGTACCCGTAGTATAGAACTGCCGCACCGCTTTCGTCCCCAGATCATCACTAACGATCAGGCCGCCGTTCGCCCACCAGGTGGCAAATTGGGGGAGACTGAGTATGGAAGACAGTGCTTGTGCATCGAAACTGACCGGGCGCGTGGTCGCGCTGATATTTCCTTGAAAACCCTGATAACGAATGTGCGAAAGGAGCAGTCCATCGGTTGTACCCGCCGGTGAGACGGGCAGCGCGGCATTTCCGGTCACGGCAAAAAATGGCGACAATTCAATTTGCTTTAACTGGTCAAGGGATTGGCGAACCGTCGCTACTTCCTGTTCATCGGAACGGTCGGCGCTACCGCGTCCTGGGAAATGTTTTGCGATGACCAAAAGGCGATTTTGAGAGCCGGTGTGCAGCCCGCTGATGTAAGCGTTGCCCATCACACTCACCCAATACGGATTGCCTCCGAAAACGCTCACGCCGAGATCATTGGTCGGTGAACTGCTCGGGGTTTCAAGCACATCCAGGGAAGGGCCAAAATACATATTTATGCCCAATGCGGAGAGTTCATGACCCATGATGGTCCCTACTTGTTTGGCAAGGTCAGGCGACCAGGTCGCACCGATCGCCATCTCGGAGGGCAGAGGCGTTAAGCCGCTCAAGATCTGATCGCCGGGCGCGCCGTTGCCGTCTTGCGACATTGCGATAAACAGAGGTACATACTCGTGGGAAATAAGCTGTCCGGTTTTCGGATCTGTGGGAGGATTGACTGAACTATCCCATTCCATTTCTTGCAGGCTGCTTGTTAATTGATAGGCCGCAAGAACAGTATTGGGTGCGACCACGAAATTATCATTGCTTGAAAGTAGCACAACGCCGCCTACATGGTGTTTGACGACCAGATCATAGATCTGTGATTTATTACTCGTGTCCGTACCGGTGAAGGTGACTAGGAATAGCTGACCGACCCGCTCTTCCGGCGTCATATTCTCAAATAATTGAGTGACGGCAGCCGAAGGTTTCCCGCCCTGAGCTCTAACTTCATACGGGTAGCCTGCTGTGGTCAGGATCAGTACCAGGAGCATCAAAGCCGGGTAGTAACGCCTCAGGCCCATTTCTCCCCCGCATACCGCGCAACGATCTCATTGTGAACCTCGGGCTGGATATTGCCGCCGGTTATGATTACCACGGATGAGCGCTCTTTAATTTTTCCTGTGATAACTGCTGCTAATCCAACCCCGGCCGAGCCTTCTATCTTTTCATGATAAACAGTCCAGGCGAACGCGATTGCCTGTGCGATCTCTTCTTCTGATACAAGAACAAATTCATCCACAAATTCTTCGATCATGGGGATCGTAACCGAGCCTTCTTCGACGGCACCGCTCAAGCCGTCGGCTAACGTAGGTAGATCTTGCACTCCGTCCTGTGTATGGCGGTGAAAGAGGCTGTGGGTGAACGGCGAGGCCTCTGCTTGCACGGCGATCAACCGCGGACGGGATTCGGTGTTCTTCAGGAGTACGCCTAAAGCAGAAATTAATCCGCCGCCGCCGGTGGGAACGATCCAATTCGCAGCTTCTCTTCTCCACCCATCGCCTTCCTTTTTTTGAAATGAAGACGGATTGGTTGCGGAGGAAAGCTCCCGCAAGATCTCCAATCCGATCGTACCTTGACCCGCGATAATCTGTCCATCATTATAAGGAGAGATAAATACTTTTCGATGAGCCTGAGCGTAATCGCGTCCGGCTAATTCTGCTTGCGCATATCCGCCTTCGACGAAAAAAATCTTTGCGCCCAATTCTCGCATTGCCTGGACTTTGGCGGGAACGGCGTGCTCCGGCACAAAGACCTCCACCGCCGCGCCCGTAAGACGTCCCGCCAGAGCGACACCTTGCCCATGATTTCCAGCCGAAGCTGCCACCAGCCCGGTGGCGCGCTCCCACTCCGCCAGCGTCAATACCTTATTCAGTGCGCCGCGCGCTTTGAATGAACCTGTGGCCTGGTGGTTTTCCCATTTGATAAGCAGCCCCCTTTTCGCATCCAATTTAAGCGGAGTCTTTTGAATATGTGGAGCGATGCGCGCTTCCGCCTGCTCGAACCACTCATACGGGATCACACCCGCCTCCCCACGGCCCGTAACGCTGATTCCGGATCAACCGTGAAGAGTCCATCGGCGCCCCAATCTTTGAGACGTTTGATCGCCTCGGTTTCGCTGACCGTCCAGACATGAACGCGGCGCTTGCGCTTATGCACGCGCTGGATTTGTTGGGCGTTTACATCGCTGAGGTAGGGATGGAGCGCAGCATAATCACCAAAAGTGAAACCAAATGAACGGGCCCATGCTCCCCTCCAGCCGCCTCGGGCCAATAACCCGCGCGGGACATTTGGCAGGAGACGGAAGGCCTTCTTGAGATTGGAAGCGAGGAACGAAGAAAAAAGCACGCTGCTCTCAAGTCCGTGTTTAATGACCAGGGCGCAAACTTTTTCGACGAGTGCGTCGTGCGGAGTGGTGTAGTTGGTCAATTCAACGTTGATGAATATTTTCTTTCCAAGGGATTCGAATACCTCTTCAAGCAGCGGGATTTTCTCACCTTTAAATTTTACGGAGAAGGAACTGCCCGCATCCAGAGCGCGCAATTCAGCCAACGTTTTTTTAGAAAGATCACCCGTCCCGTCTGTGGTACGGTCGAGGGTGGGGTCGTGACAAACAACGACTTGGGCATCCGCACTGAGTTTTGCATCAAGTTCAATGGCGTCAGCCCCCTGGGCTAATGCCAGCTTAAAGGAGGCGAGAGTATTTTCAGGTGCATGGGCGGAGGCGCCGCGATGTGCGAAGATGATCGGGCGGGGTAATTCGGCCAGCATGGGCTCATTATACAATACAGGCCAGATTGCATGCATACGAAGCAAATTACTGAGTATTTTGATCTGATACTTTTGGTCCGCTCATTTTCATAGAGCATCCCACAAATCCAACATGGAACTGAGCGAACCAAAAACTGTGGAGTATAATACCTTCCGATTCTAATCAAGGCGCCTTGTTTTCCTTGAGTAGTTATGGAACTTTACTATGTGCGAAGTGATTTATGTCGGGTTAAAGGATTTAGTTTTGGAAAACCGCGAGACAGGACTAAAACATTTTCGCACTATGTTCGACGAAATGGGTTTTATTTATCGGGTGGAAAGCGTCGATGTTCCTGTGAATTTCGCAAGGGTGTCTCCTTCCTAAGCGATTTTCAATTGAAAATTGAGATTCAGGTGAGCCCGCCATTTAAAGCGTGCGAACGCGCGGATTACAATTTCTTTTTAAAGGCCAGCCTAGTTTGCCAGCGGTATTCTGGCCTTTCTGCTGTCGTTTGATAACTTTAACACCGCGATTTTTCTAGTCGGGTACGACTCGACTCTTCCAATTCATGCCATTTCTATGCTGCCTATTAGTATTTTGCCAAAAATTAATGCCATTTCAATTGTCTTGATTTTGATCACGGTTCTGTTAGGATTCGAAATTGATTAATTTAGTAAAGGAGAAGTATGCTGAATATCTTGATTGACGCCATGAAACGTGCTATTCGGGAAGTCGAGCAATGGCCTGAAAAGACTGTTCAGGTCTTTCACCACAATGATGCCGATGGGCTTTGTTCGGGCGCCATACTCACCCGCGCACTCGAAAGGCAGGGAATGAAAGTCCAGCGCTTCTGTTTGGAAAAGCCATATCCCGCAGTGCTAAAAAAGGTTTACGAACAGGAGGGAAGCATCCTCATCTTTGCCGATTTTGCAGGGAGGATCGCACCGCTGCTTTCCGAATTGAACAAGGGGAGAAATCTGACGCTGATCCTGGATCACCACGTCGCAGAAGCCTCGACCGATCCGAGAGTTCACAATCTTGACCCTGATTTATTTGGATTGAAGGGGGATCGGGATATTTCCGCTTCGACAACCTGTTATCTTTTTGCGCGTACTCTGGATCCGGTCAATCGTGACATGGCTCATATCGCAGCCGTGGGTGCGGTGGGCGACGGTTTTTTTGTAGACGGTCAGCTGGTGAGCCAGAACCGTGAAGTTGCAATGGAAGCCGTCCAACAGGGCCTGATCGAGATTAGGAAACATGATACCGGGGAGCAGTACCTGCTGACAAGTTCAAAAGGTCAAATACCCTGTACTGAACAAGGGGACTATCTGGATATATTAGGGGGAGTAGGCTATTACCAAAAAGGACCGGATATGGGGGTCAGGGTTTGCCTGGAAGGGGTTTCACCAGAGTCGGACCGGATGGTGGAAGAATTAAAGGCTATCAGGACGAAGATATTTAACGAAGAGATCACAAGGCTTCAGGCAGGCGCTTTGAAAAAAGCGCCTCACATCCAGTGGTTTCATGTCGAAAAACGCTTTTTTCCGATGGGTGTAAAAATGATCGGGGCATTCTGTGATGCTATTAAGGACACGAACCATATTGATCCCCGGAAATACCTCGCGGGATTTCAGATTATTCCGGATGAAATCCCGGGCTTCGGTGCTATTCGGTTTAACGACGTGAAGATTTCCATGCGGGTTTCTCCTTTTATGGAAGGGGAAATCAGGGCGGGTAGAACAATGGGACTTAATATATTGCTTCCCGAAGCGACGACCAGACTGGGAGGATTTTCTGATGCCTGCCATAGTCTGACGGCTGCCACCACGGTGGCCATTGGCAAAGAAGAAAAACTGATCGAGGAAATGGAAAAAATCATCGAAGGAGGCTCACATGGCTAAAGGAACAGGTTTTGGAAAAACAATCTTGATAGGCGATCAATTCGTTCTGGATGAAGTTCCGGCGATTGTCTCGTCAATTCCCTTTGAAACGGTGGCAACGGTGGAAAGGATTGACGGCGATGGATGGATCCTGGAAGACAACCGGATTGAGGTTCCGGGGTATAAGGAAAAGAAAAAGGAACAGCAGGCGCGCTCGATTGATAGAATTCTCGAAGTCATGAAAATTGACGTCAAAAAGAATCCGATTAAGATTACCTATGGGGGAACATTATTGGCTGGAAGTGGTGTAGGCGCAAGTGCTGCCAGTTGCGTTTCGCTGGCGCGGGCCTTGAACGCAGAATTCAAATTGGGCTGTTCGATTGAAGAGATTAACCGGACAGCCTGGCAGGGTGAATTTCCTTATCATGGGGTGGCGAGTGGAGTTGATAATACCGCCTCAACCTATGGCGGGCTTCTTCTTTTCTATTTAAAAAACGGACAACAACATTTCGAAAAGATCCAAACACCAAAATCTTTTGAAATAGTATTGGCCAACAGCGGCGTCACAGTTAATACGGCGGCCTTGGATGAGTTTATCGATCAGCAAAAGAAAGGCGATCCGGAGCTTTTTGCAACGCGTCTCAAGACCATCACGACCCAAGCCTATGAAATGAAACAG
>JBGQIO010000058.1:0-17611 GCA_041498515.1 Anaerolineae bacterium
AGCATATGGGCAGCCCTTTCCACAAGGGTAGGCAGGAGTGACGCCAGGTCCTGTTGATGGGCACCTATATCGCGAGTCATCTCGTGGAGTATCTCGAACTCATCCGCACGATGACGTGTCTCGCCAAAGAGTCGGGCGTTTTCGATCACCACCGCCGCAGAAGAGGCGAACAATACCAATAAGCGCAGATCCTCCTCGTCGAAAGCAGATCTCTGTGAAGCATTATCCAGTGAGATCGCCCCAATGGCCTCGCCTTTTACGATCAAAGGCGCCACGATCGCACTCCGCACTTCATTAACTTCCACAAGCTTTTGGCCGAAAGGGATGTCATATTCGGCCAGGGAATCGCGAACCAGGACCGGGCGTTTCTCATGAAAAGCACGGCCTGCATAGCCTTTGGCATCGTCAAATGGGATTTCCATTATGCGAGCATCCGCATAGCCCACTTGCGCACGAACATGCAAATGACCCTGTTCATTCTCCTCGCCCAGCAGGATGGTCCCTTTTTCAGCGGCGGGTATCGCCTGGCAGGCAGCCCGTAAAATATTTTCAAGCAGGGGGCGTAATTCAAGGGTACCGGTCAGCGCCTCACCCGCTTTCGTCAGTGACTCGAGTTCGTTTAGGCGGCGGCGTGTTTGATCGAACAAACGGGCGTTTTCAATGGCAATTGCCACCTGCGAGCCGAGCATTTCAAAAATAACCCGGTCTTCCTCGCCGTATTGATTTTCGCGATAACTTTGGGCTGACATTGCGCCAATCACTTTTTTGCCAAGGCGCAATGGGACGACCAGAACCGAGCGGGTATCTTCACCTTCCGATAATTTAACGGACTGTAAAGTATTCGGTCTGCGCGCATCCTGGATGAGGAGGGTCTTATTGTTTTCGATGACCCAACCGGAATAGCCCGAGCCCAGCTGGAATCGAATACCCGGCCTACGGTCCCCACGGTCAACCGCATAGACGCACTCCACCTGATTTTCTGCTCCGTTGGACAGTGCAATGAAAAACAGATCGGTCGGCACTAATTGAGCAGCCGCTTCATGGATCGCAGCATATAACTGTTCAGGCTCCTGATTGAGGCGGGCCATTTCCTGACCGACCTGGTGCAGCACCGATCGGCGTTCGGCGGAACGCAAAGCCTCTTGATAAAGGCGAGCATTTTGAATGGCAATAGCAGCCTCGGCAGCCAGCATCTCAAGCAATACCTGGTCTTCTTCATTATAGACATCCGCCGAGTAACTCTGGGCAGAAATGGCTCCGATCACACGTCCGCCTGCCCGCAAAGGTACTGCAAGTATCGAACGGACATGCTCTTGCAAGCCAAAATGAAGAACCTTGTAGACCGCCGTCTCGAGATCGTTTATTAATATTGTCTCCCCGCTTAAAATCACCCTGCTGGAAAACCCCTGTCCAAAAGGAATTTTCAATGAAGGACTTCGGCCATCCTTATCGAATAAATAAACCCCATCTATTTCATGATGTTCTTCGTTAATAAGTGTAATCGCGAAGGCTTCTGTGGACATCAACCGGGATACCGCCTGATGGATCGAAGAGTAAACCTGTTCAGGATCCTGGCTGATACTCGTGATCTCCTGCGTGGCGGCGTGCAAGACTGACAGCCGTTCTGCTGAACGCACGGCAATTTGTCGCAGCCTTTCTGCATCCTCCCTTCTCACACGCTCCGCATCGAACAAACGCGCACTATAGATCGCGCCGGCCGCGCTGGCCGCAAATAATGAAGCCAGCCGCAGGTCCCCTTCGGAAAATCTCCGGTTTTCCTCCGCCGCCGAAGGATCTTCAGAGTGTAATCGGTAAGCGGCAATTACACCGATCAGCTCGCCTCTATAAAGCATGGGGACTTCAAGGACTGCCGCAAATGGTTGATTTGCGTACTGAGAAGAACGCCCATCCCAGTTTTGATAATCCTGCACAATTAGGGCTTCGCGGTTTTCCGCGACGCGCCCTGCCATGCCCTCTCCCATTCTAAGCCGCGTCCCAATTGGCAGGTTTTCATGAGTGGCCGATACTATTTCCAGGTCATCCCTTTCGAGATCATAGAGATACACACTACCGCCGGGAGTGTTCAAAAGGGCTGCAACTCTAAAAGCGAGGGTCTGCAACAGAGTCGAAAGATCGGTTTGAGCCGTCAGATCGCGCGTAGCTTCAAAAAGAGTGTTCCCCTCCGCAGCGGTCTTCTGGGTCTCGGCGAACAAACGGGCGTTTTCCAAAGCTGCCGCTGCCTGGGAAGCCAGGGTAGTCAAAAGGAGTTCGTCGGCATCATTAAACGCGTCATGCTGATCGATCTCAACGCTGATGCAACCCAGGACGCGCCCGCCGGCCCAGATCGGGACGTATAAACCGGACAGCATATTTGGGAAAGTTTCATAATAGCGCGGATCATCCGGAAGGTTGCCGCTGTTGATAATCCGCCCATGCCGCATCACCCAGCCGACCATGCCCTGCCCGATCTTCGTAATCGCATTTCGAACCCGCGATTGTACGGCTTCCGTCAAGGCGCCCTGATCTTCCACCTCGCCAAAGGCCAATAGTTCTACTTCGTCGCTATCGCCACGCCGGACGCGTACCGCGGCGTGGTGCAAGTTGAGGCGCTCCGAAAGGACTTTAATCACTTTTTGGCCGATCTGCTTTGGATCAAGGGTCTGGCTTAGAACGAGCCCAGTTTCATACAATGTTTCCAATTCCACGAGACGGCGTTGGTCCTGCTCCTCGGCCTGTTTTTGAGGCGAGATGTCGCGCGCGACCCATACGACCGTATTTTTTGTTAGTGGAGCCGTCGTTCCAGAAAACCATATAATCCGGTCACCAATGAGCTGGGCATATTCAAACTGTACCGGTTTGTTCGTCCGTAATGCTTTCCGGATATGCCCGACCAGCTCATCTGCCTTTTGGCGGGAGAAGATCTCATGCATATGCCTGCCAAGAGTACTTTCCGCCGGGAAATGGAAGGTATTGGGGTTTGTCGGCGCGATCTTTAGATAGCGCCCATCCTTATCCAGCACCAGCACCAGGTCGGGAATGGCCTCGAATAATGCGCGTAATTCAATTTCTGAAGAACGGAGGGCCTCCTCGGCATGCTTGCGCTCGGTAATATCCGTCAGCGTGCCTTCGTAAAAAATTATTCCACCCTTTGAATTTCGAACCGCGCGCGAGTTTTCAAGAGCTGCCAACAGTTTGCCATCGCCGCGTTTTAATTCGATCTCGACGTTACGTAATTCACCGGTCTTCTTCAATATTCTTCTATTTCGTTCCCAAACCTGGGAGTCAAGATATAGACTTCCGACATTTATCGAAAGCAGGTCGTCCTCAGATTCATAGCCCAGCATGTGAACAAGGGCCGGGTTGATGGAGATAATACGGCCATCCGGTGTGGTGCGGAAGATACCGTCCAGCACGCTTTCAAATAACCCCCGATACATGGCTTCCGATTGGCGCAAACCTTCTTCCGCTGCCTTGCGCTCGGTAATGTCATAAGCCGTAGCGCGTACGATCGGCTCGGCGGTACCTGCTGTCCTGAGCGTATTGTGATATTCCCAAAAACGCCGATCCCCGGAGGCAGTGATGACTTGCATAACCCCCTGCGCGGCCCCGTGTTTGCGGATGTTCGCAAGGTATGTTTTAAATTTCATCCGCGTCTCAGGCGCAAGGATAGACCGAATATTCTTGCCAATCAGATCTTTCGCTTCGTATCCCATCACCTTGGTTGCCCAAGGGTTGATCGAAAGCAGGTTGCCTTGTAAGTCGTGAGTACAGAACAAAAGCTGTGTATTATCAATAAGATCGCGGTAGTTATTCTCGCTATGACCAAGGGCTTCCTCCGCCTGCTTTTTCTCGGTGATATCGATCATTAACCCCTGCCAGGAGAGTCGATGACCTTCCATATCTCGAGGCAAAACCGCCTGGTCACGGAACCAGACCACGCGGCCGTCACGTCCGATCACGCGATACTCCATGTCAAACGGTTCGCCGGTTCGATCCACCCGATCCACTTCAGCCAGTACACGCTGCCGGTCTTCAGGATGTAATGCTTTTTGCCAGAATCTTGGATCGTCCAGCCATTCTTTTTGGGTATAGCCCAGGATCTTTTCAACCTGTGGACTGACGTATCTCGTTAGGCTTATATCACCGGGCCGATTGGTGTAAACGATCATGGGAAGCTTTTCGATCAAATCGCGGTATTTCGCCTCCGCTTCGTGCAACGCAGCGATTGCCTGCGTCTGAGCTGTGATATCCCGTATAGAAGCCAGGACGAGCAGGCCTTCCTCCGTTTGAAACGGACTGAGGTTGATTTCCACTGGAAATTCGGTGCCGTCTTTGGCGATCCCTCGTAATTCAAGCCCGGCACCCATTCGACGGACGCTCGGTTTATCAAAGTAATCGAGGCGATGGACCCGATGTCCCGATCGAAAATGTTCTGGGATAAGGTCTTCCATACTTTTACCAAGGATCTCATCTCGGGTATAGCCAAACAATCTTTCCGCCTGTTTATTGATCATTACGATCTTCCCCTTTGGATCGATAACCACAATGGAATCAGGCGTATCGTCCAGCAGCCTCTTGAAGAATTGATCAGTCTGCTTTTCCTCTATGACCTCTCTGACCTCCACCAGGGCAGCTTTAAGACCGTCATAGGCAATTCTCTTCGATGATAGTTGGACATGCAGAACGGAGCCGTCCTTCCTGCAGTGCGTACTTTCCCCCGAATAGTGGTGCCCATTCCGTCCCACGATTTTTAGGTGCGGGCCAACTTCCTCATCTGTGATGTCTGAGATCCGCATCATTAGAAACTCTGCGCGCGAATATCCATACAGCTTCACAGCTGCCGGGTTGACATCCAGAAAACGCAAGGTTTCCACGTCAACCACCCACATGGGAAGCGCATTTTTATGAAAACCCAGGCTAAATTCTTCTCTGGTTTTATTTTTCAGCGAACGGGAGGTGGAAGCAGGTCTTGATTGAAGCTTCATTCGATGATAATCCGGGCTCTGCGCCAGGCTGGCCCATACCAACTAAGAAATTAATTCTACTCTGTCTTCAAAAAGCGCAGCTTTAGAAGGAGCTTTCAATTTCATACCAAAAAGAGCCTTTTCCACCTCTGCTATAATTTGTTTCATGATATTAATCACAGGCGCAACAGGCTTCATCGGCCGCGTGCTGATGCGCCATTTGTTCGAAACCGGGCAAGGGCTGCGGGTTCTCATTCGACCTTCCCGCCGTTCACCGCGTCTACCCAAAGGGCTTCCGGTCGAGGTAGCCGTGGTCAGCCTGGCGGATGAACGTGCGATACGCGCAGCCCTCAAAGACGTAGACGTAATCTATCATCTGGCTGGGGCTGAGTCGCAAGGGCGTAATGCCAACCTGTTGGCGTTGGATATGCGTGGCACCGAGAATTTGGCCCGAGTCGCAGCGGAGGCGGGTGTCAAGCGCATCTTTTACCTCAGCCATATCGGTGCCGGACGTTCGTCGGGTTTCCCGGTCTTCAAGGCCAAAGGTATCGCCGAAGAACATATCCGACGGTCGGGTGTCCCATACACAATTTTTCAAACCTCACTTATCTTTGGCCCGGAAGACCATTTCACCACCAGCCTGGCGCGCTTACTGCAAATTACACCTTTCTTCTTTCCGCTGCCCGGCAGCACGCGGACCGTCATTCAACCCTTATGGGTGGAAGATCTGGTAACGGTCCTGCTCTGGTCTTTGGACAATGAGGCGACGATCAACCACACGTATGAGATCGGCGGAAGTGAATTTTTCACGGTGCGGCAAATCGTCGAGAGCATCATGCAAATCACGCAAAGGCCGCGGTATCTCTTTGAACTGCCTCCGGTCGTACTGCGCGCAATGATCGTGACCTTCGAATCTTTTATCCCATTTTATCCAGCCTCGTCCTTCTGGCTGGATTACATTGCAATCAACCGCACCTGCCCGGTGGACAACCTGCCGCGTAATTTCGGTCTCATGCCTGCGCGGTTCACTTATCGCCTCGATTACTTAAAACGCACGCCCTGGGCCAGCGCGCTTTGGAAGGCCGTTGCAACACAGACCTCCGATACTACAAAAAAAGTCCTGGAATCGATCCGTACGTTCCACTTTTAGGCCAATATCTGGCAATTGAATTAGCCGATTAAAAAAAGAAAAAAAATAAATGTTCACTCCTGACCGGCAACTTTGTTGATAAACCATGGCACCCTGGAATATTCGCCTTCTTGAAACTTTGGATGAAATGCTTGCGGTTGAAGCCATTCACCGCGTAGTATGGCCCGGTAGTGAAACAGACATTGTCCCTGCGCCTTTGCTCATCACGGTCGTCCATAACGGGGGTCTGGTACTTGGTGCCTTTGTGGACGAAAAGCTGGTGGGCTATGTCTTTGGATTTCCAGGACTTGAGTTCACACCGGATGGACCGCGTCCCAAACATTGTTCACACGAGGCAGGGGTTCTTCCCGAGCATCGCGACAGCGGCATCGGTTTTGCCCTGAAACGTGCCCAATGGCAGATGGTCCGACATCAGAGCCTCGATCACATCACTTGGACGTACGATCCGATGCTCAGTCGGAATGCTTATCTCAACGTCGCCCGACTCGGCGCGGTCTGTTCCACCTATCTGCGCTCGGAATATGGCGATATGCGCGACGGCTTGAACGCAGGGCTGCCGTCCGACCGCTTTCAGGTGGATTGGTGGATCAACACGAAACGCGTCGAACGCCGGCTCGGCAAACATCCTCGCCCGACCCTGAAATTGAGCAACCTCACGCGGGTCGGCGTCCGTCCGTTATATACCCTCCAGACCGGACCGGGAAATTTAGTCCGTCCTCCCGAGCACGTCCCAGCGCTCGAAACTCAACTGGTTGCCGCCGAAATTCCTTCGGATTTCATGGCTTTGAAGGCTGCTGATTTTTCCCTGGCGCGCGACTGGCGTTTCTTTTCGCGTGAATTCTTTGAAACAGCCTTCGCCAAAGGCTATATCGTCACCGATTTCGTCTTCGATCACAGCGAAAATACGTCACGAAGTTTATACATCCTGGTAGACGGTGAGAGCACGCTGGACGCAGGATAGACCGGCATGACGCAGCCTTCCCTCTTCCGTCGTGCCATCCGTCGACTCGATAAGACCTTTTCTTCCTTCTTCTTCATTGACCAGTGGGTTATCATGGCAGCCCAAGGCGGAAGCTTTGATACCCTCTTGTGGTCCGCGTTCCACCCGATCCGCCCGGAAAAAGACCGCTACTGGGGTGACCCGTTCGTCCTTGCGAAAGAGGATCGCTATTACGTCTTCATCGAAGAAAAGATCTATGCTACCGGCCTGGGCCGCATAGCCTGCCTGAACCTGGATCGGGAAGGACGTTTCCTCTCCAACCAGGTCGTTTTGGAACGCCCCTATCATCTTTCTTATCCTTTCATCTTCGAGCAGGGCGGCGAAATTTATATGATGCCTGAAACAGCGGGTAATCGCAGCATTGAACTCTACCGCTGCGACCACTTCCCCGATCGCTGGGAATTCGTTAAAACGTTGATAAAAGAGATTTACGCAGTCGATGCTACGTTGTTACAGCATGAAAATAAATATTGGCTGTTCGCAAATGTCAAGGAACAGGGCGGATCCAGCCTGGACGCCTTGCATCTCTTTTATGCGGACCATCTGTTCGCAGGGGAGTGGACTCCGCACGCACGCAACCCCATTGTCAAAGACATCCATTCAGCCCGACCTGCCGGTCGCATCTTCATGCAAGATGGCAAACTGATCCGCCCGTCCCAGGATTCGTCCCGCCGGTACGGGTATGCGTTGAGATTTAACCAAATCCTAAAGATTAACGAAAACGATTACGCGGAAACCGCTTTGTCGACTTTCCGTCCGCCCGGCGGAAAGATGCTCGCGACGCATACGTTTAACCAGGCGGGAGAATTGACCGTGATCGATGCAGTCATCCGCCGCCCCAAACCATAGATACCGAACGACGCGGTAAGAAGGTAACCGATTTAATTGGGAAAGGAAAAATTCGATAAGGTTACTGCCCCATCAGCGGCACGCCGGGAGTCATTATCGGCAGGGTGGACGGGTCTGTGCCGGGGAAAATCTTCAGGTCGTTTACCGATATCCAGCAAGGCCGGTGGAAGTAAGGGTTACGGATGATATACCACCCGGGGACGCTTCCAACGCCGAGCAATTGGACACCCTTTCCTTTACTGATGTTGCTTTCGAGTGTATAGCTGGGTCCGGGCCCAAAATAACACCCTGCAAAATTCACGGTTTGGGGCAGCCGAGGCGGCCCGCTATCAGTAGGCGTGGCGGTCTCGGTTTCAGTGGGGCTGGGTGTGAGGGTAACGGTAGGCGGTGGCGGCGTGGGTGAGGCGGCGGCTGCAGTTTGAGTTAGTAGAAGGGCGGCGGCCCGGGCTACCGCAGTGGCCATTGTATCTGCCGAAGGTGAAGGTGCCTGGGATTGACATGCCGTACCTGATAGGATCGCCGCGAGCCCAATCATGGATAGGCGCATGAGACGAAGCTTCATGGTGTGAGTTTATCAGAAATTTGCAACAGGCGCGCATTCAAACCCCATCGCATGCCAGTTGAATTTTCGATCTTTGATCGCCGGACGTCTAACCCCGATGATCGTTCTCTTCGTCTCTTTTAATCTGGAAGGTATCAAAATCACGGGCCACGGCAGCATTCGGATGCACGGTCTGCGCTTCCGTTAATACATCCTTCTCACGATAGCGTCGGGAAATATGCGTCAGGATCAACTGTTTGATATTTGCTTTAACCGCCAGCTCGGCGGCCTGCAGCGCCGTGAGATGCGAGAACTCGCGGGCCATCTCCGCTTCCTCGTTGAGATAAGTGGATTCGATGACCAACGCGTCCGCATCTCTACACACCTCGAGCAGGTTTTCTGTTTTACCGGCGTCCCCAACAACCACGAGCTTCAACCCCTTCTGAACCGGGCCCAGTACCTCGTCAGGCGTGACTTGTTTTCCATTCGGCAGATTAATCGTCTTGCCCGCCACCAGGTCGCGGCGCTCGGGCCCGAAAGGGACACCGAGTTCATCCGCATTCTCCGGCAGAAAGGGCCGCCGTGCTTTTCCCTCGAAGACATAGCCGAGACAATCAGGTCCGCGGTGCGTAACGGGAAAGGCCGAAACGGTAAAATCATCCGCTTCGAAAAACATACCGCCTTTAAGCTCATGGAATTGAATTGGCATGGGCGGCTGGTTGCCGCGTAATACAACGCCGTACAACAGATCGTGGACGCGGTCAAGCGCGGTACGTCCTCCGAAGATCGCAAGTTCGTCAATTGCTTCCCAACGTAGATAGGTGCTGAGCAGGCCGCCGAGGCCCAGGATGTGATCGAGATGCCCGTGCGTCAACAGAACCCGCGTCAGATGTTTGAAGCCGGTTCCGGATTGCAATATCTGACGCTGCGTACCTTCGCCGCAATCGATCAGAAAACGATACTCACCATGTTTGACGATCAGGGCCGAAAGTCCACGTTTGGCTGAAGGCGCAGAAGCAGAAGTGCCAAGAAAAAGAATTTCAAACAAATCGGATCCTTCATAAGCGCGGCGGCGACTAATAGCAAATCCGTAAGCTACAAGAGTGGTCGCCTCAAACTGCGAGGCGGTTTCCTGAATTTACGGGAGGGTCTTGGATTGATCTTCTGACTCTGGGTCTTAAATCTCGCACTTTGAAACCTTAAACCCGGTCAGTCAGCATTGCCACGTATATTCTCAAGAATGTCGATCAATTGTACCTTAAAGAAAACAGACCATTTGTGCTATAATCTTTTTGTATCTACTCATCCTTTCGTCTCACGCCCTAAAGAACAGGATCTTCGACTTTCAGCCTGAGACGAAAGAGACCTTTGCAGGAAGCGCAACTGCACCTGCGGAAAATGGACGTGTGCGGGGCGCACCCCCCCCACACCTACATTTTTTAGGATACCATAAAGGGGCTGTGAGTAGTTACACCTTTTTTACTAACATAGCTAGTTTTTTCCTATTTTTCCTTCCACTATCTACTCAACGCACTCTATCCCCTAATCCACCATGCCCCTCCTAAAACCAGCTTCTCCTCCCCGGAAGAGTAATAAGCTTCAAGGGAAAACTCTTGACCCGCAGGGGTATCCAAAGGGGCAAACGCGCTCTCGTAAACAAGCTCCACCACCGACCCCCTCGCTTTCATTTTGGGAACACCTGTCTCCCGAACGCCGGCTGGATGTTATCGGCTTCATCCTGGCGATCCTGGGCTTCCTTATCCTGCTTACACTCTTTGCCCCATCACGTTCTGATATCACTGGCGGCTTCATTCGTATTCTTAGTGGAATCATAGGCTGGGGCGCATATATTCTGCCGGTTATACTGATTATCTTCGGCCTGTGGCTGATCCTTCGCAAGATCGAACGTATCCCGCCGCTCTCGCTCGAACGCGCTGTGGGCAGTGTCTTGCTTTTCATTTGGCTTCTAACGACAATCCATACCTTAAGAGCAGCACAGGATAATATGGGTGGTGGCTATATCGGTCGTTTCTTCGAAAACATCATATGGGTCAGCTTCGGGCCATTGGGGCTTGCGGTCATCCTGATCGCCTGGATAGTGATCGCGCTTACCATGATCCTGGACGTGACCGTTCAAGACTTGTTCCGTTGGCTTGGCCCATTGACAACCGGCCTTAAAGCGCTGCCGTCCAGAATCGGACGCAAGCCCAATACGGCTCCCGAAGGTACCGAATTGGACGCGCAGACCAATGGCTATACTCCTTTAAAACAGGATCCCGCCTCCGCTTCAGGGACAGGCTCCCTCCCCTTACCGGCCAACCTGCCAACCCTCACGACCACCTCCAGCGCGCCTGCCATTCAATGGGTGTTACCGGAAACCGGGGATATCCTGGATGAGGGCAGCGCACCGGCAGAGAACGAGGACTTTATTAACCAGCGAGCTAAATTAATCCAGGAAACACTGGCATCTTTTGGTGCGCCCGCACAGGTTGTGGAGATCAGCCGCGGGCCAACGATCACGCAGTTCGGGGTGGAGCCGCTTTTCGTCGAGACACGCAACGGCAGGACGCGTGTGCGCGTCAGCAAGATCGCCTCGCTTGCGGATGATCTTGCGCTGGCTCTCGCCGCGCCGCGCATCCGTATCCAGGCGCCCGTTCCGGGACATAGTTACGTTGGCATCGAAGTGCCAAACGATGAGATGACATTGGTGGCTTTGCGCGATGTTCTGGAAAGCGAAACCTTTCAACATAATAAAACCTCCCTGCGCTTTGCCCTCGGACAGGACGTGGCCGGGCATCCGATCACGGCCAATCTCGAAGCCATGCCGCACATGCTGATCGCAGGCACTACAGGTTCCGGCAAATCGGTATGCGTGAATTCGATCCTGACCTCTTTTCTGCTCAACAACACCCCCGACGATTTAAGACTGGTTCTGGTTGACCCGAAGCGCGTAGAGCTCACCGGATACAACGGCATCCCGCATTTGCTGGCGCCGGTGGTGGTTGAAACGGAGCGCGTGGTCGGGGCGCTGCAATGGATGACGCGCGAGATGGACAAGCGTTACCATGAGTTTGCCAAAATCGGAGCCCGCAATATCACCGATTACAACGCGCGCATGAAAGCCCAAGGCGGCAGGAAATTCCCTTTCTTGTTGATCGTGATCGACGAATTAGCAGACCTGATGATGATCGCGCCCGACCAGACCGAACGGACGATCACACGCCTAGCCCAATTGGCGCGTGCCACAGGGATCCATATGATTTTGGCCACGCAGCGTCCCTCCGTTGATGTGGTAACGGGCCTGATCAAAGCCAACTTCCCGGCGCGCATTGCTTTTGCAGTGGCCTCCGGTGTAGACAGCCGTGTGATCCTCGACCAGCCCGGCGCGGAAAGGCTGCTAGGCCGCGGCGATATGCTGTACCAGGCTCCCGATGCGCCGGCTCCTGTACGTTTGCAGGGTGTATTCGTTTCCGATCATGAAATCCAAAGGTTGGTCGAATACTGGCGCACACAAGCCGGGCAATCCAGCCCTTATGCGGCGCCAGGCGCTCCGGTGGACGCCTTGCCTGAGAATATTCCGCTGAAACAAAAGCCATTGTGGGATGAAATGGAAAAAACAGACGGCGATCCGCTTCTGAGCGAAGCGATCGATTTTGTCCGACGGGAAGGGCGCGCTTCGGTATCCATGCTGCAGCGACGCATGAGAATTGGCTACACGCGCGCGGCGCGTCTGGTGGATGTGATGGAAGAGAAAGGCATTGTCAGTCCGCCTGAGGGGAATACGCAGGTGAGACAGATCCTTGATTATGGTCCGACTGCACCGCTCAAGGAAGATTAACAAGTAACATGATTAACCCCTAATTTAATAATGGGCATATTTTGTATTCCCGTGGGCCCTCACCCCCGGTCGCCTCCGGCGTGCTTCGCGACCCTCTGGTAGTGACCCTGGTGGTGATACCGCTTCGCGTCCACAGGATTCGCTGCGCTTATGCTTCGCATCCCAAAGGGCGACGGGAGAAGAGCAGAACCCATGGGGTGCTTTGCGAAAATAGGATGGGACGGCGAAAATCGCCGTCCCATCCTATTTTTCTAATGAATTATGAGATTCAGGGTGAGTCATGTTACATTTGTGGTCACCCTTGCATGCTTGCTTCTCGTCTGTGTGTTCTGTTGAAAGAACCTTCAAACCATGGAATAATCCTTAGCGGAGATATCCAATAGTCCTAATTTTTCTTGTTGTGGGCAGCATTGCAATCGTCATAGCGGTTTTTGCCTATCGGTTGGGCCTTGCCAGATCTCCAGGCTGGGGAAGTGGGCGCCTGATTTTGCTGATCCTCGGGCTGGTCGCTTATGGAGTATCGGCTTTAAGCTATCTTGCCAGAGACAAACTTACAAAAATCCGTGCAATCTTCGATCGTGTGCGCCAGTTAATCCTATCGCCTATCATTGGATGGGCCTTTGGAATCCTTGTTTGTGTGGGCATCGCCTTCTACGGTCTCTGGTATTCCTCGGCAGGTCGCTTCCCCGCATTTCCACAATTTGCCAACGATTATATACAACTGGGCGAATCTTTCCTGCATGGGCAGTTAGCCCTGCTCGAGCAACCAAACCCTGAACTGGCGGCTCTCCAAAACCCGTACGATTACCGGCAGCGTGAAAATATACCTTATCACTGGGATGCTTCTTATTATGAAGGGAAATATTATTTATATTGGGGTCCCATCCCTGCGCTGGCTTTCGCGGCAGTAGAGGGTTTAATCCGCACCCAGCCTTTCGCCTCAGTTATGGTGGATATCCCTTACATAGGGTTAGGCCTGGTACTGCTGGCGACCTTTTTTCAGGTATCAAGACAATTCTTCTCTGAACCCTCAAGCCTGACGCCGGGATTATTCACCTTGATGAGCCTGGTAAACCTGCCCTTCCTCTTCCTTTTGGGGAACCCACAGATCTATCACACGTCCATTATCTTTGGGCAGTTTTTTCTTTCCCTCGGTCTTCTGGGATGGGTACTCTACAGCGGTTCGGCGAATCCTGCTTGGTTGATAATGGCGGGTCTAAATTGGGGTCTGGCAATCGGGTCTCGTGTAAACCTTGTAGTCTCAGTGGCCATCTATCTTGTTTTTTCATTGGTCTGGATCGGCCGCGAGACAGGCTGGAAGCCGTCCTGGAAGAAGGAAGGCTCCCTGCTCATCCCGCTGGCTCTTTGCGCGATCGGCCTGGGTGCCTACAATTATGCCCGCTTTGGCAATCCATTGGAGACCGGTCAACTATATCAATTAACCATCCCTGTAGCACACAGCAGCTATTTCTCTATCTCCTATCTTCCCTCTAATTTATATATATACCTCTTTTATCCTCTGACCATTGTCGGAAAATTCCCTTTTGTCAAATCCGCTTTGTTCGAACCCTCCCTGCTCCCAAACTGGCTGACTGTCCCCGCCGGAATGCTGTTCGATCATAACATTTTTGGGATCTTCTCCTCGGTTCCGGGCCTATGGCTAATGGGACTGGCGGTTCCGCTTTTCATTCTGAGGATGATCCCGTCTGGCAAACCACAGGTCATTTCACCTCCGCCTTCGAAGTTGAATTATTTTTTGGCCACAGTCACTTTAGCCGGTGCAGGACAATTTCTTTTCCTTGCGGTGTTTTTTTTCGGTGCCGAGCGCTACATACCAGATTTCTACATCCCATGTATCCTTGTTTCAGCAATTCTTGTTTGGAGAATGGATGAGGTTCTTAAGTCCAGGCTCGGACTGCGTTTAGCCTTCTGGTTGCTTGTAATTGGGTTGACGATCTGGACGCTGGGGATAGGTTTTTTTGGCGGTTTTGGTGTTCCGCCGGAACTCTTCCGTTCATTCAATCCAGTCTTATTTAACCAGCTCGCCGCGTACTGGAATGATCGGTACGCAGGGTTTGTTATCCTGCTGGATAGAGCCTCCAGGGTCATCTTTAACACGATCCATTGATCCCGGCCGGGAGCCCGCTCAGGAAGCCCGCTCCATAGTTTGATATAATTTCTGCACTGCCCCTGTAGCTCAATGGACAGAGCAAGGCACTCCTAAGGCCGAGATGAGGGTTCGATTCCCCCCAGGGGCACCTTCTTTATGTAGATGGTATGTACATCTTCAGGATAGACTAATAAATTTCTAATTCAAAACCTCTTGCATTGTGATACGGGTTATAGTATTATGAAATGTGACGGACGCCAGGGTGCCCCCCTCACCCTGGCGTCCGTCATTTAATTTCCATCGGTTCTTATACAAAAGTCGATACCCTCCATATAACCCCCTGTCCTGCGAACATTAGTGCGGACAAGCGGGCGCGTACCAACGCGGACCTGGCGGGCATTAAGCAAATCCAGAACGAAAGTTAGGATGGGGTGAAGGATGTCGGAGAACAGCACAGCGCTCATGGGAAAATCCCCGGGTGCCTTTTCATTTAATTAAAAATCTCTGCATATCTTCGAACGCTGCCCGTTCAAGTTTAAATAATCTGATTGGCCTTATTTGATAAATACAATTGCGACAAAGAAGCTCATAAAATGATTGTCTTAATTCAGATTAATAAGGGATTATTGAGTGTATTCAGAATATTTTGATGAGATCGATAAATTGAACTATAATATATTTTGAGTTTCTAAGAAAACGCAGAATATTTATAGGTTATGGGAACAATTTTATGATAAAAAATTCAAAGAATATCATGCTTGACAATGTGGACAAAGCCGTATTACATGCCCTGCAAAATAACGGTCGACTGACCAATGTGGAGCTAGCTCGCCGTATCAAACTTTCGCCGCCCGCCACCCACGCCCGCCTGCGGCGATTGGAAAAAGATGGTTACATCCGCCACTATACCGCCATTGTTGACCGCGAAAAGGCCGGCTACGATCTGTTATGTTTCATCCATTTAAGCATGCAGTTTCATCAACTGAATCAAGGCGAGAAGTTCCGCAAACTTGTACGGCAAATGCCGGAAGTGTTGGAATGCCACAAAATCACGGGCGAGTACGATTACCTGCTCAAAGTGGTGCTTCGCAAGAGTAAGGACCTGGAACGTTTTATTGTGGATCGACTTACTTCCATTCCCGGGGTAGCCCGCATCCAAACCAACCTTGTATTCACCGAAGTGAAAGCAACAACAGCACTGCCTTTGGATTAGATACTTCCGCGGTGGCGGAACCCATCGAAGGAACGACGCAAATCCTGCAGTCCGGAGTACGATGCCTGCCAATTTCGAAGAGCTCCATTCCTTCTCCCAACATGGGTTGGAAATAATCAACCCGCTCCGTGAAAAACCATCCGACTCGTTAATAAAACCCGTTAGGTAAATCATACCTGATGGGTTTTTCATATTTTAGGAGGCCAATATGTCTGAACGAAAAAAGATGACCCTTTCAAGCCTATTCAAGAAGGTGTCGGAAGGTACGCCGATCACCTGGCTGACCTGCTACGATTACCCTACCGCTTATTTGCAGGAACAGGCGGGCATTGACATGATCCTGGTGGGTGACAGCCTGGGTATGACCATGCTCGGCTACGACAGCACTCTGCCCGTTACCATGGACGACATGATCCGTCATACGGCAGCAGTGCGACGCGGCTCACCGAATGCCTGGCTGGTGGGCGATATGCCTTACATGAGTTATCAGCCCTCCGTGGAAACTGCCATCCGAAACGCAGGGCGTTTCATGGCCGAGACGGGCTGTGATTCGATCAAACTCGAAGGCGGCGTGGAAATGGCCGACCGGATTGCAGGGATCGTGCGTGCCGGTATCCCCGCCATCGGTCATCTTGGGTTGACGCCGCAAAGTGTCAGTGCATTGGGGGGATTCCGTCTGCAAGGCAAAGGCGCCGTGCAAGCTAAAAAGATCATGGACGACGCTAAAGCGTTGGAAGAAGCTGGTGCATTCTGCATCCTACTCGAACTGGTCCCCGATCGCTTGTGTAAACTCATCACCGAGCGCTCCAGGAACTGCATCATTATGAGCCTCGGGTCCGGCCCGCACGCGCACGGACAACTGCTCATTTATCACGACGCATTTGCTTTGTATCCCAAATTCAAGCCGCGTATGGCGAAAGTCTTTGCCGACGCGGGCGCAGTGATCCGCGCAGGTTTGGAGAGCTATATCAAAGAAGTAACCGAGAAAACTTTCCCCGCCCCCGAAAACTGGTTCGGCATGCCTGATGAAGAATATGACGAACTGTTGAAATCCATCTAATTTTTATAGGACAGATCGCCAATCCACTTTGTGTAGAACCTGAAAGGAACAAGTATGAAAGACCTCCGCCAACGCCTCAAAATCCCGACCTCGCGCCTGGGTGACCTTAACGCGCTTTTACTCAACCCTGACAACCGGATTGTCAACGACTTGCTGGCCGTCGTCGCCAAATATGGCACGCCCGAAGAGATCAATGCCAAAGCCAAAGCCGCCCGCCAATTGCCCGCTTTGCTGGAGCGGGTCAAATCGATCAAACCCGAATATTTGGCCGATTTGAAATGGCTGGAAGAACAGCGTGATAAAAGCGCATTCATTTCCGTGGCCGACTATCGCCGCAATGTGTTGGGCGCCAAGGCCGACTCAACCCACTTCAAGGATGATTTTGCCGTGACGCTGGAAGTCAGCGCGATGCAATATTTCCCATGGATCATCGCCGCGGCCAAAAAGGCCATTGCCGAAAAATCGCTCATGCCGGGCCGTTGGATCAAAGTGCGCAAGATGAAAGAACAGGAAGCAGACGGTGACCTGGCCGCGATCGCCGCCGCCATGGACATTATCGGCGCGAGTTATGTCGAGACGCTCGACACCAAAGGCACCGACGGCTCGAACATCCACCTGAACGGCCCTGATACCATCACGGGTTACTTCGGAGGCATCGGACAGCCTAACGACCACGCCCTGATGTGGGTGGATGAACTCCTGTACTATTACACCAATTACGGAGTGCGCCAGGTGTTGAATATAAATGCGGGAACGATCCTGCTCGGCTTCCTACTCCATCGCCTCGGCGTGGATATCGAGTTTAAGATCTCCGTGTTCTTCGGCAGCGACAATCCATATCACGCGGCATGGATACTAATGACGGCAAAACTTTTCGCCCGCGAAG
>JBGQIO010000059.1:0-17557 GCA_041498515.1 Anaerolineae bacterium
ACTATCGCTCCTACCATTACACCCACGTTCACAAGAATACCGACTCACACGCTTTCACCTACTTTCACACCCACACCAAGCAAGACGGCTGTTCCATCAGCTACACCAACATTAGCGCCAACAATACTCCCATCCCCCGCTTCTACCTTGCCTTCGCCTCCGTTCGTGAAAGAAACAATGACCCCATGATCGAACCAGCCTTCCAGGATTATTATCCAGACCATATGGCCCACTGTTATGGCTGCGGGCGCTTGAATGGGTATGGGCATCAGATTAAAAGTTATTGGGAGGGAGAAGAATCGGTTTGTCATTTTCAACCGGAGCCGTACCATATTTCGATTCCGGGCTATGTTTATGGCGGACTACTTGCAGCGCTTATCGATTGCCATGGCACAGGTACCGCGGCGGCGGCTGGTTATAAAGCAGAATCCCGCGCCATGGACACCGTGCCGGCTCTTCGATACCTGACTGCATCTTTGCATGTGGACTATCTCAAACCAACACCTCTGGGGTTTTCATTGGAAGTACGGGGCAAAGTCAAAGAAATAAAGGGACGTAAGGTGGTTATCGAAGAATGGATCAAGGCAAGCGGGGTTATCACGGTCCGCGGCGAATTAGTCGCGGTACAGGTACCTGACCAGTTAATACGGGAACTCTTGCAGGCGCAGAAATAAAGTTTAGGTTGTACTTCGTCCGCTGATGGCAGACGCCTATATCTATAGAGACATTCTCTGGCGGATCGCCAAGGTTAACCGTGCGGTGATTTCTTTCGATTCCACCTTATATTAAATTATCAATGGCTTAACTGAAATATTCTCGCATTGGCTTAAAGTAGTTGTCCTCCCATCCTCCTTCATAACTGTCAGCTTGTCCATCAGGGATGTCAGTTTGGATTAGAGTTAGCTCCGTTCCTTCCCCCGCTTTTTCCAATAAAATTTCTATTCGCGAATCCGGGCTCTCTTCGGGAAATTCCGACGTCCGCCAGGCCTGGACGATGCGTGCATAAGGCTTCAATTCCAGTGTTTTTCCGGTGATATATCCATCCCAGGCGGTAAACATGCCGCCGACGCGCGGTTCCACTTTAGCCGGGCTGCCTGTCATGGCAGAATGTCCTTCCGTGGAAAGCCAGGCCCGAAAAACCTTCTCAGGTATAGCAGGCAGGAGGGTTGAAATTGTAAATCCATTTTTCATTTTAGATCTCCCTTCGGTTTTCATTGGCTGCCAATGCGGTCGCTATTTGGGCGGCAAGCTTTGCGTTGCTAAGCAATAAGGCCAGGTTCGCCCGGAGCGATTTTTTATAGGTCAAATCGCTAATGCGCTGAAGCAGGAATGGCGTCAGTTGCTGACCGTGTATTTTTTTATCGCTGGCTTCTCTTGAAGCTTTCACGATAACCGGCTCAATCTCAGATTTCGGTATGGCGTCGGCTTCTGGGACGGGATTCGTCACCAAAACCGAATTCATCATATGCAGTGACCGATGAGTCATGCAAAAGTTCGCAATCGCTTGCGGCGAGTCAAGTTGCAAGCTTACTTTCAGGCCGCTCTCACGTGAGTAAAAGCCTGGAAATTCGTCAGTTTTATATCCGATCACAGGCACCCCCATCGTTTCCAGATATTCCAGGGTGGCCGGCAAATCCAAAATTGCTTTGGCGCCCGAACATACGACGACCATATAAGTATCCGCCAGGGCTTTTAGATCGCTGGAAACATCGAAAATATTCCCTCGGTGAACACCGCCAATGCCTCCGGTTGCGAAGACTCTGATCCCCATCTTGGTAGCAGCGAACATGGTAGCAGCGACGGTCGTTCCTCCACTGGCCTTCTTGATGATAGCTGCCGCAATGTCTCGAGGACCTACTTTCAAGTTGGTTTTGGATTCGGCAAGTCGCGCTAGTTCTTCGTCCATCAGTCCGACCCGCACCTTGCCATCTAGCAAGGCTATCGTAGCCGGTGTTGCCCCTGCACGACGAACCTCGGCTTCCATACCACGAGCAAGTTGTAGGTTTTGCGGGTAGGGGAGTCCGTGCGTGATCACCGTTGATTCGAGCGCTACGATGGGTGCCTTACTCTTAAGCGCCCGATAGATCTCAGGTGTTGGAAGAACGAAATCGGCTGATGCCATAGCATTAACGACCATAACGTTCGAATCGAGTGACAATCCGCTTGATAAGCTCTTCTCTATTTAGGTCAGAATGACGTCTCGATTCGTTCGCGATCATTCCCTCCGCTACTTTATAGTTTCCCTCCAGCTTGCTCAAAAGCCTCTGATATTGATCTGCCTCAGAGCGTGATGACGGTGCAGGAGGCGCGTCCTGCTCCAGCGGCTCTGTTTTAGATCGGACTTTGCTAATTGAACTGCCACCGATCACATGTTGACCGGTGATTTTGAGAATGCGTTCTAATTTTAATACTGCTTTTTCCATGGTTTCCAGGTCTGCGGAATGATTCCCATTCTTATAATAGATTTGCAGCGCGTCTCCCAATTGTTCCCAGTAGTCCTGCAGCAGGCATTCAATCAGAACATCCTTATCGGAATACTTCGCCTGGTTCTTTTGATGTGCCGCCAGAGGGATATTTTGGATCAAACGTGCTTTTTCATTCAAATATGCCTCGTCGGCGATGGAGTCAAGGGTTTTAAAAGTAGACCGGTCGGCGTTTTCACGATTGATCCGCCAGGCCTCCAAATGTTGGTCATTGATGACTTCGTTGGGTATTTCGTCTGGCATCTTCCAGGTACCGACACCGATCCAGTGCAGCTCCAAGCCACGTTCGCGCGCTCTCTTTGAAAATCCATCCGTATATCTCATAAACCTTTCGCTTAATTCAGATCGGGAATGGAATTTGGGTTTGGAAATATCCTGTTCGCTTGCTTCAGGCAGCTCATTGGAATATTGCAGGGTATTCGACAGAATCGTATCCTCTCGAAATTCGGAGAGTTCCAGCTCTGATGCGCCGATGCTGGTAAGATAATCTGCCAGATTGTTTTGACCCATGAATTCGCTAAGAGAACCGTAAATGAGACCCTGCATTGTGTTCGTCCACAAAGGAGGTTGGCCTGAGGGATAAGGTCCTTCCGTCATTACGGGTACAGTCTGCTTATAGATTAGGTTCTCGATGTCCGTTGGATTGAATGGATAAGGGGTTTGTATGGTCGGCATTGGAGAATTTTCGGTTGGCTCCCGGCGGACACTGAAAACCCCGCGGATATCTGTGGCACTGACGGGGATGCCGTCCAAGCTGCGGCTGAAGATGGTCATCGGTTCGCCGGAGGGATTTCCAATATATTGATCGCGGAGTGTGATAATCGGTTCCCGCAGACGTTCAAAGCCTTCGAGGGTGATGTTATCTTTTTGCGGATCAGGCTTTGCATTCGCCAGACCGATCACATGCGGCGTCCCATCTGGTTTCTCAAACAAGGCGGCTGAATCGAACTCAACAAAAACATGGCCGGGACCTCCGATGAGTAAAACCGGTGAATTCAAGCTCTCCTCGGAGATCTTCCCGTCACGGATGTGAATGATTTCGTTGGCACCGCCTAGTGATAATTCCCTGATAAAGGTCCAGGCAACCGTTTTGTCTTTTAGCTCAAAAACATCAGCGAGGTAATTCCCTGCCATCGTGATGGCAATATAGGAAGGTATGAATAGAATAATGACCAGGCGTGCAATCGTCAGGATGAAGAAGAGCGGTAGCTCAGAAGGTTGAAACGGTTGTGCAGATGTCAACAAGGGGAAAAAATACAAGATGGTGTGGGCGACGAAGGCGATGGCCACAAATCCTGCACCTAATGCAAGCGTCCAATATCTACGATAGTCCGGACCGAGGATGCTCAAATCAAAGAATTTGTTTAACTGATAATCAAGCCACCTGTTTATTAACTCCTTCGAACGGTTCAGTTCTATCGCCCAGCCGGAGGGAGGTTTGTAAAGTGGGCGGCCTTTGGTATTCATAAGTTCTTGACCTCGACCCATTTGACTAATTCATCTAAAGTCTCGACCTCACTTCGTATCCGGCTGAGAAGGCGCTCATTTAATTTTGATTCACTCTGCGTCTCCCGGAGTAGGGTTTTCACTGCAGCTGGAATGGTGACCGGATTATCTCCCATGATCGCCTGACTTAATGCAAAGGCATGATCTAAATCAGCTTTTTGACGTCCTTTCTCGGTATAGGCGGTGTTTAGCCTTTCAATTCGGTTTTGGTCATTTCTGGCTTGAGCCAGCCAGCTTGTGTTCCAGTGTTCTAAGAATTGAGATTCTACAACAGGGCTGAAATGAAGCTTGTTTATACTGACATTGAGTACTGCGATACCCCTTTCTTTAAGCTTCTTATACTCACTGCTTGCTTCGTATCCTTCCAGAAGTCGGCCGCAATCGTCGAGTTTTGCGATGACAGCCCGGGTCAAACGCGTTTTCATCATGTGATTGATGATTTGTAATGCAGTCTGCTTTCTGGAGTCACCCATCTTTTTTATGTCGGTCTTTTCAGCAGGTATTGCTTCCTCGTCAGGAGATTCCTCTTTTGGTATCAATTTGTCGAGCCTTTTTTCAAATGAGTTATTGATATTTCGGAGGAGGCGCGCCGCATATCCTCTTTTGATCAATAGCGGTGTTCTTGGCAAGGTGACATATGCGGGAGGAGTTTCGGGTTGAGGGATATCGGGTATGGCCGACAGGGTGAGGTCGAATAACTCGCTCAACGTAAACTTGCTCAGATATTCCCGCCATAAATCCACTGCGATCAGTGCGGGGAGCTGGTTCCAATCAACCCGACGTTTTTCTTCAGAGGTTGTGTTCGGATTGATTCCTTCGCTCCTGGCTGCTTTTTCCACTGCTTCTGCATTAAACCCAAAATGCGATCCCTTTTTGCCGGGACCTGCGGGTTTTGCGTCAATTTTGAACGTGACACTGATGCTGGGAAAGACTTCGATCCCATCGCGCGTCATGGCTCGTACCGCCATACACCGAGAGCGCAATTCCTGATATTTTTTTTGTTCTTCCTCGGTTGGATTATCTTTCAATTTCTCAAATGGATCATCTTCACGGGTGAGACCGATTACCTGGGTTTGAGCATGGAGACTGATGATGCTCGCAATTTTTTCATTGGATTCAATAAAATGCACACCGGGACCAAGGACTTGTTTGAAGGTTGTAAAGGTACGTGTAACGACCGCACTGGCGGTGTCCACCCATAAAACTCCAGGTCCTCTTTTATTACTCTCCCCCAAACGTTCCACTTTTCGGCCATTTTTTACGAAAATTGCAGGACCGTGAGCGTTCCTGGCATGCAGCAAAAGCCGACTAACGATCTTTTTCCGGTCCCCCAGGGTTTGGATCGGAAGAATGAATTGAGCGTAGAAGAATACACAAGCCTGATAAACCAGGATTACCAGGATTAAATCCAATACAATACCCAGGAGGTTTGCCAACAAGCCTCCCTGCCAGACCAGATTGTAGATATAGATACCCAGTAGAATGATCGTTAAGACAACGCTGTTAAACCACGGTTTACGATAATAAGGAATATCGTCCATACCTCATCATTTTATTAGAAAAGAGAGAATTGAGCAACCACGTTTGCAGTAGAATAGCAGGCATGTTTCGCATGGAGTTTCACTGCCATACTTTTTATTCCAATGATTCATTAACTCCTCCTCGAAAGCTCACTGAAGCTTGCCGCCTCAAAGGAATTGACCGGGTGGTTGTGACGGATCACAATACGATAGCCGGAGCGAAAATTGCCCAGGCTCTCGACCCTATTAGGGTGATCGTAGGAGAGGAAATCATGACCTCGAAGGGTGAAATCCTTGCAGCATTTGTGAAAGAGGAGATTCCCGCTATGCTGACACCGCAGGAGACCATCCATCGTTTGCGAGAACAGGACGCTTTTATCAGTGTTTCGCATCCATTTGATTCATGGCGCAAGGGAGGGTGGAAGGAACAGGACCTGCTAGAAATCATACCCCGCGTGGATGCCATAGAAATTTACAATTCGCGTTGTATGCAGCCGTCCTTTAATCGACGCGCCCTTGATTTTGCCAGGCGACACAACCTTGCCGGGACGGTCGGCTCGGACGCGCATACTGTTTTTGAGTTGGGGCGTTCCGTCCTGCTTCTGGAGCCATTTGAAGGTCCGGATGAATTGCGAAAATCCATTCGAAACGCAGTGCCCCAAACCCGCTGGTCTCCACCTTGGTTCCATATAAGCTCACGTTTTGCCACCCTCCGCAAGAAAATTAATTTCAGGCTTGACACCCACAGACGGGCATGATAATCTTACATAACGTCCCGTGATCGTCTGATGTGATAGCGACACCAGACGAACGGGATAAATTTTTAAGCAGGAGAAAAGTAAGATGTCCGAACGTTATACTGGCACCGTCAAATGGTTCAACGCCACCAAAGGCTATGGCTTCATCGGCCGTGAAGGAGGGGAGGACGTTTTTGTCCACTTCTCTGCGCTGCAAATGGAAGGCTATCGGAAACTCGAGCCCGAGCAAAAAGTGGAGTTTTCCATCGAGGAGGGACCGAAAGGTCTACAAGCCGCCAACGTAATATTAATTCCCTAAGATGCATTTGTTTTAATGGAAGTTTCAAGGTGCCGTACTTTATGTACGACAACAGGGCTGCGGGATTGCAGCCCTGTTATTTTAAGAATGGTGATTATCTAAACCATATCGCTAAAGAGATAATTCCAATACTGCCAATATTGAACTTCCGCCTGCCATATCAAAGTTATTTGAATTCAATTTGACTTAATAGTTTGCCGGATTTTAAATCGATCTCGCAGGCATGCCTGCCTGTTGTATAAGCCGAAATCTTCTCGCCATCTTCATCGAGTTTTACACGTATGTAATGGGCGTCTGGAGCTGGTCTTTCTGCCAACCAGACTAATTCACCGGACTCCGCCAGAAAATATAGGTTCGATTCGTTCAGAGGATATCGGATGTGATCTTCGAGGATCACCTTGCCTGTTTTAATGGATATCACTTTTTCTATTTTTGTATGTCGAGGTTCCATTTCGCCAAACATCGTTCCCTCCTAAATTTGCCAGCTGCCCGCATCGTAAGCGGGTAATTCACAACGTAAGGGTTTATCCACCCGTTGACCGAGGGCATAACCTGCCTGGATCAGGGTCTGAATTTCAGAGCTGCCTTCATAAATCATAGCGCCTTTTGAGTTTCGGAAATAGCGTTCGACGTCGTAATCGTCACTATATCCATATGCCCCATGGATCTGAATTGCTTCATTGGCTGCGTTAAAGGAAGCTTCTGTCGCAAATTTCTTTGCATACGATGTCTCGCGCGTAGGTCGCTTGCCGATGTTTTTCAACCAGCCGGATTGCAAATATAACAGGCGGGCAATCTCATAATCCTGTGACATCCTGGCGATTTTCTCCTGGATCAACTGGTGTTCGGCAATCGGCGCTCCAAAGGTCTGTCGTGTCCTTGCATAATTTACGCTTGCTTCCAAACAGGAACGGATAATGCCTGTCGCGCCGGAGGCAACTGTATAACGACCATGATCGAAGGCTGTCATCGTGATCTTGAAGCCCTCGCCTTCCTCTCCTATTCGGTTTTCGACAGGCACGAGTACATCTTGAAAGCTGAGCCAGCCTGTAGCCCCAGCGCGGACTCCAAGTTTACCGTGGAGGTCGCCGCGCGTAATACCTGGTGACATCAAATCTACGATGAAAGCGGTAAGCCTTTCGGACGATTTCCTGCCCGAAGATGTGGTTTTAACTGTGACCAACGCCACGTCAGCTTTCGAAGCGAGTGAGATCCACATCTTCTCACCGTTCAGAATGTAACCATCATCTGTTTGTCTGGCAGACGTTCGGATTGCAGCCACATCAGAACCCATCCCTGGTTCGGTAAAGGCTCCGCAACCGATCTTTTCCCCTCTAGCCAATGGTAGAAGGAAATTCTTTTTTTGAGCCTCCGTTCCCCACTGGAATATTGTCATGGCACAAAGCCCGGTATGAACCGATAAAACTACTCGCAGGCTGGTATCAACGGCTTCCAGTTCCTCACAGGCTAAGCCAAGGGAGAGATAATCCATTCCCTGACCGCCGTATCGGGTGGGGAAGGGCAGACCCAGGATGCCGAGTTCGCCCAAGCGCTTGAGCACCCATGGAATGGGCTCCTGGCGGCGGTCGTATTCTTTGATGATCGGGGCTATTTCTTTTCGTGCAAAATCTCGTACGGTCTTTTGGATCAAAATATGTTCGGCAGAAAGCGAAAAATCCATGGCTTGATTATATCGTATGAAAATTAAATAAAAAACGCCCGACGCAAAGCGAAACGCGTCGGGCTAGGAGATAGGTGTGCCGGATTTCATATTTTTTTCTCGACACCCATATTGCTCAATTCGTCCGGGCTGATGTTCGAAACAAGCACATCTGCGCCTGCAAGAGCGAGTAGCACGAGCGAACTGATCACAGTTACTATGATGAACATATGCAACTCCTTTCTTAATCTATTATATTTAACGCCTGAAGCTATAAAAAGTTGCATCCCCTAACAGTACTGTTAAGTCATACCTGTGATTTGGGGAAACCACGACCTGCATGCTTTTGAGGCGCGTATTCTTTATCGTTAGTCGTGATTGTAAAACTGAAAGATATAAATCGGGTGAGAAAGTTGTATATAAATTGTTTGATTCCGATTGCGTATTGATCATTTTCATCGGCTAAAAGGTGAGAAGGGTCAAAACACATCATGGCTTTGATGACCCCGTTAAAATTTATCGCTGACCGGGATTATCCCACCCAGAAATCAAAGCTAAAAAGCAAAACTTCCAATCCCAGTAAAAGGATGCTGAGTAGAGTCCAGACTCGATCGAAAGCAGGATTCTTTCCCCAACGGGCCAGGATCCAAAACAAAGCTGGCGTAACCAGGACATAACGGATCATGCTTTGTGCTATCCCACTGGTGAATACAAAACCTACCATCACAATCCCGAATGCAGCAAGTTCAGGTCGTTCCTTCCAAAGTAGGATACAGGTGATAACCGCAAGTGCTACACCGGCAAATTCCAATCCAAAATAGAACCTATACGGAGGATCGCCTGTAAATAACGTGTTCAATGCCCTTCCCCACTCCTGAATACTTGGACCGATCACCAGCAAACCGCGGGCGAAGTAACGATCTTCGACGAGATGAAACTTATTTGCCAATGGCGTGAGTGACCAAACAGCATAGGAAATGGCTGGTGATAGTGCTGCCAAGCCTCGCAACATGGCTGGTTTCCAACCATCTTTCCAGGGCTTGTCCATCCACCAAACCATTGCCATCGGTAATAGCAGGATTGCGCCACCCGGACGAGTCCAAACAGCCAACACCGCCAATAGGGTTGACCAGCCCCACTTACGTGCCATCAAAAAAGCCAAGGCGCCGAAGGTCAACCCTATGAACAGGCCTTCGGTATAAACTTGTGCCATGAAAAAACTGCTGGGGAATATTAGAAGATAGAACGCGGCGCGTACCGCGCCCTCCTCTCCCAAGGAGGAGAGAGTAATGAAATACAAGGCTAGCATTGCACCCAACGTACCGAGTAAAGACACGATCACCGCTGCCAAAGTTGACCGGGCGATCGGCGTAAAATTGAAGAGCTGCATCGGATAAGCAAGTAGACGAATTACCCCCGGATAGAGCGGGAAGAATGCATAGTTGAGAGATATACAATCTGTATTTTCCCCTGCTGTGCAGTATGTTTGTTGGGCAGTTTTCCAAACGAAATTTGAGGGGATCGCACGTACCGAAGGATCGTCGTATCCTGCGGTAGCAATTGAAAGGTAAAATTCCGAATCCCATGAAATGTGGGAGTTCATGAATGGATCATCTAAATATGGAGAGCGATCCTGGACAGGATCCAGAAAACGGTCAGGGCGCCTCAACTCTAAACGCATACCAACCCAATGCTGAAAGGCGGTAAGGACAATCGCCCAGCCGAGCCAAATCAAGGCGATGTTACGGATTGAAAGACTGATTTTCATGGCTTGAGCAATTTTACAATGGTTTCTTGCATAATGGTTCAAAAGTTGAAATATGAAAAAGAATTGATGAATAAGCGAGTTAATATATTAGCTTGAAGTTTATTGTCTTTTTTGGAGGGGATCTAATGTGAGCTGTTTCACTTTTATTCCCTCAAAATCATTTGGAAATGAGTAAGGTTGACAAGTCAAATGTTTGGGATAAAATACAGTCCGCATGCCGAAGTGGCGGAATTGGCAGACGCGCTAGGTTCAGGGCTTAGTGGGCGCAAGCTCGTGAGGGTTCAAGTCCCTCCTTCGGCACAATTGAGAACACCTGCTGAGAAGCGGGTTTCTTGTTTTAATGATCCATATTACCAAGTTTTTCACAAGGCAGGTCATCGATTTGAAAAAGTCAGAGTAAGGATGCATTTCGGGTGGGGAAAACAAAGTAGCATTTCGGGACCGCAAACTTGGGCCCAATTTCAAACAAAATCCTTGAAACAAATCATTGAAAAACGACTTTTCGAATCTTCAAGAACCGATTCCTAAGCTGTCGGCTCATTGTTCCGACCCAAAACCAGAAGAATGCCTAAGACTTCTTGACGAACCCGGTTTTCAGCGTGAAACTAAACCTAAATAATTCGCTGCCTTGATATCCTGCTAAAAGAACATCATTAAGAGATGGTATAATTAGCTTGTTTGAAGTCTTTACTTCATTTAATGGACACGAAGTCAAAAAGAAACAGCCTTCGTGTCTTTTTATGCCATTTTTCCTTCATCTCGCGGAATTTACCCGTAATAGTTTTGATTTTGGCCTTGTATGTGTAGGGTTTTAAGACCATAAAACCAAGTCTTGTGATTTAACACCAAATTTACGAAATTCTTAAATGCCTTTTTATTTTTGTTTACTCAAATTGAAACCGCGCTAATTTCTTCACAATAAAGTCCTTCATACAAAGGAGAATCAAGTAGCTTTATGGACATTGGTATTGTTCAACAAGTAGACATCGACGCCCAAATGCGCGGCGCTTATCTCGATTATGCAATGAGCGTGATCGTCGCGCGCGCCCTCCCTGACGCTCGCGACGGTCTTAAACCGGTTCATCGCCGAATTTTGTATGCCATGCAAGATATGGGCATCCGCTCCAATTCATCCTATAAAAAATCTGCCCGTATTGTGGGTGAGGTGCTTGGCAAATATCATCCACACGGTGACGCTGCAGTTTATGAATCAATGGCCCGCATGGCGCAGGATTTTTCCATGCGATATCTGCTCGTTGATGGGCAGGGGAATTTCGGTTCGATCGATGGCGACGCGCCCGCGGCCATGCGCTACACCGAGGCGCGGCTTCACAAACTGGCTGAAGAACTGCTGGCGGACCTGGAGAAGGATACTGTCGATTTCGGACCGAACTTCGACGACTCGCTCGAGGAGCCTCTGGTTTTGCCGGCCCGTATTCCAAATATGCTTATGAATGGCGCTTCGGGCATCGCAGTGGGTATGGCGACCAATATTCCACCGCATAATCTGCGCGAACTGACCGATGCGATCAATTATCTGATAGATAATTACGATACCATGGATGAAATCTCGGTTGAGGATTTGATGCAGAGAGTACCCGGGCCGGATTTTCCGACAGGCGGGATCATTGTAGGTCGGGAGGGAATCGAATCAGCATATGCGACCGGCCGCGGCCGTCTCGTGGTACGCGGTTTGGCTCATATCGAGGAAGGGAAGAGCGGTCGGCATGAGATCATTATCACTGAGATTCCTTATCAGGTTAATAAGTCGACCCTGATCGAACGCATTGCCGAGCTGGTGCGTGAAGATAGGATCGATCAGATCGCAGACCTGCGGGACGAATCGGATCAACGCGGGATGAGCATTCTGATCGAGCTCAAACGGGGAGCTCAGCCCAAGAAAGTGCTCAACCAGCTTTATAAATACACGACCTTGCAATCGACGTTTGGCGTCCAAATGCTTGCTCTGGTAGACGGCGAGCCGCGCACACTGCCTCTCAAGAAAGCCTTACAAATTTTCATCGAGCACCGCCAGACGGTGATTGTCCGGCGCTCGAACTTTGACCTGGCAAAGGCGCGGGCGCGCCTGCATATCCTGGATGGCTATTTGATCGCGCTGAACAATCTCGATGCGGTCATCAAGACGATCCGTGAATCACAGGATGCCGAAGTTGCCAAAACGAACCTTATGAAGCGATTCAAGCTCAGTGACCTGCAAGCTCAAGCCATCCTGGATATGCAGTTAAGGCGTTTGGCAGCACTGGAACGTAAAAAGATCGAAGACGAGCATAAAGAAGTCACCACGCAGATCGGCTTTCTTGAAGACCTGCTGGCTCACCCCAAGAAAATTCTTGCACTTATTCAGACGGACTTGAAGGCTCTAGCCGAGAAGTACGGTGATGACCGTCGGACGCGCATCGCTGTAGATGCCAAAGAGGAATTAAGTGAGGCGGACCTTGTTCAAGATGAAGCAGTTTTGATCAGTCTCACGGAGCGCGGTTATGTCAAGCGTGTGGCGGCGTCAGTATTTCGATTGCAGAGTCGCGGCGGGCGTGGAGTCATGGGTCATACAACCAAAGAAGAAGACGAAGTGATTATGCTGATCCCGGCTCGAAGCCTGGACTCGATGCTATTCTTCTCTGATCGCGGAAAGGTTTACTCTGAAAAGGTCTACCAGATCCCGGATGCCGACCGTGCCGCCAAGGGTATCCCGCTCCTCAATGTATTGGCGCTTGATGCGAATGAGCGCGTCACCGCCGCCATTGCTGTTTCGGATTTTTCCGCGCATGGATTTTGCATGCTTGCGACTGCCCGCGGTAAGGTTAAGCGCGTTGATATGCAGGAATTTGCCTCAGTTCGGCCGTCGGGCTTGATAGCCATGACTCTGGAAGAGGGTGACATCCTCGGTTGGGCGCGCCCAACCTCCGGCAAGGACGAGGTTATCTTCGTAACTGAACGGGGCCGTGCCCTGCGGTTTAACGAAAACAAGGTCAGGTCGATGGGAAGGCAAGCCACCGGGGTGCAGGGTATTCGCTTGGCGGAAGGCGATTCGGTCACCAGCTTGGACGTGGTTGATAAAGAGGGTTCTCTCCTCATCGTAACCACCGGTGGATTTGGAAAGCGGACACCATTGAAGGAATATCTTCCCAAGGGACGGGGCACTCACGGTACGACGACCATGGACCTAAAGGTTTTGCCAGAGATCGGCAAGATCGCGGCGGCTCGTGTGGTTCAAAATGATGACGATTTAACCATCATCACAGCTAACGGGGTGGCCCTGCGTATGAAGGTAAAGAATATTAAGCAATCAGGTCGGGCTACAAAGGGGGTTCATTTGATCAAACCGCAGGATGGCGATTATGTTGCAACTGTTGCACGTATCGCCGCGGAAGACCTTAAACGGGCAGGAGCTCAGATCAATGAAAGTGGGGATGAGAAGCAGGAAAATTAGTTAGATAAATCCTTGGTGAGGTTCGAAACCTCACCAAGGTTTATTAAAATAATCCAAATCGTCCGGTAACTAGTAAACACATCGTTCCCATTATACAAACCATGATCATCACAATGACGGTGATGAAAAAACGCTGTTGAGCCGTCATGCCTAGGAAATGACCCGGAGATCCACGCCGTGGAACGGAATCTGTTCCCGTTATTGATTGCAGGTTAGCTTCTTCGTCTACGAACGGAGTGGAATTAGCCTGGTCGCGTAAGTTGTCAAACATCATAGACCTCGTAGTGTGATTCTATCACAGCGCTGAACGCACATGTAATTCCCCAAATGGTATATCCTGTAAATCGCCCTCGGAGGTGCGAATGATCAATCTTCCATCAGGTTCAAGCCCGATCAGTTCGCCGGTTAGAGGCTCTTGTTGATCTTTAATGATTTGAATTTGTTCGCCACGAAAGGCGAGAGAATCTTCCCAAGCGTGAATGAATTTATTTTCCCCAAGATCGTTACGCCATTTCATCAGGGATAATAATATTACCTTTAATAATTCAATCCGGTCCAGCGGATGCCCAAGCTCGGACTCAATGCTGGTGGGTGGGAAAAGCATTCCTTTTATGCGCGGCGTGGATGAGTTTAATACATTGACACCCATGCCAAGGACAGATGCGAGGAGTACGTCACCAGACCAAACAGATTCGACCAATATGCCGGCGACCTTTCCCCCGTTGATCAAGACATCATTTGGCCATTTGATTTTGGGACTGAGTCCGAAAGTGCGTAGCGAGTCGGCTAAAGCCAGCGCCCCCAATCCTGTGATCCTTGAGGGGTAGGTGAGTTCGCCTTCAGTGGGGCGCAGGATCAAACTGAAAGCAAGCGCTGAACCAGGAGGGGTGAACCACTTTCGGTTTGAACGGCCGCGACCGGCAGTCTGTTCGTCGGCGATCGTAAGTGATAAATCAGGTGCCCCTTGCGAAGACCAGGTCAATGCTTCATCATTGGTCGAGCCGATCGAATTGAAATAACGCAGTCCGCCGAGCGGAAGGGAGGAAAATGCCTTTTGTAATTGGCCTTCGTTCATCGAAATTCATAACTCTTTCGAAATCGTAGTTCTTCCCACCTTTTGTTGCTATTGGACATAATCATGAGGGTTAACGTTTCTGCCACCAATTCGAATCTCGAAGTGCAGATGCGCGCCAAACGCATTGCCGGTGGCTCCCGCCAGCCCAATAACGGTTCCCTGCCCTACAATTTGGCAGACTTTGACATTGATCTGGCTAAGATGGGCGTACACAGTGACAAACCCATTCCCGTGGTCAATCTGGATTACATTTCCATAACCATAATTGTCGCCACCCTGTGCCATTGTCACAATGCCAGCTGCAGCGGCATAAATAGGATCTCCCTGGTTAGCAGCAATATCGATACCAAGATGCGATGGACTGTAATCATTCCCCGAAATCGAATGGTTATTTGCCGGCCAACCAAAAGTATTGTCCACAGGCCCGCCGCCGCAGGAATTGGTGCCAAAATCGGAAGTCCCTGTACTGCCATTGTTGACACGTCCCTGAGTGGGCATAAGCGTGGTCCAATCGATCAATTCTCGCTTGCCGCCAGGAATCATCACTACCGAACCGGGCTTTATCAGGGGGTCGGTGAGGTCGATATTGTTGCCGGGAAAATTCACGATATCATCCGGCTTGGCACCGAATTCTTCTGCCACCTTTTGAATGGTGTCTTTGTCCTGCCATTTATAAACCAACCCATCTACAGGCGGGATCGTAAGTTTTAAACCGGGCGTCAGGGAATCTGGGTTATCGTAAGGGATCACACCTTTGCTGGAGTAAAGAATGCTCTCCATTTTGAGGTTAAAATTTTTAGCGATGATCGACAAAGAATCGCCTTTTTGGGTGGTGTATGAGATAGGTTCGAGACGCGTTTGGTCAGCAGGCAGGACAGTTTTTAAATTTAACACACGTGGAATACTCGGCGGAGTTGTTGAATTTGTTACTGATGCGGGTAGATTAACGGTGGGATTCTGATTCGGGCGGGCGGTCGGTTCAAGCTGTGAAGCTTGTGAATCCGATCCAATCTTTGTAAACCATAACGCAGACCCCAACAATGCAGTCACGATCAGTGTTGTAACTCCCCATGATATGGCATTAAAGCGATCAGCTTTAAAGAATTCAAGAAGTCTTTTCATTCACATTCCAGGGTAATGGAGGGGATGGTTTCGAGGATTGGTGCTTCATCCTATTAACTGAGAATTACATCCTTTGTTATGCTTCCTCAGTCAAGTTTTCCAGGAACATTTGATTGTTCTTGGCGCGGTCGAGCCGCGTAAGGATGGCTTCAGTTGCAACTGTCTGATCCATCCCTGCGCCTCCGGGAGGCGCGGAAACCATTTGGGCATACATTCGCCGCATGAGCCATACGCGTTGCATTATATCCGGTCCGAGCAAAAGCTCTTCCCGGCGCGTCGATGAGCGTTCAATGTCTACCGCCGGGAAAATACGGCGCTCCTGGAGTTTGCGGGAAAGCAGCAATTCCATGTTGCCTGTACCTTTGAATTCTTCGTAGACAACGTCATCCAAACGTGAGCCCGTATCAACGAGACAGGTGGCGATGATTGTTAATGAGCCGCCTTCTTCAAGATTGCGGGCAGCGCCGAAGAAGCGTTTGGGAGGATAGAGCGCGGACGGATCCATGCCGCCTGATAGTGTGCGGCCGGATGGATTGACTACCAGGTTGTAGGCACGGGCCAGGCGTGTAATCGAATCCATCAAAATTACCACATGACGGCCAATTTCAACCATTCTCTTAGCTCGGTCTAATGCGATCTCAGCCGTTCTTACGTGAGAAGTCACAGGTTCGTCAAAGGTGGAAGCCACCACTTCGGCATCCACCGAACGATCCATATCGGTCACTTCTTCAGGTCGCTCACCGATCAATGCGACCATCAAATGTACATCAGGATATTTTGTTGAAATGGAGTTCGCAATTTGTTTTAAGATCGTTGTTTTACCTGCCTTCGGGGGAGAGACGATCAACCCTCGTTGACCGCGGCCAATGGGTGTGACGAGGTTGATCAACCGCGGCGCCAACGTGTCATGATCAATTTCAAGGTCGAAGCGTTTATCAGGGAATATGGGCGTTAGATCCTCAAATACCGGTCTTCGTGTAGCCTCTTCTGGGTCCAGCCCATTTACTGTTTCTACTTTGAGCAATCCGTAATGGCGTTCTGATTCACGGGGAGGACGAACCTGGCCGATCACCAAATCTCCCGAACGAAGATCATAACGACGTAATTGTGCCTGCGATACATAAACATCTTGATCGCTGATGCGATAATTGGCAGCACGGAGGAAGCCGATGCCCTCGCTCATGATCTCGAGGATGCCGCCTCGCAGCTCGACCCCCTCCTTTTGTGCTTCCGTCTGTCGGAGCTGAAGAATGAGCGCTTCCTTCTTCAAGCGGTTGAAATTAGGGACGTTCAGGTCTTTGGCAACTTTACGTAACTTTGCCAGGGGTTCATTTTCAAGCTCAAGGATTTTCATGTGGGTTCAATGCCTTTTGGGATGATGTAAAAATAGGGCTAACACCCTTTGGGTGCGGGCCTGGTTTATAACGGATTTTGGAGAAAGGGGATTTCTTTCAAAATGAAATTACGGGGTTAGAACCGATGAGATGTCCGCGCTTTTCAATATCAGAATGTGAAAAATCGGGGGGGAGACGACTGCATTATAGCACGTTCGTTCGGAGGGTGCAAGCGATTAGGCATATTCCAGTTTACGATTCTGTAATTCAAATAGGCGGCGATGGAGGCTTTTATGATTTAACAATTCCAATCGATTTACCGAGTTCTAAGTTGAATAATACGCGCAGCAAAGAATGGCGGCTCTCATAATTTCGCCTGCCAGGCTTTAACCCAATATGGATCCATCTTAAACAGTCTATTCTTTTTAAGGTTTTCCTTCATGATCCAGCGAACATCCGGATTTTTGCTGACCAACCATTTTTCCATCATGAGCCTGCCATCTTCCGGCAACGCAGCGACTGCTACGCTCCAACAATAACCCAAACTCTGGCGTAGAACTCTGAACGCTTCATCATTCAGAT
>JBGQIO010000060.1:0-17550 GCA_041498515.1 Anaerolineae bacterium
AATCCACCTATCTAACCTTAAAGGAGGCACAAATGAATACCGTCCGATCGACGCGTAGTGTAGGCGATGGGCTGAGGGGTCTCTGGCGTGATCTCACCCGTGGCCGTGGTCTCAGCCGTGGCGCAGCCTGGGGCATGATGATTGTCGGCGCCTTGCTGGCTTTCGAAATATTCAACTACAGCACCACACAATTTGCACTTCTGGATGTGCTCGGCAACCTCACCTTCGCCGGGTTCCGTTGGGCCACTATTCTAGCCATTGCCTTCTGCGGCATTGACTTTGCTGGCATTGCACGAATTTTTACACCCCAGCAAGGCCGTGATGAGCCCGCCGAAGTCTGGTATCTCTTTGGCGCCTGGCTGCTTGCAGCAGGCTTCAATGCCACCCTCACCTGGTGGGGTGTCTCGGTGGCGATCGTCAATCATACGAGTGCGGCTGGAAATGCAGTGGTCAGCAACACGACCCTCATCAAGGTTGTCCCGATCTTCGTTGCGGTCATGGTGTGGTTGATCCGTGTTTTGATTATCGGCACATTCTCGATAGCCGGAGATAACCTCTTCTCAATGGCAGATGCGCGCTCCTATCAGGGACGCTCCTATCCCCAGCAGAACGCCCCCAGACCCATTATGAACCAGGGTCCCAACTTGCGGACTGCTTCCTCGCTTCCACGCCCTTTATCTCCAACCTATCGTCCGGTGCCGAAGACGGCACCGCAGACCTCGACCTTTAATCCGGGCGAGCCAACTTATCACAACCTGTCTTTTGACGCTTCCCCTTCCGAGGCGGTGCAGCAGCGTAAACAGTAACTCTCCAACATCTTGACCTTCTCTCTTGGGGAGAAGCAGTTCGAGCCCGGTCTTATACACTATTTTTGAAAGGATCATTATGTCCCGCGCTCGCTACAACCAGGATACCTGGCAGACAGCCGCGGCCTATGAAACACAAGGCAGCGGCTGTTTGTCTGGGTTTATCATCCCACCGTTGATGGTTCTCCTGGTCGGCTCCTTGTTGGCCTTTTTTGCTTTTAACACCTCTGCTCAGAGCATCCCAATGCAGACGACCTCTCCCGGGTCTGTTCAACTCTCACCAATTTTCACGCCGGAAGTGCAGTATTGGAATGCTTCGATATCGCGCTGGGCGGTTGCCGCGGGTCTGGACCCGAACCTGGTGGCTGTTATCATGGAGATCGAATCTTGTGGGAATCCCTTTGCACGCTCCGGCGCGGGTGCTGCTGGGCTCTTTCAAGTCATGCCTTATCATTTCCTCGCCACTGACAACCCGACGGCCCCCGATACAAATGCCGCCCGCGGCCTCGATTATCTCAAACGCTCGCTCGCGGCGGCGAAGGACGATGTCCGTCTCGCAATGGCGGGTTATAACGGCGGGATCGGGGTAATCTCCCGTAGCGAATGGAGCTGGCCTGCCGAAACGGTCCGGTATGCATATTGGGGCAGCGGTATCTATGCAGACGCCTTAAGTGGCGCAGCCGGATCACCGAGATTGTCTGAATGGTTAAGGGCCGGCGGCGCGAGCCTTTGCAATCGGGCCGGGCAAATTCTAGGGATCATTAAATGATATTACGTAGTAACTGTGAAATAGTGCCTTTACGAACCAGATAAATGAGAAAGGTTGTCGGTCACTGAAATCAGATCACTTATTATTGATCGTTAATCGCTTGCTATTGGCTTTTTCTCAGCCGTTAGTAAGGGCAGCCAGATCGCAAAAGTTGTTCCTTGCCCCTCTTTCGATTCGACCTTGATCGTCCCCCCGTGATTCTCAACGATCCATTGCACGATGGAAAGCCCCAGCCCAAAGCCGCTTGTTCTTGTCCGCGTCCGCGATTTCTCAGCGCGGTAGAATCGTTCGAAGATGAAAGGCAGGTCTTCAGCTGGAATGCCCGGCCCGGTATCTCGCACGATGATGCGGACCTGCTCCCCAATGATCGCCAGGCTGAGGAACACCACTCCGCCTGGAGGCGTGTATTGGATTGCGTTTCCCACAAGGTTTAGAAGCACCTGCTTCAAACGGTCGCGGTCTCCATTCACCTGCACCTGATCGATATCGGCCAGCTTGAGCTGCACGTTACTTCCTGCCAACACCCGCATTTCGTGAAATACCTCGAGCAATAGCGTATCAAGCTCAACCGGTTTTAGGTTGAGAGCCAGTTTGCCGGCCTCCGCCTGAACCAGCAGGATCAATCCCCCCACCAGCCGTGTCAGTCGTCCGGCCTCCTGATCGATGCTGGTCAGGGACTCTTCGTCGAGCTGCTTCATGCGGCGCATGAGATCAACGTTGCCTTTGATCACCGTGAGCGGCGTGCGAAGTTCGTGGCTTACGTCAGCCAGGAACCTCTGCTGCGATGTAAATAGGTTCTCCAGTCTTTCAAGAGTTTGGTTGAAAGATTCGATCAGGCGGCCGATTTCATCGTTCGCCGGACCAGTGGATGGGATGCGGCGCGAAAGATCGTCAGCCCGGTTAATGGCTTGTGCCGTATCGGTGATGATTCCTAACGGCGCTAGCGAACGTCCAAGGACGAGCCACGACCCGAGCGCAGCGAGGGCGACCGCGATCGTCGCTGAAATTAACAATACGTTGATCAAATTTGTCCTCGCCGAATCCACCACCGTCAAACTTGCTGCGACCTGTAGTACCGCGACCTTATGGACGCCTAATTGAAGCGGTACGGTCAATACCCGCAGATGGATGCCGTTGATCGTATTCTCACGGTAAACCGGGTCCTTGTTTGGATATCCGATTGGATCGAGCGGTACAAGGAGACCCGCTAATCCCGGAGAGGCAGCCTTAATTCTATCGTCTACTCCCCACAGCTGAACAAAGGTATTGGCCGATAGGTCCCGCGAAGGTAGATTAATCACACTGACCTCGCCTTCCGGGTCAACCCGCGTGACCTTGATAATATCCTGGACGGAGGCCGCCAGCCTATCATCTACTTGATTAAGCAGGATAATGCTAATGAGAATGTAAACCGCCGTGCCAAAAATCAATAAAATACCCCCGACAAGTGTAGAGTAGAGAAGAGTTAAACGGAGACGGAGAGACAAATGGATTTACGATTTTGGATATAAGATTTTGGATCTATGGGTCACGTTTCCTGATTCTCAATTTACGGATTCTCTCGCAGCACATATCCTACGCCGCGCACGGTATGGATCAAACGCGTCTCGCCTTCGGCCTCGAGTTTTTGCCGCAGGTAACGGATGTAGACTTCTAGTACATTGCTCTCACCACCGAAATCATAACCCCATACTCTGTCAAAAATAACCTCGCGGGTCAGCACCTGTTTAGGATGACGCAGGAAGAGTTCGAGCAGCTCATATTCTTTGGCCGTCAATGCCACGAGACGATTTACGCGCGACGCTTGCCTCGAACCGGTATCCAGTGTGAGGTCTGCAAATTTGAGAACGGGGACCCGTTCAGGCTGGGTGCGCCGCAGCAAAGCACGAACGCGCGCTAGGAGTTCGTCGAGATTAAAAGGCTTGACCATATAATCATCCGCCCCGGCGTCCAGGCCTTGAATCCGATCTTGCACTTGATCTTTGGCGGTCAACATCAAGATCGGAATCGAGCCTCCCGTTCGCAGCCGATGACATACTTCAAGCCCATCCATACCCGGCAGCATCCAATCCAGAATGACTAAGTCCGGCGTATGGTCTCGGGCTAGGATTAAACCGGTGCGACCATCGGTCGCCGTATCAACCGTATATCCTTCATAGGCCAGCCCGCGTTGTAGCAATTTTAGGATGGCCTGATCGTCTTCGATGATCAAAATGCGTTCGTTCATACTGCTCCTTGTCTCAGCTCCCGGTTCAAGAGAAGAACACACAGCCGATTACACATATTCTGTAAGAACATTGTGCAGTACGATATAGGTCGGTCCTGATTAAAATAATACCACAAATTATTCCTTCTCTTTCTCGCCTCCATTCTGGTGTCGGCGAATGTCTTTACATTGTTGGTAGCGATTTTCTATTGGTCTTCTAATGCCGATCTTTGGGAATAAGGAGCAGGACGGGTTGAGGTAGAATGTCCGCATGCCTTTGAATAAACGAATATTTGACTTGCTTGCAGCCGCTTTAGGGCTGCTCGTTCTCTCACCTATTATCCTATTAATTTCAATTCTCGTTCGAATTTTTATCGGAAGCCCTATATTGTTTCACCAGCTCAGGCCTGGATATAAAGGACGTCCTTTCTACATTTACAAGTTCCGCACAATGACCAATGAACGTGATATAGAGGGAAACCTGTTGCCGGATGAAACCCGGCTCACCCCTTTTGGGCGATTCCTGCGCTCCCTGAGCTTGGATGAACTCCCCGAACTCTACAACATACTTCGCGGCGAGATGAGCGTCGTTGGGCCGCGGCCCTTGATCATCGAATATCTTCCACTTTATTCGCCGGAGCAGATACGCCGTCACGATTGCTATCCGGGCCTCACCGGCTGGGCACAAATAAACGGCAGGAATGCTATCGATTGGCCCACCCGCTTCGCCCTGGACGTTTGGTACGTGGATCATCGGTCGTTTTGGCTTGACATACAGATAATCCTTACGACGATTTGGAAAGTAATTAAGCGTGAAAATGTAAATCAACCCGGTCAGGCCACCATAGAATTTTTCACCGGGAACAAGGATTGACTTTTATTTTCGACAGCGTATAATCAGCCCAACAAGACAGCGCGAAGACAAGTAATTGTCTGAATTCTCGAGTTCTTATGGGACTCGAATTTCTGGAGCCGTTCAGTGAGCCGCCGGCTGGTGTGAGGCGGACGGATCGACAATGAAATCCACTTCGCCAGGTCGCCCTTGCAGGGACGAACGGAAGCAGGCGCACATACTGGTTTGCTCATTCCGTGAGCCGTAAAAGGGACGCGGGCGCCCGTTACAGCGCAAGTTTGAGTGACCCCACTAGATCTCCCACTTCTTTAGAATAATATGGGAGCTGTCTGCCCCAAACGTTCACAAGGAGTGATGGAGTAATGGGGTAAAGCAGGTGGCACCACGAGACGCCCCCTCGTCCTGCAAATGGACTGGGGGCGTATTTTATTCCTGACCTTGCACAGGTCCTGAACCTGCGCTGTGTTCCAGCCGTTGCACACGGAGGTGCGATCATGGTAGATATCAATTTGATCCGCGAACAGCCGGAGGTTGTCCGTAAGGCGTTGAAGGACCGCCAAATGGATGATTCCCCGGTCGATTCCATTTTGCAATTGGACGAAAAACGCCGCTCCCTTCTGACAGAGGTCGAAAAGCTTAAAGCGGAGCGGAATGTCGTCTCAAAAGAGATCGGGCAGATTAAAAACGCTGTCGCCCGACAGGCGCGGATCGAAGCGATGCGTGTCGTCGGCGATAAGATCGGCGCGCTCGATAAAGAGGTCGCCGACGTGGATGCTCGGTTAAACGCAGTCACTGCTGCCATACCAAATATACCCGATCCGCGCACACCGGTTGGAAAAGATGAGAATGAGAACGTCGTCTTGAAAACGGTGGGGGTGCCAAAGAAGTTTGACTTCGAACCTAAACCCCATTGGGATCTTGGTCCTGCCCTCGGCATCATCGACTTTGAGCGCGGTACGAAGATTACCGGCTCGCGTTTCTACGTACTCAGCGGGGCCGGGGCGCGTTTACAGCGCGCTTTGATCTCTTTTATGCTCGATCTCCACATTCGCCAGGGCTATACCGAAAAATATCTGCCCTTCATGGTCAAGACTGAGACTGTGTATGGCGCAGGTCAATTGCCCAAGTTTGCCGATAATTTGTATAAAGACCATGAAGAAGATTTTTACTTTGTGCCCACTGCAGAGGTTCCGCTTACTGGCCTGCACATGGATGAGATCTTGGAGGAAGCGAAATTGCCTCTGCTTTACACGGCTTACACACCCTGTTTCCGCCGCGAAAAGATGAGCGCCGGTCGTGATGTGCGCGGCATCAAACGCGGGCACCAATTCGACAAGGTCGAAATGTATATCTACTGCAAGCCGGAAGAAGCGGATGGCTGGCTTGAAAAAATGTGCAAGAACGCCGAGGCCACTTGCCAGCAGCTCGGTTTGACTTACCGCGTCAAACAACTTTGCACGGGGGATATCGGCTTCACCTCCGCCATTACATATGACATTGAAGTGTGGGCGCCCGGATGCAGCGAGTGGTTGGAAGTCTCATCGGTCTCGAACGTACGCGACTTTCAGGCGCGGCGTGCCAACATCAAATATCGAATTGCCGGAGGTGGAAAAACTCGTTTGGTTAATACGCTGAACGGTTCGGGTCTCGGGCTACCCCGCACTTTGATCGCCGTGTTGGAAAACAATCAGCAGGCCGACGGATCCATCCTCGTGCCGGATGTGCTTCGCCCGTGGATGGGCGGAGTGGATGTAATTGGAGCGTAACATAATTGCCTTGGGCAGGTTATACCCTTTGGAAGGTTCCAGATAACATGCCTACCGATCCCAAATTCTGGTCGGAAGTCATCCTTCAAACCCTGACCCTGTTCGTGCTCCTCGTAGGTTTGTTGGGATTGTTAATACCCGTTTTTCCGGCCCTCGTCGTGATGTGGCTGGCTACTTTAATCTACGCCTTAATTGAGAACTCCGCAGGCCGCATGACATGGATCCAATGGATGCTATTCGGCCTCATAACGATCTTGATGTTATTTGGAAGTGTGATTGATAACATTATCATCGCCAAAAAAATGCGTGGTCAAGCCATTCCCTGGAGTTCGATTGGTCTGGCGTTTCTGGCAGGTATTATCGCGAGCATATTCTTAACCCCTTTGATCGGGATGCTGGCGTCGCCGCTCAGCCTCTTCGGGTTGGAATTTATTCGCCTGCATGATCGCAAATTGGCTTTTACCTCGGCGAAGACTTACATGATCGCCTGGGGCTGGTCCTTTGCGGCAGTATTTGGCGTCGGCGTTTTGATGCTCGTACTATGGTTGTTGTGGGTATCTTATTAAAAGTAGATACTTGTATATAATTCAATGCGACTGGGTATATAATTATTCGAGTAATTAGACTCTAACCCGGATGCTTATATTTAAATAACAAATTCCAAAGGAGAATGGTATGCCCCCTATCATTGGTGAAATTTCTGGATTTCTCGGAATTTTATTAAGAGCCCTTGGCTTTCTGATCTTTGGGCTGGCTGCTGGCCGTTTTGTCCTGGATAATTTTACAAAGAGCGTGTGGCAGGTTCAAATTTCCCTCGTGCTTGGTCTTTTTGGTCTGCTTATAGGCCTTACCGACTTCGCCTCGGCAGGTTCTGCAGGAGCTTTCGCACTCGGAGTCGGTGCGGCATATTTTATGAACATGATGCCGCAAAAACCTTTAAACGCTGACGACTCAAAGAAATAATACTATCAAACAGGCACCCTATCGGGTGCCTGAACTTTTTTATTTCTTCGCATCCTGAACTGCCCGGGTTACGACGTCTTTGAACTTTTGAGCAGCTACACCTTTATCCAGGCCTATGAATGCGCTTCCCTTTTCGAGGGCATCCGTGAATGATCCGCTGACTTCCAGTCCATCATCAGGAACCATTTTCGCATACTGCGTCTCTGCATAATCCTGGACGACTACCTCTGCCAGCCGTGCTGACATCACCACACCACCCGATCTATCGCCGTCAATTGCCCAGATCAACCAATGCGGTGTAAGGAGTACGCCGGTGAGCACGGTCTCATCGCCGCTGCCAAATATCCCTTTCCTGATATTCTCCGAGCTCGTTTCAATGCACATGATTGCCTTAGAAGGGATATCTTCGAGGTTATATTGTTCAATGTGTTTGTTCACTGCCGCGATCATTCCGGACTGGAGGCTTTCGAAGGAACATTCTCGAGTGGTACGGCGCCAGTCGCCCATGGTTCTTAATTTCCTAAATGGATGGGTGAATTCAACAATGCCACGATCAGTTTGACCGCGTTTTCCACGTCGTTGATATCCACCATCTCCGACGGCGAATGGACATAACGACAGGGTATCGAAACGCAACCCACAGGGATACCCGCCCGGACGAGCTGCATGGCGCGTGCATCGGTGGTTCCACCCAAGAGCACTTCGCGTTGATAAGGAAGCTTTGCCTTTTCTGCGGTGCGGATCATCCAGTTAACAATGCGCGGATCGGAGATCATCCCGCTGTCGCGGATCTTGATCGCCGGACCTTTACCCAAGGCTAACTCAATGCTCTTCTGTCCCGGAGTATCACCCCAACCGGTTACATCGATCGAAAAGCCAAGTTCAGGGTCGATGCTGTAGGCCGAAGTCTGCGCGCCGCGTGTACCAACTTCCTCCTGAGTAGTAAAGACGAAATAAACTTCATGCTCTGTGGTCTTGAGTTTGCGGAGAGCTCCTATGGCAACCGCACAGCCAATCCGATCATCCATCGATTTGGCAACCACGCGGTCACCCAGATCTAAAAATGGACGTTCGAACGCGGCTACGTCCCCGGTGCTGACCGGGCAGTTCTTTTTGCTCGCCGCACCCACATCGATGAACATCTTGTCTAGCGGTGGAACATCCCCGTTATGCTCCGTCGGTTCGAGGCCGATCACACCCACGGTTCCGTTGACAAACCTGACATGCCCGCCGGGAAGATTACGCGGATAAACACCTCCAATCCCGGTAAAACGGATAAATCCGCCGTCATCGACGTGGGTCACCATCAGGCCGATCTCATCCATGTGCGCAGCGATCATGATGCGTTTACCATTTTTCGTGGATCGGCCTTTACGTACGATCAAATTGCCCAAAGCATCCACACGGACTTCGTCAGCTAATCCCTTGACCTCATTTCTGATCACAGAGCGGATGGCATCTTCGTAACCGGAGGGGCTAAAAACGTTGGTGAGTTTTTGAAGGAGTTGCTTCATGAACGGCCTCGTTATTGCAGCGGCACAGTTTCGCCTGCTGCAAATATCCTTGTTCGCTTGCGTGTCAACAGGTGAACTTTACTTTCGCCAAGCACTTGCCACTGTCCTCCCAGCTGACCAACCAATGCAGTATTCTCGTCAATACCAAGCATGTATTCGCCTTCTTTCATCCCTCGGCGCAATAGGTTTACGAAGACTTTAAAAGGTCCCGCATTATTAAAATGTGGCATCACGTAATCGGCAGGCATGATGCCGAAGCCCTCTACCGTGCCCACACCGATACGGCGAAAGTTAGGAAGTCTTTTAGCCAAGATCATCGCGCCCGCCGAGCAGCCCGCGTAGACTGCGCCGCCTGCCCAAGCCTTTTGCGCAGCCCCCCAGGCGCGGCTTCCGTTCATTGTCTCGTAGAGATATAACGGGTTGCCTCCTGAAAAATAAATCAAATCAGCCGACTCGAGGATCGATTCATATTGCGGATCGTCAGCGGAAGTCCGGTCGATGATGGGCAGCGCATACACCTTCGCACCAAGGGCATTGAAATGTTCCTCGCCCATCGACAACCAGCGCCCGACGCTCTCTTCCCCCTCCTGTCCCGCTGCGGTTGGTAGGCAAACCACGTTTGGTCTGCGTCCGTTAGTGTTTACAGAGGCCAGCAGATGACGGTCGACCTCATCCATGACGGGTAAATATTCTCCGGCACCAACTAAAGCGATCAGACCTTTCATTTGATTCACCTATAAGTAGATTTAACGTTTCAGGATATCAGGCTTTAGACGCTTGAGCGCCGCGAACAGGAGGGCTAAAATGTTTTTCCAATCCTCCACGCGTGCGATGCTGACAGCCGAATGTGTATAGCGGTGTGGCACGGAAACCGACACGACGGGAATTCCGGAAACAGCTCGCTGGATGGCGGCCGCATCGGTTCCTCCACCGCCAGGTTGGCGGAACTGAAATGGGATTTTGCCTTTTTCCGCGGTCTCTACCATGAACCGGATGAGGCGCGGGTCATCTAATGTCGAGGGATTCGCAAGATAGATCGCGGGGCCGTATCCAAGCCGTGTATTGTAGAACGTGTTCTCTCCCTCGCGCTGCATAGGCAGATCGTTGGCCGGTGTAGAATCGACCGCAATCGCCAGATCTGGATTAAAGTAGTGAGCCGCGACCTTTGCACCGCGTAAACCGATTTCTTCCTGGACGGTAAATGCAGCCAGTAGATCGATATTTGACGGAGCAGTCTTGACTAGTTCGATCAATGTCGTAACGCCTAGGCGGTTGTCTAATGACTTCGACATGATCGAAGGTCCCACTCGCCGGAAATTCGGGGCAAATGTCCCGCGTTCACCGACCTTAGCCTTGGTGCCTAATCCGAGGTCAACACGTAGAGAATCAGCGGAAATGGCGTGTTTGAGCTCCTCCGATTTCGCTAGATGAATAGGCTTGGCACCGATGACACCCGGTTTGTGATCCTTACCGACCACAACCTGTTTACCCGCCAGGTTGCGTGCATCGATGCCGCCAATGGTCCTGAATTCATAAATCCCCTCTCCATCCTCTGCCACAAGCATGAATCCAACTTCATCCATATGGGCATCGAGCAGCACCCGCATACGCTTCCCGCGGCGGCCTTTTCTTGTCACAAGTAGATTACCGAGCGCATCCACTTTGATTTCGTCCGCATAGGATTTGACTTCTTCTAGGACGATTTTCCGTACTTCGTTTTCTTCACCCGACACAGAAACAGCCTCACATAGTTTTTTAAGTAATTTAAATTGAGCTGCGCCAACCGCAGGAGGCTTATTTGGCATCTTTCTCCTCCCACGAAATCTTGGAGACAAAATCAGCCTCAAGGCTGCTGATGAATTCAGCTAGTAACCGCCCCGCGCGTTGTACATCTTTAATGGCGATCATCTCGACCGGAGTGTGCATGTAACGTAAAGGGATGCCTATCAGCATCGATGGAATGCCTGTGCGCGCCACCTGGATGGAGTATGCATCCGTACCTGAATGAGTAGGTGTTATATCCATCGCTACTGGGATTTCAAGTTTATCCGCCAGGTCCTTAAAGGTTTTATAAAGAAACGGATGGAGGTTGGCGCCCCAGCCAAGTGTTGGTCCTTTACCCATCGGGAAGGTCTCCCAACCGTTCGCTCCGGGACCTTTGGCAAAGGTCACATCCATGGCGACTGCGAGATCGGGATGCAGGTCATATGCGGAGGTGGCGGCACCGCCAAGGGTCTCCTCTTCCTGTGTGGTTGCGACGGCCCAAACATCCCAGACATGGGTTTTGGTTTGAAGTTCTTCAAGGCAGACGGTCAGTGCGGCGACCGATGCGCGATTATCGAGGGAATGGCCGCTTAACACCTCAGCAGCCAATTCGACGGGTGGTGTATTAAAAGAGACGAGGTCCCCAACCCGTATGCGACTCGCTGCGTTGGATGGTAACATGCCCACATCCACAAGCAAATACCGAAGGCCAACCGCCTCGTCATGGACCTCATCTGGCAGTGTTTTGATCGGCGGCATTACGACTACACCGGGGAAGTCCTGCTTGCCATGGACCATGACTTGTGTCCCTGGCAGGATGCGGGCATCGATGCCGCCGATTTCTTCTAAGTGAAGAAAGCCGTCTTCGATTTTTGTGACCATCAGGCCGATCGCATCCATGTGGGTTGCGATCATGATGGATGGATGCGGACCTTTGCCTTGGCCGCGCTTCAAGGCATGCAAGGAACCGAGACGGCTGGTTGAAAGCTCATCTACCCATGGCTTCCACTTCTGTTCGATAAGACGCGCAACCGGCCCTTCGTAAGCGGAGAGACCGGGCACGGAAATCAATGATTTTAAGAAAGGAAGGATATCTGTCATGGCGACGGTGTTGGCGATGGGAACGGCGTCAATGTTGGCGTAAGTGTGTTTGTTGGTGTGAGAGTATCTGTTGGTGTGTGCGTCAAGGTTGGCGTATGTGTAAATGTTGGCGTAAGGGTATTGGTTGGCGAGGGTATGAAGGTCGCCGTAAACGTCAGGGTCGGCGAGGCCGTGAATGTCAGCGTGGGAGGGATGAACGGTGTTGGGGAGATCGTGGGTGTGAGGCTGGAGGTAGGCGTTGACGAAACCGTGCTTGTAATTGTTGCAGTCTGTGTTTTTGTCGGAGTGATTGTTCCAGTAGCCGTTAAGGTAGCGGTGATCGATGCAGTCGGAGTACTGGTTCTCGGTTGAGGTGCAAAACCTAAAGCAACACCTCCAAGACAATAGCAGGGAAGAGTTGCGAGAATAACTGCGATCAAAATTAAACGCCGGCGCGTTCGCGAGTCTTCAGGGTCGAACATCGGAACGATGATAACATAAAAGAAAAAAGGGAGGAGAAAATAAAAAGCGGAGAAAGCGGTTGAATCCATTTTGTATGGAACGACTCTCCAATATGCGCCACAAGGTATAATTTCGGGAATGATTCCTCTCCGGTTGCGCATCTCGGGTTTTCTCTCATATCGCGATCCGGTTGAGATAGATTTCACCACTTTTGATCTGGCCTGCATCTCCGGCCAAAACGGGGCTGGCAAATCCTCCCTTCTGGACGCTATGATCTGGGCGCTTTTTGGTCAGGCGCGTAAGCGCGACGACTCCCTGGTCAACCTGCAATCAAAGATTGCCGAGGTCGCGTTTACATTTGAATATGAGAACAATGTTTATCGCGTGCAGCGGGCTCTGCCGCGTGGTAAGACGGCGGTATTGGAATTCCAAATTCGAGAATCGTCGTCTGTCGCTCAACCTCAGATCACGGCGAACGGCGGATGGAAGCCGCTTACGGAACGCACACTGCGCGAGACTCAGGCGCGTATCGAACAAACCCTTCGCCTCGATTACGAAACCTTCATCAATGCAGCCTTCTTTTTGCAAGGTAAGGCTGACCAGTTTACGCAACAGACCGCTAGCAAACGCAAGGATGTGCTAAGCACCATCCTCGGCCTCGAAATGTGGGAAACCTATAAAACACGCACATCGCTGAAACGCAAAGTACTCGAAGAGGAAGCCAATGGAATTGACGGACGCATCGCTGAAATAGATGCAGAGCTGGCGGAGGAAGAACCGCGCAAACAGCGCCTCAAAGAACTTGAAGCCGAGCTCAAACTCCTGACTTCAGCTCGAAAAACGCAGGAAGCCGCATTGGAAAATATCAAGAAGACTGCAGCTTCGCTGGAGCAGCAGCGTAGGCTGGTTGAGACGTTGGCCCTCGCTCGCGATAGATTGCTTGCACATCTCACCGGTTTACAAAGCCGCCTCGCCGAGCGCGAGGCTGTTCGCACATCCTACTCTGACCTTGCACGGCGAGCCACAGAGATAGAGTCTGCTTATAAAGCTTGGCAAAAAACCCGCTCAGACTTGGAGGATTGGGACAAGGTCGCCTCTTCATTCCGGGAACATGAAAAAGACCGCGCCCCCTTACTGGAACAAATCGCTGGTGAAAAGGCCCGCTTGGAGGAAGAACAGCGCAGCCTGCTGATCGAAAAGGAATCTATCGGTGATCAACAATCTGAAATAAATAGCCTGAAACCTGAAATCGATAGGTTGCAGAAATTACTCGCGGAGGCGGAAGGCAAAGTTGCCGAGCGTGGCCAATTGGAGCATGAACGCAGCGCGGCGCGCGAGAAACAAGCCGAGCTAAAAGCCGAAAATGAAGCCCTTAAGATCGATATGGACGAACTCAAAGTGCGCATTGAAACCCTGGATTCCGCGGAGGGCGCCACTTGTCCTTTATGCGGACAACCCCTAAGCGCGCAGCATCGCAAGATCACGTTAAAACAACTGCAATCGGAAGGCAAGGAGAAAGGCGACCGGTACCGGGCAAACAGATCCATTACTGAAGAGTTAACGGTTAAGATCAAGGTTTTTGAATCGAAGATCGAAAAACTCGTTTCAGCGGAGAATGAAAGGCTTACTTACTCCAATTCTGCTGCCCAACTGACCGAGCGCATCGAAAGGCTGGAGGCTTTATCAAATGACTGGGTGGTAAACGGCAGGAAGCGCTTGAAAGAAGTGGAAAAATCACTTGAAAGCAAGAAGTACGCAATCGAGGCGCAAAAACAGCTCGCCAAAGTGGACAAAGTGCTTGCCAAGCTTGGTTACGACGCAGTGGCGCATGACACGGCTCGTGAGTTGGAAATTGAACAGCGCACCAGTGATGGAGAGTATCGAAGGCTTGAATCGACGCGGGCTGCGCTGGCCCCCCTTGACAATGATATCCAAAACCTGAAGGCCGAGATCGAAAATCAAGTGTTGGAAATTGATCAGCAGGAAAAAGAATACAATACCGCCAAGGAAAGTCTGGATTCGGCCCTGACACAAGCTCCCGATCTGGATGAAGCCGAACGTGGGCTGTTCGATATGCAGGAGCGGGAAAACGGACTCCATCAAGAAGTCGGCGCCGCCCGCCAAAAAGTGTCTGTTTTGGATGGTTTGCTGACCCGCAAAGCCGAATTCAAAACGCTGCATGAGGGGTTGTCTCACCAAATTGGACGGCATAAGTCCCTTGAACGCGCCTTTGGTAAGGATGGCGTGCCCGCTCTGCTCATCGAGCAGGTTTTGCCGGAAATTGAATCAAAAGCTAATGAACTACTTGACCGTTTGAGCGATGGTCAGATGTCCGTCCGCTTCGTGACACAAGCCGAGTACAAAGATAGAAAGCGCGAAGACCTGAAAGAGACTCTAGACATCCAAATCAGCGACTCGGCTGGAGTACGCGATTATGAGATGTACTCTGGCGGTGAAGCCTTCCGCGTAAACTTCGCCATCCGGTTGGCGCTTTCGGAAGTACTGGCCCAGCGTAAAGGAGCCCGCTTACAAACGCTGGTGATCGATGAGGGTTTCGGCTCGCAGGATATACAAGGCAGACAGCGATTGATCGAAGCGATCAATTTGGTTAAGGGTGATTTTGCCAAGATTTTGGTCATAACGCATCTCGATGAACTCAAAGACGCATTCCCCACACGGATTGAGGTGGAGAAAACCGAAATGGGTAGCAAGGTCAGGGTTGTATAAAATGCGGACCCTCATCCAGGAAGTATTTGAGCCTTTTTACAATAACGGCAAAGTCCATAGACCCCTTATTATCCTTTTTATCCTGATCAACGCACTTGTATCCGCCAATGCCATCCTGCACGATCCCTATCAGGGATACGATGCTGGAGATCACATTCATTATATAAAGACCCTTGCTGAAAAAAGAGCCATCCCTACTTGCGCGGACTCAGCTCAATGTTACATTCCTCCGCTTCCATATATGTTACCTGCTATTATCCTGGCAACCGGCAGGATTAACCTGTGGCAGGCAGCCAAATTCGCGCAGTTGGTCAATATTCTCCTCTCCCTTGGGCTGACCTATTACCTGCTTAAAATCTGTGATCTGATCGATCCAAAAAACATTATTTTCAAGATTTCATCGTTGGTGATGTTGGGGATTTTGCCGGTTTATTACAAGACCTACTCCTTGATACGCGGCGAGACCTACCTGGGACTCTTGATCGTTTTCATGGCATATCAGGTCATTTCGATTTTCCTGGACAGAGGTCATCCTCTCTCCAACCTGATCCTGCTTGGTTTGGCGGCGGGCCTTTCGATCCTTGCACGTCAATGGGGATTTTTGGTGCTTCCCGCGATTTTCTTGGCGGCGATCTATGCCGTCGTCAAAGATCGCTCAAAATTTAGGTTGGCAATTTCCATGATGGTCGTTTGCATGCTGGCGCCGATCCTTCTGGCTGGATGGTACTACTTCATTATGGTTCAGCGGTATGGCACGCTGACCGCTTGGGACCGACCGCCCTCGGCTCTATCATTCGGTGCTTTTCCGATGGAATTCTATTTTGGTACAGGCTCTGGAGTCCTATTCACAGACCCCATTCGACCTAATTTCTCCAATCAATTCCCGGCGATCTTTTATTCTGATACGTGGGGGGACTATTCTGCTTATTTTCTGATTTACGCAAAAGATACAAGAACGAATACTTTTATAAATGGCAAAAGCCTGGAAAGTATCATAAGAGCGGGTCGACCCTTTCCCGATTGGCTTGCGACAAACCGGTTTACATTCAATTCCTATTTAGGACAGGTAAATCTTGTTTCCTTGCTGCCCTCCGCAATTCTGGTGGCTGGGTTAATCTTCGGGGTCATCCGTATTATTAGTTCTGTAGGCAATAAGTCTATGAGTGACCAGGACCTGGGCTGGTCCTTATTTGCATTGATCGTTTTGTGTTCCCTGGCTGGTTATGGCTGGTATTTGCTTCGTTACCAAAACCATGGTCAGGGCGGTGACTTAATAAAATCAACACATATGCTCCAGATCTTCCCTTTCCTGGGACTTTTGGCGGGTGGGATACTTGAAAAACTATGGAAGATACGACCTGGAATTTGGAAAACCCTGATGATTGCGTTAGCCCTTATTTTCCTCCATAACCTTCCGGCCATGGTTACACACTATCCTCTATTTCCATGAGTCTGCCATTTATATTATCCACGGTATTTTTCCTGGCAGGATTACTCTTAATTCATTGGATTCACAATCAAAACCATCTCGATATTGTGGTTTCACACGTACCGCCTCCGTATAACGCGCCGTTGATTTCCGTTTGTGTCCCGGCGCGCAACGAGGAACACAATCTTCGCACTTGCATCGAAGCTATTCTTGCACAGACGTATCCAAATTTTGAACTTATCGTACTCGACGACCGCTCAACGGATGCCACACCCGCGATCTTAAAAGGATTATCTAAAGACTGGCACTTGCACGCCTTGAAAGGGTCGAAGCTTCCTGCTGGTTGGGCTGGCAAGCCTTACGCCTTGCACCAGGCTTCGCGGACGGCCCGCGGTGTTTGGTTGTGTTTCGTGGATGCCGATACTTTCCTCACACCGGAAGCACTGGCTTCCTGCTATGCAAAAGCGGTGGAAACCCATGCCGACTTGTTTACGGTCATGACCTATCAAATTACAGGCACATTTTGGGAGAAAGTTGTGCTGCCCTTGGTGATGACCGCCCTCTCGGTCGGTTTCTCCCCTCGTAAAGTCAACGACCCGAACCGCAGCGATGCGATTGCCAACGGTCAGTTCATCATGATCAAACGTAGTGTTTATGACGCAGTCGGTGGATACGAACGCATCAAAAGCCAAATCGTGGAAGATAAAGCGATTGCCGAACTCATCAAGGGGAGCGGCTACCGACTGGTTGTCGCGGATGGAAAAAAACTGGTACGCACTCGGATGTACACCTCTTTGCCTCTCATGTGGGAAGGCTGGACAAAGAATATTTATCTCGGTTTGCGTGAGCAGCCCGCTTTGCTTCTACTGGGTGCATTCGGCGCATTTCTCCTGGTCATCGCGGCGTTTATCCTTCCCCTATGGCCTTTACTCGGATTGTTCTTGTATCTGTCCGCGGGAGGATGGATGGCATTGACAATCATCGCCGAAGCCTTGATTTTGTGGTGTGTCTTGATTTATGTCCGTTCCAACGTTGCTCATGGTATGGGTATTCCGCGTTGGTATGCATTGACCACGCCACTTGGCGCAGCCGTCTTCACCGCCATGATGTTAACTTCGTCCTGGAAGGTTCTTTCCGGTCGAGGGATAACGTGGAAAGGGCGAAAATATAACCAAAAGTGATAATTTCCGATTAGGGCTGGTAACTTAAAG
>JBGQIO010000061.1:0-17349 GCA_041498515.1 Anaerolineae bacterium
AACCATGTCACTGCGTTGGTGTTCGGACACCGTATGGCGCAAACGGATGTTAGAGGTATTCTCCTATTGTTCCCGGCAGCCGGGTTTGTGGATGTTACTTCCGGGCCCATCCCTTCTCGCTCCGCGTTCTTGGCCTTCGTCGGCGGGATAAAGCCGGCTCATTAAGCCCAACGATCGGACTCAGACTCGCTCCATCTGGAAATTCTCAGATGGAGCGAGTTATTAATCCATGCAGTATTTCAAAACATGATAATTAATATGTATTGTTCTGTTATTGATGAGGAAATTGCCTGCCAAAGGTCTGCTACTTAAAGGACTAAACCATTCCCGGAGCGATTAATTCCCGCGCTTGATTATGTGGGAAATTTTTATAAATAGGAATGATCCCGTTCCAACAATTCAAGGATTTGTTCAGGGTACAGTGGCTCTGAGAAATAATAACCTTGAACATAATTGCATTTCGAGGCCTTTAGAAAATCCAATTGTGCCCGGGTCTCCACCCCCTCCGCCACCAGACTCAGGCCCAGGTTGTTGGCCAGGCCGATCACGGTTTTGACGATCTTCCCGCTTTCCAGGTTGGCATCGACATCACTGACCAGAGATCGGTCGATCTTCAAAACATCGATCGGCAGGTGCGATAAATATCTGAGCGTCGAATAACCTGTTCCAAAATCGTCCAGGCATAATCGGATGCCCCGCGCTCGGATGTTGTGCAGCATGGGAATGGCAACCGCTTCGTCGCCGACGCTGGTCTTTTCGGATATCTCCAGCCACAATTGTTCGGGCTTTACATCATATTTGGCCAGCGCCTGGTCGATCAATTCAGCCAGACCGGGATTTCCAAGCTGTTTATTGGTAAGGTTTACCGAGACGAACAGTGGAGCAGATCCTTTGTATAACTTGTTGAACTGCGCGACCTGTTCACAGGATGTTCGTAGGACCCATTTCTCCACGGAACTCAATATGCCGGTGGTGTTCATGGATGAAAAGAACTGATCGGGTTTCAGCAGGCCTTTCTCACGCGAATTCCAGCGTATGAGTGCTTCCACTCCCGTGATCCGGCCTGTTTCCATGGAAATGATGGGTTGATATTGGAGCAAAAATTCCTTTAATTTGTAGGCATTCCGTATCTCGGTTTGCAATTTCAATGAATCCATCAATTGGGCGTGCATTTCATAGTCGTATACTTTGAGGTTTCCTTCGCCATCTTCCTTTGACTTATACATGGCGATGTCTGCGTCTCTAAGCACGTCTTCCGCGAAATCATATCCCGTGGAACTCAGGGTCACGCCGATGCTTAGAGAAAGTACAAATTCCTGATTGTTCATGGTATATGGCTCCGCAGCCTGCTCCATAAGACGCTGGGCAACGGTCAAAACGTCATTGACGCCTTGAATATCATCATAGAGCACCGCGAATTCATCGCCCCCAAACCGGGCCACTGTATCTATCTCGCGAAAACTAGCTTGCAATCTCCGGCCGATCTCCCGCAGCATTTGATCCCCCAGAGAGTGCCCCAGGCTGTCGTTGACTAATTTGAAATCGTCGACGTCGATGAAGAAAAGTGCAAAACCATACTCCTTGTGACGTTTCGAACGGGCAATGGCATGGGATAATCGCTCCAAAAGGAGTTTGCGGTTTGGAAGCCCTGTGAGCATATCGTGATTGGCGGATTGCAACAAAGCCTGCTCATACTTCAAGCGTTGTATCGTCATCGCGGCGTGATGGCTCACACCCACGATCAGCAGCAGGTCAAGTTCTTCGAAGGGTCTGGCAGCCTTGTCCTGTTTGGTGGCGTAGATCACGGCAGCCATTTTCTGGTCTATCAATACCGGGGAAATGACCAGTGAAGCAATATCGCCGCTGAGCGAAGCCTCACTCGAATTGTTGGATATGATGACGGGTGATTGTGTCTGTGTAACTCGGTCAAGGATCTTCCTGGATCCAAACTCTACAATCAGGTCATCGAAATGCTCTGCTAATACTACTTTACATTTATTTGCATTGAGCATTCGACCGAGAAATTCGGAGATGCTGTCTTGAGCCTCCACCAGGTTTTGAATTTTGGATAAATGTTTGGAAAAGTCGAGCAGCAAAACCGTATAGGTATCAGCGGAATGGAGCAGGAGTTCGTTGTAGTTGGCGGGCTGGTCGGAACGACCGTCCCTTGGCCCCATTAATCGGGCCGTCTCTTTGGAAATAATCGTGATCAGATGCGCGCCGATCCGCATCTGATCCGTATGCTCCAGCGTCTGGGCCTTGAATATTTTCTTGCCGTTAACGAACGTGCCGTTCGTGCTGCCGGAATCCCAGATGATCAGTCGATTCGACTCTTTATCGAATTCAAGTACAGCATGATCCCGCGAGGCTGCCTCATCCTCGATGACAATGTCATTCTGGGTCCGGCGGCCCAGGGTGGTTTTTCCCGGTTTGACCTGGATGTAGGTCCGCTCTGCGGTGGGTGATTGGATGATAAGTTCCCAAGCCATTTGTAGAAATTTACCACATTAATATCGTGTCGTTAATATTAATATGCTTGTGACAGGAATTGTTGCGGTACAGGAGGCGAATTGGGCTAAATAAGTATGTCGGGGCAAACCAATCTCCGGCGACCATTGCATGATCCTATCCCCTCTTTGGTGGTCGTGAACCTGATGTATTATACAATATTTGTCGGGAATAAGTTTGTAACGCGTTAAGATCCTGGAATGGAAGCCGGTCCAGGAGGCGGGTCGATCGGCAGAAGGAGCGGCGGCACAGGCTGTTGGGAAAAGTCAAAGTCGTTGAGCAAGTTCCCGAGCATCGGCAGGTCCTCGCGCACGGTCGGCCGCGAGTCGGGACGCCCGTCTGTCTGCGGATCGATACGCATCCCGTTGAGGAAAATGTCCTCAATGAACTTTAAATAAGCATCATGGCTCAGGACCTGATGATCGATGAAACCCTGCCTGGCGTAGGGGCTGATTACGATGCCGGGAACGCGTAGTCCGTATCCGTTCTGGTCAACGACCGGCGGAGCGACATGATCATAAAATCCGCCCCAATCGTCCCAGGAGAGGAAGATGGCGGTGCTGTCCCATTCGGGGCTTTGCATAACGGCATTGATCACGCCCGTTACGTACGCCTGCCCAGCCTGAATCGATGCCGTTGGATGCTCGCTGATTTTGCCTGAAGGTACAACCCAGGAGACCTCCGGAAGGGTTCCGTTCTTCAGCGCAATATAGAAGTTATCTGTTGCCTGGATGTTGCCTAGCTGGTTGTCCTGATGGACCGTTGTGAAATAAGGAAGCGGGTTCCATATTCCCGGTACGTGGACTTTCAAAGATTCCTGAGGGCAGGTCATTTCCCCATCCGCACAATCTGGGTTAACGCCTTCGCTCAAGTAATAAGCCCAGCTTATTTTGTTCTTATACATCAGGTAGGTAAGATCGGTCCAGGCATATAATTCCTGATCCGCATTGGTCAGAGCTATCTTCCCGGGGCTGCCCAGATCGCTGATGCAGCTCATCGGATCGGCTGCGCTGCCGCAGGTCGCCGACCAGCCTGAGACCATGAACAGGTGATCGGGGAGACTCCACGATGAATTCGGTTCGAATAGGTGATCCTGAAGGACGAAGTTTTTCGCATATGCCCAGTAATTTGGGATTTCGCGGGCATCGTGCCAGCCTAGGACATCGATTTCATTCCCTCCGGTCACGCAATCGGGCTGGTTCGGGTCGGCGCCTGAGCATGTGATTGGATGATCCGATGAAACGGCGAGGATGAATCCATCCATTTTTCCGTCATTGATATCGGTCTTGAAGGCTGCATGAGTGTGAGGCCCACCAAAGTTGACATCGTTCGGATCGTGATAAGGCTTGATGCAGCCGCCGTTGCCCGGTACGAAGGCGCAAACGGTCGGCACACCGTTTTGCATCGGGATTCCGTCCGCGCCCGGGAAGGTGCCGAAATAGTGATCGAACGAACGGTTTTCCTGCATGATAATAACGATATGCTTGATCCTGGCCCGCGCCGTAGCGAGGTCGTTTATAACAGGCGCAGGTGGTGTACCCGCATTGATCGGTGTGTTCACCGGTGTGCGGTGGCTAATGAGGGGAAAACTTTTGGATCCCGTTGTTGTTGATGTGCAGCCCTCCAAAAGGATCACTAAAAATAGAAGCTTTAGAACATTTCCGGTTTTGAACATAGGGCCCCGATCAAATATTATGACTTATGGTTTCAAAATAATCTAATCCCCGAAAATAATTTAGGCCTTAGACCGGTTTAGATAAGAATTAATGAGTGATTATTCGGGGTTTATCGTATTCTCCCACTCGGCGTGGGTCGGAGTTTACCCCGCGCAGCGAGGTCCCCGCCGAGACGCAACCGCAGCTCTCCTTAGCATAGCTGCCGCGCTTCAACCTGGTGGAGCGGATGGAAACACGCTGACAAACGGTACTTGACAAGCCGCCTCCAAAAAGGCTAAAGTAGGAACGTACAACAAGGGGGTGGATAGGTTGAAACGTGTATTACCCTTCTTCCCTTTATTGGTCATTCTAGGGTTCGCGGTTTGTTCATTATATATGCCCTCTGACATTGCTTAGGCGCATCCAACATCGCCTTCATCAAAGGGTCATGAAATCTCCTTTTTCATGTTTGTTGCATGGTTTGTTTTGAGCCAGGAGGAAAGAATGAACCACAAGCGCATCTCGATGGCTACGGTTCTGGCACTCTTTATCTTTGTGTCACAATTCATTCCCATCGGAAATAGTGACGGCGCCGCTGCTGCATCCCGCTGTAATTCGGCGGGCTTTATCGCCGATGTTACTGTCCCTGACGGCAGCTTCTTCCACCCCGGGGTGGGTTTTGTCAAGATCTGGCGGCTGAAGAACACGGGTACGTGCACCTGGACGCGTGCCTATAGCTTGGCCTACGTGAACGGCGACCCGCTTGGCGCAACCTCTTCAATGATCATGCCTACCGTTGCTCCGGGCCAGCAGGTGGATGTATCCCTGGATATGAACGCTCCCACCACGCCAGGACATTACCGCGGTTATTGGAAGATGAAGGATGCACGCGGCGTCAAGTTTGGGCTGGGCATCTATGCAAATAGCTCCTTCTGGGTGGATATCAACGTCTCCTCTGCGGTCACGCCCTCGCCAACCTCACCACCCACTACAACCGGTCTGAACCTCCAGGGAACCGTGCGCCTTAATGGGATTGGCTTGGCAGGCGTCCGTATCTATCGCAGCTATGCCGGTTATTCCGGAGTGCTTGTTGCCACCTCTGGAGTGGATGGCGGGTATAAATCTGATTTCATGTACATCCCCGGCGATGAGACCATCACTATCTGGCCTGAACTGGCAGGCTACACCTTCGATCCGGCCAATGTTTTTTGGCGGCATTACCACAGCGTCGAAAATAAGGTTCTTGACTTCACCGCTGTGCCATCTTCACCCAATCCGCCTTCTTCTGGTGGAACTGCCTTTGACTTCATTAAAGAAATATGCGCGGCCAGGTGGGTGAGCGGCGCCGGGCAGCTGCCCTGCCCCTCCACGGATGGTGATGCGCGCGGTTTTGCCCTGAGCATCGACCACCCCATGCTCGAAAACGGCATCACTGACAGCGCGCCCGGGTTGTTGGTCTCCCCCCAAAATAAATACAACGGCTATATTCAGGGCTTTTACCCGGAATATACCGTCCAGCCCGGTGACCACTTCCAGACTTCCGTCGGCTGCGCGTTCGGATCATCCTGCTACGTCACCTTCCGCCTTGACTATCAGATCGATAATGGCGCGATCAACATTCTGTGGGTATGGAAGGAAAAGAACGAAGGGATGATCTATCAGCTGGATAAGGATCTGAGCCCGCTGGCCGGCAAAAATGTTAAATTCATCCTGACGCTCCTTGCCACTGGCCCGGCGACCGGTGACCGCGCCTTGTGGGGTCAGCCGCGCATCCTTCGCACGGGATACGTTCCACTAACGCCCACGCCTGCGCCAACCGCCGTTCCGCAGGGCAATGTGACGGATGTGAAGGCGGCTGTCAAGATACCGGATTTTGTAAATTGCGCAGGCACTTTGAAAGCCGACCTTTTGGGCAGTATCACGACGAACGGACCGGCAGCGGTCAAATACCATTGGGAGATTAGCGGCTCAGCGTATAATACGACCGCAGAAAATACGCTTGTTTTTACCTCCGCTTCGACGCAGCCCGCGAATATTGGTGGATACGCTTTGAACTGCGGTAATTATATTGCCCGGCTGGTCGTGACGGCTCCCAACGCCATCTCGGCCCAGACTGATTTCTCGTTGAGCATACCGACCGTATTGCCCATCTACGATTTCAATACATTTAATGTGATCGGTACGCTGAACTGCAGCGACGTTGCAAGTCACACCTGGCGACAGGAAGCTTGCAATGGCGAATCAGGAGGCTGCTGGATAAGCCAAACCCCGCTCTTTGGGAATAATTATGCTGGCTTCTTAAGGCACGATGGAAATACAATCTGTGGATTGAATATCCCTTAGCAGTTCATCGTCTTTATAATCTTTGGTATTAGCTCGAGCGCTACGCCTTGCCCTGCTCGGCATGGTTCGCACATTGGTTGCTAGTACTCTATCTCGTTTGCACCCCCATTGAAAAAACCTTTTACCTTGTATCTTTCAAATAAGACAATAAGGTCACCAAATTAGTGCCATAACTACACTATCAAAATGTGTATCTCTGAAAGTGCCTGTGTTTCGAAGTGTTGCCTCAACCTCGAAGCCGAGCTGCCTGAAGATCTCTATTTGAAGATCGTCCCCGTTTCGTATCTGCGTTTGAATCCTATTGAAAATGCCGGTATGGCGGGCCCACTCTATCGACTCTTTCACCAAATTCTTATTAATAGCTCGGTCTCTTGACTTCGGATCGATATACAAATGCAAAGTGGCTGTACGGTTAACTGAATTTTGTCTCCCTCTTTGGCAGGTTAATACTCCGACTATTCTATTACCTGTCTCTGCCACCAAACATAATGTACTTTTTGAAATCTCTCTTTTCGACAATTCTTTATGTGAATTCTGGGAAAGAGAGAAATCAACATCCCCTATATGTTCATCACCTATCCACGCGGGTATAAGGATTAAGATGTCCGGTACCTCATCCAATCTCATTTTCCGAATAATGTCCTCCATAGACCTTGTTCCTTAATACTTTTAGTTAGATCCCGGGAAGTTGTACTGCGTTGAACAAGATCCTGGATAAATATTTCTACAAATAAATATAGACGATTATCCCTTGTCACCACGGACTAATTCTGGATGGCTTTTTATATACCTGTGATGCCTTATTTTGGCACGCATAGGTATTATAAGTGGATACTCGCCTATTTTAAATCATGCAATCTTAAATGTCCGGATACTTGCTTCTTTCGTTTCGATATAGAGTCCGCCTCCAGCCTGTGGATTTTCCTTCAAAATCAGCTCAGGGTAATGAATGGCAAATCGCGCATTGTCAGCAAGCCGGGTGCTGCAGCTCTAACTCGTTGGATGGCATTTACCGCGATAGCCGATGTGGCAGTGTCCCCATTCGTCCCTTGGAGTGTGACTTTCAAATTGGGTTCGCCGCTGATAATAATCGTGTCCTGGTCCTCCGGCGAGTCGAGCGCAGCTTTGAAAAAGAGGTTTAGGAATTCACCCTGATCCGAATAGCCGCAAGCTTCCTGCTTAAGTCCGATGACGCGGCCTGCAGGTACCTTAAAATAGGGGGTTTCGACCAATTGTTCTGCAAGGACAGGCTCAACTTTGGTTTCGAACCGGACGAGCTTCTTTCCTAGCGTATGGAATACCATCCCGGTTGACTCCACCAGACCGACATGTCCCATGCGGCCGCCATCCATCTTCTTGCGGAATTCCTCCACCGTCATCCCACTGCCGATCTTCGCCTGGAATGGTCCTCGGCGCTTCGATGCGTTCTGTATCCGACGGACTTCGATATGGTCTACTCTGCGGCAGATAGCGGTCAGGGAGAGGGGCAGAGCATCCATTAAGAATCCCGGATTGACGCCTGTTGCAAGCACGCTCTTGCCCGCTTTTTTAGCTGCAGCATCGATCTTGGTAGCTTGTTCCGGATAAGTTAACCATGGAAAAGACAATTCTTCTGAAGTCGAAACAATATCCATTTTCGACTCCATGATCTCAAGGATTTGCGGTGTGAACAGATCGAAGTAGGAATTCGTGGTGTGCAAAACCACGTCCGCTTCCGTCTTTCCCAGCACCCGGGATAATTTACCCTGGATAACGATTCCAAGGTTTTTTCCCGATTCGACGACCTGACCAATATCCTTCCCCACTTTCGCCGGATCAATATCCACACCACCCACCAGCTCCAAATTCGGTCGCTCCAGTACCAGGCGCGCTACGGAGCTGCCTATTGGGCCAAGACCATATATGATAACGCGGGTTTTACCTTCCATTTTCAAACTCCTTATTTGTTCAAATTTTCACTAAACTGGAGGCAAAAAAAACCGACTTTAATGGAGAGGCGGCCTGGATTGCCGCTTCCCAACAATCGGACCTCTACCAGCCAATTCGTGATCTTTTATTTATTAATATCACGCCGCTATGGTGACCGCCGCGCGAAATTGTAGATACGCATCGAGCATGCTAGCCCCTTGAAATTCAATCGTCCTGCCGTCAAGGCGCCTGGTATTCGGAATCAAACTCGCGTTGTCTGCCATTCCGGCATGGAAGAATTCCAGGGTGATTTTTACCGGCTGGGCAACTTTAAATGGCGCCGCCCCTTTTCCATCCTTGAAACGTTGGAGGGCTTTGTTGGCAGTCTCTTCGATAAGCTGTTGAGAAACTGCAGGGGGCAGACATTCGGCGGCTGCATAAGCCGTGCCTCTCTTTATCACGGCCTTTTCCACATTAGGGATCCATTCTTCGGCCTCGGAACAGGCCGCCAAATCGCCGGAGATCATGAGCACGGGAACATCGAATTGCCCCGCGATGGAGGCATTCAGGCCAATTTCACCCGTCAAACGATCATTTAACCAGACGTTGGAAACCTTCGTGTTCGACCAGGTATGACCCAGGATGCCGTCTTTTGCTCCGTTGCGGGCATGGTACCCGATGAAAAAAACACAGTCTACACCCTCATTGATCCCTTCCATCATGCCGAGAGGTGATGGGGTTCCACTATTTAGCCGCGCGCGTGGGTTAATTTCCTCAACCAAGATATTGGTTTTGTTCCAATGACCATCAGAGACGATGATTTCCTCAATATTGGAGGACAATGCTCCCCGGATGGCGGCGTTGACGTCGGCTGTCATGAGGTGCCGGAAGCGCAGATATTCTGGTTGACCTGGATCTACCTGGTTCCAGGTCACCACGCCTGTGATCCCTTCCATATCGCATGCAATTAATAATTTCATACTATTGATATCCTCCCAGAATTCTGCGTTTGCCGTTCTCCATGATCTCTTCCAAGGTCGTGATACCGGCAACCTCATCCTTGTTTTTTATGGCATCGATCAGCTGCTGGTGGCTTTTGTGCCAGATGGGCATCACGTTGTTATTCTTCATATCCATATAGATAAGGCGTTGGGCTTCATCCAACAAGGAATGGTAATGCGAGATAAGCCGGCTGTTGCGAGAGGCTGCTGCGATCGTCATATGAAATACAAAGTTGGCATGAAAATATTTATCAACGGATGCTGGATCGTTCAAATTGTAGGAAACTTCCTGAGTCGCATCCAATATCTGTAATTCTGCCTCCGTGATACGGCTGATTGCAAGTCGCAGCAACACGCTTTCAAAGAAAACTCTCGCCTCATAGATTTCCTGAACATCTTTTATAGAGATAGGAGATACCATGAAGCCCCGGTTGGGCGCGTACTCAACTAACTTATCACGCTGAAGGGAAGTCAAGGCCTCCCGCACGGGGGTGCCGCTGACCTCATAACGTTCGGATAGGTCACTCTCGCTCAACTGTTGAGCGGGCGCAAGAGTACCGGTTATGATCTCATGTTTAATTTGTTCGTAGATTTTTTGACGCAGACTGACCTTCTGCTTCTTCTCGCCTTTCTTAATGGACGTTTTTAACATGGTTTACTCCTTGGGATGTTCTGCAGAGATCACTGATATGTAAACTTTTTTATTTATACCAACTTTCCGCGTGCTTGAATATCCCAAACTACTTCCACTTTTCCGGCGTGAATTCCATACAATTGGTCATGGAGAAATACGGTAAGGTCTTCGTAGCCCACAACTAAATTTATCTGATCACCTACCTTAAGCTTGGCCATCGAAGGATCCAATTTCAGGATACCATGTTCAGCCGTGCACCGCACAAGCTCGACGCCTGGCATATCCTTCACCTTCGGCATTGAGTATTCCACGTTCATCGCTTTTCGACCGGCATCTATAATCGCCCTGTCTGCGCAAGGATGGCTGCTTACGGTGACCAAAATGTGAAGCGCAGGCTCTGTCTTGGCCCCCCATCTCTGGTATGTAACGTCGCCAAAAATTCCGCCCCCTGCTTGACTCTCCGTCACTCCTTGGATGTGGGAGCTGATCAAATAGCTTCCAGTACCGCCGCAACTAACGATCGATATGGGAAGACCGGCGCGCCGGATGAGTTCAGCAGTTTCGACGAGTGATCCCACAGCCTTTTGGGCTTCGGCTTTCTTTTGATTCTGGTCTTCAATTTTCACAACATGACCCTCCCAGCTCATGAGTCCCCTGAGGAGGATTCCAGGTAGCTGGGCGACTTTCGTGTAAAAATCCAGGGCGGGGTTGCCAGGCTGAACTCCACAGCGATTCATGCCTGAGTCTATTTCGACCAATATCCGTATTTTTACTCCCAGTTCCTGTGCGATCCGGGAGATGTGCTTTGCATTTTCCAAATCATCGACAGCCACCATAACGTCCGCCCTGCGGTTTAGGTAAGCCAGGCGAGTTACCTTGGACTCGCCGACAACTTCATTGGCGATCAAAATATCCCTCACCCCGCCCGCCACCATAACCTCCGCTTCGCTCAATTTAGCGCAGGTCACCCCTATCGCGCCGGCGTCGATCATCTTATGTGCAATGGCCGGAATTTTGATACCTTTAGTGTGGGGCCTCCAGGCCAGGCTGGCAGTCTTAAAATAGTTGCTAAAATAGAGGATGTTCTTCTCCATCTGGTCCAAATCCACCCATAAAACCGGGGTATCGAGGTGATTAAGTTCTTGGCCGATGAGGCTCATATTGCGCTCCCTTTGCTTCATCACTAAGCGAAATATAAAGATTTTTTGACAAAGTTTGATCATTCAAGAGATTTCTCGATTTGTACAATCTCGATTGAGCTATTGACTTTTTGACATTAATATTATATCATGATTATAATACTTATATAATAATAAAATATTTAAGTTATATCTAAAAGTTTTACATATATTTTGTTGATCGTTGGATAGCCGAGGCTCAATAATGTCATTTAGGCAAAAGATGGATAGACCAGGCATTGAATACGATCAGTTTGCGGTATGGTGAAAACGGGAATTACCGGTATTTCTCACGTCATGCTAGCGCAGCGGGGATTTGGCAGGCGTTGTCTGTACGCGCCTTCCACACAAAGAATTTCGATCTTACCTTTAGCCAACCGATCTTTCCTCAAGGACAGATCATTAGCCATTATCTATGGATTCAATCCTTAATTGCCTTTGTTCTATACAAAACAAGGAAACGATTTCCTTTGGTCAAGATGACAATGTTTATCTCTCATAAGTTCGGAATAAACCTTTTCCGATCGGTCGAAAGGAGGTGGATTGCGAATAAAAGTCGGGAAGACTGGTGTACGTGTTGGTTCTGCTCGTTTACTCAAAGGATCCCATAAAGAAAGTACGCTTGGAGGATGAATGAAAAAAAATATCGCTTTACATTTCTTCTCTGCGTTAATAGCAATGAGCCTGCTCTTGACAGCCTGCAGCGCACCACAAACTCAACAGCCCCCTGCTGCAACTCAACCTCCCGCCCCGGCGGCGCCCACGTCTGCTCCTTTCGCGCCGGCCCCGTCCAACCCGCCGGCTGCTGGAGTCAAGCGCGGAGGAGAGCTGGTCTTTGCCCGCAGTGAGGAACCGCTTACCCTTGACCCAATTACCCCCGGTGATAATGGATCTATTTTCACCATTGTTCAGATTTTTGACACATTGGTGCGTGTAGGGCCTACCGGTAACGAAGTGGAAGCAGGACTCGCCTCCTCTTGGGACATCTCTGCGGATGGAAAAACATATACGTTCAAATTGCGCGATGCCAAATTCAGCAACGGTGATCCTATAACCACCGATGACGTCCTATTCTCACTGGAGCGTGCCCGCTCGAAAGATAGCGCCGGCTCGTTCGCGTATGATATGGTTGATACGATCACCGCCCCGGACGCAAAAACCATTGTAGTGACCCTCACCGGCTCGTCTGCACCTTTCCTTTCTGATCTGGCTTATTATGTCGCCAGCATCGTTCCTAAGAAGGTGTTCCAGGCGGACCCACAGGGATTTGCTACAAAGCCCGTTGGTAGCGGTCCCTTTATGATCCAGTCGTTCACTCGCGGCGAAGATATTGTGCTCACGCCCAATCCAAATTACTGGGAAATGGGAGGGGACGGAAAGCCTCTTCCTTATCTCGATAAGATCACGATCAAATACATCGCCGAGAGTTCGTCGCGCGTGCTGGGCCTGCAAAATGGTGATTTCGATGTCATCCAGGACGTACCCTATAATGACGCCAACACCCTCTCGACCACGCCGGGCCTCAAACTGGAAGTAGCAGAGATATTCGGCTTGAAATATGTGTATCTGAACGAGACCTATGCTCCGACGGACAATAAGGATTTCCGGCTCGCATTGAATTACGCGACAGACCGCGAAGCCATCCTAAAGAATGTATACTTCGGCTATGGTACCATTCCGAATAGTTGCTTGCCGCGTATGCGCTATTGGAGCAAGGATGTGCCGATGATCCCTTACGACCTTGCCAAGGCAAAAGAATCCCTAGCCAAATCCGGATACACCGGCCAGCCGCTTGAACTGCTCGTACCCGCGGGAGATTCTGTGGGCAATCAGGAAGCGGTCATGCTGCAGCAAATGTGGAAGGATGCGGGGATCAACACAACCATTAAACAAGAGGACTTGGGTGCCCTGCTCGACTTTACCCACAAGAACAATCAGTGGAACACCCTGGCGCTCTACACCACCTCCGACATCAATGATGATGATGAGCTGGCGACCTTGAAAACCGGATCCACTTACTGGGGCTCGCACTATAACAATCCTACAGTCACCGCTCTGCTCAAGACCGCCCGCGAAACTGTGGATGATAAAGTGCGCGCCGATAGCTATGCAAAGGTGCAGGAGATCCTCTACGACGAAGATGGTTTCTGCGTCCCGTTTACGTACACACCTGCCCTCGCCGCCTACCATGATTATGTTCATAACTGGGACACTCTGACAACCGGGTGGTGGTGGCTGAGAAATGTCTGGGTTGATAAAACCCCATAAAATAAACCACGCAGGAAGTTAACAACCTGGAGGGGCTCGAGCGTCTTTGAGGTCTCGGGCTCCTCTCTGGTCTAGGTTGAGCAGCGAAAGCTAAAATTGAGAATTGTTGGATATATCATCCGGCGTTTGATCCAAATGATCCCCGCTTTGTTAGGGATCACGATCGTCGCATTCCTGTTCATAAAGCTCTTACCTGGTGACCCGCTGCAGATTATGACGATGGGGAAAGCGACCCCCGCCATGATCGCCGCGGAAAGAGCCAGGTTGGGTTTGGATAGACCGATCTGGGTTCAATACGGTCTCTTCTTGGTAAGCATTTTCCACGGCAACCTGGGCTCTTCGATCATCATGAACGCCCCGGTCATGGATATCATCCTTAAACGGATGAGTGCCACCCTTTTCCTGGTAGGGTATGGTGCGGTCCTGGGGGTTTTGATCACCATGCCGCTGGCTTTTATCTCGGTGCTCAAGTCAGATCGCCCTTTGGATGGTGGGATTAGAGTCGGAGGCATGTTATTCCTTGGAATGCCCTCTTTCTGGCTTGGATTATTGTTCATGCTCTTGTTTGGGTTAAAACTGAAACTATTCCCGATATCGGGATGGGGCAAGGACTTCTCAGGACACTTGTATTCCCTCTTTCTGCCGGCGATGGTGATTGGTTTGGCGCTTGCACCGGTTTTGATTCAATCCCTGCGTGAGTCCATGCTGGATATTATGCAGACCGATTTTGTGGAAGTAGCCCGCGCCAAAGGCTTGAGCCCTGGAAGGGTCCTCCTTAAGCATGTCTTCCGCAACGCGATCATTCCTACCATCACCATTCTGTCGGTCAAAATCGGATGGATGGTTAGCAGCGCGGTGGTTATTGAAACCGTGTTTTCCATTCCGGGAATGGGGCTGCTCCTGGTTAAATCTGTTCTTACCCGCGATTATCCGGTCATACAGGGGCTCACTTTATTGTTTGGGATCATCGTGATGGTGGTCAATCTGGTTGCCGATCTAAGCTATGCGATCATTGACCCTCGGATCAATTACCAATGAGCGGAATTGAAATTTCGGAACTGGCGGTTTCTCAAAAAAGGACCTCGAATGCCCTGAACAGAATCAGGTTGTGGCCTTTTACATTAAAGCTGGGCATCCTGATTGTAAGTATGGTTATCCTGGCAGGCATATGTGCCCCGCTGTTGACCCATTACGACCCAATTAAAGGCGATTACAACGACGCGTTGGCACCTCCCAGCCTTCAGCATCCGTTTGGTACCGATAGTTACGGGCGCGATCTCTTCGCACGCACGCTTTATGCCGCCAGGCTTGACCTCCAGATCGGACTCATCACTACATATTTTCCATTCCTACTGGGTCTGATCGTTGGAGCCATTGGAGGATATTTTGGAGGATGGATCGACAACGTATTGATGCGGGTCGTGGATGTGGCCATCGCTTTCCCGTTCATGGTTTTGATCATCGTGATTATGGTCATCCTCGGTCCGGGTGTTCAAAATATGTATATTGCGATCTTTTTATTAGGGTGGACGATGTATGCGCGGCTTGCCCGGGCAGAAATGCTGGTTGTGAGGGAACAGGAATATATCCAGGCGGCAAAAGCTCTGGGATATGGTCACTTCCGGATTATTTTCCGTCATGCTGTGCCAAATATCCTGACTTCCTCGATCATCTTCTCTATGTCCGACCTGGTATTGAACATCCTGCTCGCCTCTTCTATCAGCTTCCTTGGCTTGGGTGTCCAGCCGCCCACACCTGAATGGGGCGCCATCATTACGGAAGGACGTGACTTTCTGTTGCAGGCTTGGTGGATATCGACCCTGCCCGGTATCGCCATCATTATTACGGGATTGGGCTTCAGTTTTATCGGGGACGGTCTCGCAAGGATGCTTGGTCAGCGCAATATCCAATTGGTATAAGAGAAGGCCGTTTATCTGTGATGAATACTACCTCAGCCCAAGTTAACCGGATATCGACAGCTCCCATCCCCTTGCTTGAGGTGATCGGTCTTACGACGGAATTTCACACCGCAAAAGGGATCGTCCCGGCCAATAAAAATGTTAGCCTGGGCGTCGAGCGCGGAAAGACTCTGGGGATCGTAGGCGAATCGGGCAGCGGAAAGTCCGTGCTTTGCCGTTCGATCCTTAGGCTGCTGCCCACGCCTCCGGCCAAAATCGTTAACGGTGAGATACTTTTTGAAGGAAAAGATTTGCTGAAATTGCCGGAAGAAGATATGCGGTCGATTCGGGGCAAAGACATCACTATGATCTTCCAGGATCCGATGACTTGTCTCAATCCTGTATATCGCATTGGCACCCAGATTACGGAATCCTTGAGATTGGTTCAGCATATCTCAGCTTCGCAAGCGCGGGAGATCAGCATCGACTTGCTTCATCAAGTGGGCATCCCTAGTCCTGAAAAACGTGTAGATAACTATCCTCACCAGCTCTCGGGTGGTATGCGCCAACGCGCGATGATTGCCATGGCCATATCGTCCAAACCTAAACTATTGCTGGCTGATGAACCAACCACCGCACTGGACGTGACGATCCAAGATCAGATCCTTGCCTTGATGCTGGATCTTCAAGTCCAGGTCGGTATGTCGATCATATTGGTTTCACACGACCTAGGGATTGTGGCGGAAACAAGCGATCGTGTGGCGGTCATGTACGCAGGACAGGTGATGGAATACGCTGTGACCGAGGCGATCTTTAATCAACCCAGGCACCCTTATACCGTCGGGTTGCTTAAATCGATCCCGCGCATGGAAGGCGGAGATCATAGGCTTATCCCGATCCAGGGTCAGCCGCCAAACCTATTGCGCCTTCCTAAAGGTTGCCCATTCGTGGACCGCTGTCCGGTGGCCGATCCTGAAGTTTGTGCCAATACTCCCATAGAATTACGCGAGATCGAACGCGGGCATTACACTGCCTGCCTCTTTCCCGAGAAGGTAAGCGCATGAGCGATACAATCCTCGACGTCGAGGGACTGAAAAAACATTTTGACGTCCCAAGGCCATTTTTTGATGCCCTTCTCGGTAAGCCAGGTCAAGTCTTGGTCGCTGTGGATGGGGTTTCACTTACCGTGGAGAGGCATGAGACTCTGGGTTTGGTGGGCGAGAGCGGTTGTGGAAAATCTACGCTGGCACGTTGCATTCTTCGCCTGTATGAGCCTTCGGAGGGAGTGATCATTTTCAACGGGCTCGATATCACCAAAGCCTCGGCCTCCACGATGCGTGATGTCCGTCGCAAAATGCAGATCGTTTTCCAGGATCCGTATTCGTCCCTGAACCCGCGCATGACCGTCCGACAGACGCTCACTGAAGTATTGAGGTTTCACAAAGTCTGCGCTCGTGCAGAAGAGGAAACGTACTTGCAGAGAACCATGAAAATGGTCGGATTGACGCCGGATGCGGTTGATAAATTTCCAAAATCTTTCAGCGGCGGCCAGCGGCAAAGGATCGCCCTCGCTCGGGCACTGGTCATGCAGCCCACCCTATTGGTCGCGGATGAACCGGTCTCGGCGCTGGATGTCTCCATCCAGGCGCAAGTCTTGAATTTGTTGGCCGATTTGAGAAGCGAGCTTGGTTTGACCTTGATCTTCATCGCCCACGAGCTTTCGGTGGTCAAACATGTGTCTACGAGAGTGGCGGTCATGTATCTGGGCAAGATTGTGGAGATGGGCACGACCGAAGAGGTCTTCGAAAAAACGCAGCATCCGTATACGGAAGCCCTGCTTTCTGCGTTGCCACATCCCGTTCCGGTACGCCGGCAGCGTAAAGCGGCGCTGGAAGGAGACATCCCTAGCCCTTTGGATATCCCCAAAGGCTGCAGATTCCATCCACGCTGCCCGAT
>JBGQIO010000062.1:0-17177 GCA_041498515.1 Anaerolineae bacterium
ATCAGCAGATAACTTTACTTTTTACCGGACTGGCATGGCGCCAGTCCATTTTTGTTATAAAATAGAGTCATCCGAGGTCGCGACTAAGGGAGAAAGACAGTTCGTTACAAAAGAAGAAACGTATGGCAAAATACATTGCAGCTATCGACCAAGGGACAACCAGCACGCGATTCATGATCTTCGATCATGAGGGAAGAGTAGTCGCTTTCGATCAGAGAGAGCATCAGCAAATATATCCGAAGCCGGGTTGGGTGGAACACGATCCGCTCGAGATCTGGAGCCGTACCCGGGATGTGGTCGCCGGCGCTTTGGAGAAGAGCAGGATCGACTCAAAAGATATTGCCGCCATCGGTGTAACAAATCAACGCGAGACCGCCGTCCTCTGGGATAAGCAAACGGGGACCCCTGTTCATAACGCGATCGTCTGGCAGGATACCCGCACCGATGGCATCTGCAAGGATCTGGGTAAACAGGGCGGACAAGACCGCTTTAGGGCGAAGACCGGCCTGCCCTTAGCGACCTATTTCTCAGGCCCCAAGCTCAAATGGATGCTTGACAATCTACCAGGTGTCCGTGTAAAAGCGGAAAAAGGGGAATTGCTTTTTGGGAACATCGATACATGGATCATCTGGAACCTGACAGCCGGTAAACATATTACCGATGTGACCAATGCCTCGCGCACCCAGTTGATGAATCTCAACACACTTGCCTGGGATGATGAGATCTTGAAATTGCTGGACATACCCAAAAACATGCTGCCGGAGATTTGTTCTTCCTCCGAAATGTATGGGGTTGTAGAAAAGGGCAGCGTTTCAGAGATACATGGTATTCCGGTGTGCGGCGATCTCGGCGATCAGCAGGCTGCGTTGTTCGGTCAAACGTGTTATATGACCGGAGAGGCTAAGAATACTTACGGTACCGGCTGCTTTATGCTGCTCAACACAGGGGAACAACCTGTGGCTTCAAGATCCGGACTGTTGACGACCTTGGGTTACAAAATTGGCGATCAAAAGGCTGTTTATGCCCTCGAAGGCTCGATCGCCATCACGGGCGCGCTTGTCCAGTGGCTGCGCGACAACCTGGGATTGATCGAAAGATCGTCGGAGGTGGAGGCGCTGGCGCGTTCGGTGGACGATAACGGCGGCATTTATTTCGTCCCGGCTTTTTCCGGGTTGTTCGCGCCGTACTGGAAATCGGAAGCGCGCGGCGCGATCGTCGGAATGACGCGCTATATCAACAAGGGACACCTTGCGCGAGCGGCTCTGGAGGCGACGGCTTATCAGACCCGCGAAGTACTGGAGGCCATGGAGAAAGACAGCGGCGTAAAATTAACTTCGCTCAAAGTGGATGGCGGGATGGTGTTCAATGAATTGCTCATGCAGTTCCAGGCCGATATATTGAACGTTCCGGTGATCCGCCCGAAGGTCCCCGAAACAACGGCACTCGGCGCGGCTTATGTCGCCGGCCTGGCCGTGGGTTTTTGGAAAGACACGGACGAGCTGCGCTCCAATTGGGGCAAGGATAAAGAGTGGACGCCCGGCCTTGACGCCGTTGTACGCGCGAAGTTATATTCACAATGGAAGAAGGCGGTAACCCGGACATTTGACTGGGCGGAGTAACGGAAAAGAGCGGTCGTCCATTTGCACAGGGACGATCTTCGAACCATTACTCAAAGTTCACCGATTTTTATCCGGATGATCTGTCAACCTTGCGGATTAATCCCATAAAAATCATTGGAACACAAATCTCATTCACTGGATATCGAAAAATATGAATCGCAATGAAATCCTCAGTTACCTGAAAAGCAAACCTGAAGTCTCCGTGCTCATCGTGGGGGCGGGTATCAATGGCATCGGCACATTCCGCGACCTGGCTCTCAATGGCGTGGACGTATTATTGATCGACCGTATGGATTTTTGTTCAGGCGCCAGCGCGGCTTCCTCGCACATGGCGCACGGAGGAGTCCGCTACCTGGAGAATGGCGAATTTCGCCTGGTGCGTGAAGCGGTGCAGGAGCGCAACCGCCTGCTGCAGAATGCGCCGCATATCGTCAAACCCCTGCCTACCACCATACCCATTTTCAAATTGTTCTCCGGCTTCCTCAATGCGCCGCTTAAATTCCTGCGCCTGCTCGACAAGCCTTCTGAACGCGGCTCCTTCGTCATCAAAATCGGCTTGATGTTCTATGATGCATTTACCGGCAGGCAGCGCAGCATACCGCGGCATCAGTTCCTCGACCGGGCCGCCTCGCTAGCCCGCTGGAAGAAGCTGAATTCAAATATCGTCCATACCGCCACCTACTACGATGGGGCGATCCTCAACCCGGAGCGTCTTGGCCTGGAACTTATTTTGGATGCGGAAGCTGATAATCCCAGGGCGCACGCGCTCAACTATATGAGCCTGGTGAGTGGAAGCGGCAATAAGCTTCTTCTGCGGGACGAGATCACCGACGACGTTTACGAAATTAAGCCTCGCCTGCTGATCAACGCGGCCGGCGCGTGGATCGACTTTGCCAACCGGAGTCTGGGTCTTACCACGCGTTTTATCGGGGGTACGAAAGGCTCACACCTGGTCCTCGACCATCCCGAACTGCGGGCGGAAATCGGAGACCACGAGTTCTTCTTTGAGAATAAAGACGGCCGGATCGTACTTATCTACCCGTTATACGATCGGGTTCTCATCGGTACTTCCGATATCCCCATTGAAAACCCGGATGAAGCGCGCTGCACCGAAGATGAAGTGGTTTATTTTCTTGAGATGATCGCACGCGTCTTCCCGACCATTAAAGTGTCGCGGGAGCAGATCGTCTTTCAGTTCAGCGGGGTCCGTCCGCTAGCGGCCAGCAAGGCAAAGACAACCGGACAGATCACCCGTGACCATGAGATCGAAGTGGTCAGCGGTGATTGGACCGGCCTGGCTTTTCCCGTCTATTCCCTGGTGGGCGGCAAGTGGACGTCGTTCCGGGCCTTCTCGGAACAGGTGACCGATAAAGCCCTCGAATTTCTCGGCCTTTCACGTCATAAGGACACGAAGGCCTTGCCGATCGGCGGTGGACGCGGCTATCCGGTCGAGCCTGAAGATATAAAACGTTTCATCGATGGTTTGACGTCCCGGACAGGTTTATCGGCAGAGCGCGCGGCGGCTTTATTCGAACGGTACGGCACGCGGGTCGAGCAGGTTGCCGATTTTATTGGGCGCGAGCTGGATGTTCCCCTTAAGTCTTTGCCTTCCTACAGCCGCCGCGAAATATGTTTCCTGGCTCAATATGAAAAGATCATTCATTTGGATGACCTGCTCCTGCGCCGTTCGATGCTGGCCATGCTGGGCGGACTAACGCTTGAAACGGTGGAGGAAATTGCCGATGCTCTTGGGGAGCCGCTCAAATGGGAGGAGGAGTATAAGAAAGCCGAAGTAAGGCGCATGTTTGAGATCCTGGAAGATCGGCATGGGGTCAGGTTGCAAAGCGGGCGGGTATAATAACGGCTCGTATGAATTGTTCAGTTGTTGTCCCCGTATATCGCGGTGAAGATACCCTCGAGCCGCTGATCGAACGACTCGGTAAAGTCCTGCCGCAAGTGGCGGAGAGCTATGAAGTGCTGCTGGTCAACGACGGCAGTCCGGATAACAGCTGGGCCATCATTGGAAACCTTGCCAGGCAGCACGAATGGGTGCGCGGCATTGCCTTGATGCGAAATTATGGCCAGGAGAATGCGACGCTGTGCGGCATCCGGATGGCGCGCTACGATGTGATCGTCACGATGGATGATGATTTACAGCACTGTCCCGAGGAATTGCCAAAATTGATAAGCAAACTGGACGAGGGCTTTGACGTTGTCTATGGCGTTCCCCGCGTTCGCCAGCAGTCCTGGTGGAGAAGCCTTTTCTCGGCTGTTGTAAAAGGGGCGGTTTCGTCTCTGATCGGATTGCCTGCCATCCGCGATATGAGTTCTTATAAGGCGTTTCGAGCGAGCTTGAGGCCGGCCTTTGCCGAGCCCAACGGCCCGGATGTGCAAATTGATGTGCTGCTCTCATGGGCAACCACCCGCTTCGCTGCTGTGCAGATCGATGAAGCCACGCGCCTGGCTGGCAAATCGAACTACAACATGAAAAAGCTGGTCAAAGTCTCTCTGCTGATCCTGACCAATTACACAACCATCCCTTTGCGGCTTGCCAGTATTCTGGGATTTGTATTTATGATCTTCGGCTTCTTTGTACTCGTCTATGTTGTCGGAGAATATTTTACGGTCGGTTCGATCCCCGGTTTTTCTTTCCTGGCATCGGCGATCACCATCTTCAGCGGCGTTCAGCTGTTCGCTCTGGGGATCATCGGCGAATATCTGGCGCGTATGTATGAGCGCACGGGTGGAAGAACGACATATACGGTCAGTCACACGACGGACGAAACCGGATGAAAGTCGGCATCATCCAATCCAACTTTCTGCCATGGCGGGGCTATTTTGATTTCATTCATGAGGTGGAACTCTTCATCCTGCACGATGACTTGCAATACACTAAAGGTGACTGGCGTAATCGAAACAGGATCAAAACACCGCGCGGCGCCGAATGGATCAGCGTGCCTGTCCATTACGATCATACCAGCCAGTTGATCGAGGAGACTAAAATTGATTACGAGTCCCCCTGGGTGCAAAAGATGCTCAATCGGATCCGCGAATCATATCGTCGCGCGCCTCACTTCGAACCTTATTATTCGGAATTGAACGGCCTGTTATCCGTATCTGCGTCGTCCATTTCGGAATTGAACCTGCGGCTTATCAATTGGGTTTGCCGGCACCTGGGCATTTCGACCCCCATCACGCTTTCAAAACAATATCACCCTCAAGGGACGAAAACCGAAAGATTGCTTGGCATCCTGGAACAAGTCAAGGCAACCACCTATCTCTCGGGATCCGCTGCCCGGGCCTATCTGGTCCCGCAGATGTTCGACCAGGCGGGTATTCGGTTGGAATACAAGACTTATATTTATCCCGAATACGCGCAGCTATACCCACCCTTTGATGCGCAGGTCAGTGTGATCGACTTGATATTTATGACCGGTGAGGAGGCTTCAAAATATATTTTTAAGAATGTCGAGAGGCACTAAAAAGCGATGCAGACCATCCTTGCACCGCGCGCCTCGGCCATTCTTTATAATGTGCTGCTCGGTCGAAAAGACCGGCGTGCCTTTCTTTTGCCCGCCAATATTTGCCCGATCGTCCCGATAACCTTCTTCAAAGCCGGGATGCCTTTTGAATTCGTGGATATATCGGCTCATACCCTGCATATGGACCTGGATCTGGCCGAAGGACGGATCAGGACGGGCGGGTTTGGCGGATTGTTGTACGCACACACCTACGGCGAGCCGTCCACACCCCAGGTTTTCTTCAGAAAGGTCAAAAAAGATTTTCCCGGGCTATTGTTGATCGATGACCGCTGTCTTTGCATCCCGGACCTTGAGCCCGATCTTTCCAGCGCGGCGGATGTAATCCTTTATAGTACCGGTTATGCCAAGATCGTTGACTTGGATCTTGGCGGCTTTGCATTTCTAAACGATGATCTGACTTACCGATCCGACAGCCTGCCTTTTGACCGGCGGGATTTGGAAATGATGGAAAACTCTTGGAAACGGAGCATCGAGGCGCGTGAATGGTATACCTATAGCGACAGCAACTGGCTGCAGACAGATTTGGAGTTGCCGGCATGGCCCGAATACGCGGAGCGAGTGCGCGCAGCAAAAGAGAGATCCCTCGCGCATCGACAAGCCATTAACGCGGTGTACAATTCGCTCATCCCATCCAGCTTGTGCCTGAGTGAACCCTACCAACTCTGGCGTTTCAACTTGCGCGTGCCTGATAAAAAGAAAACCCTCGCCGCCATATTCGATGCACAATTGCTGGCAAGTTCGCATTACGCCTCCCTGGTAGGCATCATGGGCGAGGGGAACTGTCCGGCGGCACAGCAGCTCGCCGGAGAAGTTATTAACCTTTTCAACGCTACTCATTACACGCTTCCAATGGCAGAAAGAACGGCACAGATCGTGTTGAGGAGTCTTTAATCCATATGCCGCCCGTTGATTTCAATAACCCCATCCCGGTTGGGAAGGAACTCGAATATATTTCCCAGGCCATCCAGAGCGGACATATCTCCGGCGACGGACCCTTCACGAAGAGATGCCACGCGTTCCTGGAGCGGGAACTGGGTGTCCCCAAAGTTTTATTGACCACTTCCTGCACCCATGCATTGGACATGAGCGCCATCCTCCTGAACATCCAGCCGGGCGATGAAGTCCTCATTCCAGATTTCACCTTTGTTTCAACGATCAATGCATTTGTGCTTCGAGGTGCGAAACCGGTCTTCATCGATATCCGGCCGGACACCCTTAATCTTGATGAATCCAAACTCGAAGCGGCGGTCACGCCGCGCACCAAGGCCGTTGTCCCGGTGCATTATGCAGGGGTGGGCTGTGAAATGGACGTCATCATGGACGTTGCAGTTCGCCACCGCCTGGCGGTCGTCGAAGATAACGCACACGGTCTCTTCGGCAAATATAAGGGCAAATATCTCGGCACGTTCGGCGCGTTGTCAGCACAGTCATTCCATGAGACAAAGAATTTCAGCAGCGGTGAAGGCGGCGCGCTGTTGATTAACGATCGGGAACTAGTCGAGCGCGCAGAGATCGTGCGGGAAAAAGGGACGAACCGTTCGCGTTTCTTTCGGGGGCAGATAGACAAATATACCTGGGTCGACATCGGCTCCTCTTTTCTTCCGTCCGATATCCTGGCTGCCTATCTTTACGGTCAATTGGAGCAGCGGGACAAGATACAGAGTCACCGGAGGAATGTATGGCAGACTTACGAAACCGGGCTGAGAGACTGGGCAAATCGACGTGAGGTTCAATTGCCGGTCGTACCCGACCATTGCGAGCAGTCTTATCACATGTTCTATTTGCTCATGCCGGACCTCGATCTACGACAGAAATTGATCTTGTATTTACGGGAGTGCGGCATCTACAGCGTGTTCCATTATTTACCGCTCCACCTTTCTGACATGGGTCGCAGTTTTGGCGGCGGTGAAGGCGATTGCCCGGTTACCGAGCGGGTGAGCGACCAATTGATCCGCCTGCCATTTCATAATGTATTGACAGGCGCAGAGCAGGAACAAGTTATAGAAGCAATTTTGGAATTTAAGTTTTAAGGCGAGGGGCGTGTCGGGTATAGGTAGGCTTGGTTTATCCTGAAAAGAATTTCCCCGCAGCTACCAGGAACTCCCGCCGAACACAAATACCAATTCTTTTGCGAATCTGACTAAGGAACCATGTGGATTGGACCCTTCTGCTCACATGGTACAATCACGCCCCAGAGAGGTCTGTGTGCCCCGCAAATCCCGCCTATCGGTCGATATCGTCATCCCGGTCTTCAACGAAGGCGCTGTCGTTGAACAGACCTACGCCGACCTCCGTACCATCCTCGATAAACTCCCGCAAACTTTCACGATTTATTATATTAACGACGGCTCGACCGACGGCACTCGGGACATACTGTCCAGACTGGTCGGGAAAGATCGTCATGTGCGGGTCATTGAATTGAGCCGCAATTTTGGCCACCAGGCCGCGTTAACCGCCGGGCTGTCGGCTTCGAGCGGAGACGTGGTTATAACGATGGATGGCGATGGCCAGCATCCCCCCGGGCTGATCCCGCAGATGCTCGATCTGGTCGAACAAGGCTATGACATCATCCAAACCCAGCGCATGGATGACGCGTCGAACGGGTCGCTCAAACGGTGGACCTCCACAGGCTTTTACCGGCTGTTGAATCTGATGAGCGGGACCCGGGTGCTCCCGGGTGGGGCGGACTTTCGCGCCCTCTCCAGACAGGCAGTGGAGGGGCTAAAGTCAATGCCCGAATATCATCGTTTCCTGCGAGGTATGATTTCCTGGATGGGTTATTCGAGTGTGATCCTGCCGTACCACGAGCAGAAACGCATCGCGGGAAAATCCAAATATTCACCTGCCAAGATGTTCCGGCTGGCTCTGGATGCCATTTTTTCGTTTTCGCTGGTTCCGTTATATATCGGCTTGAGTATGGGCGGGTTATTGTTGTGTCTGGCTTTGTTGGAGATGATCTATGTGCTCTCCTTTTGGGTGACGGGCCGTACCAGCAGCCTCGCGCCGGGCTGGAGCTCGCTGATGTTCGTGATCTTGATCGTGGGCGGTTTGTTGATGGTTTCGCTCGGGTTCGTCGCCGTCTACGTAGGCTATATTTTTCAGGAAGTAAAGCGACGGCCGGTTTACCTGAAAAAAAATGGGAAAAAAGATGGTTGAGACGAAATCCTACGATTTCGTCTTTTTACGCCACGGTGAATCAGTTGGGAATGCCGAGGAGCGATTTCAAGGCCAGTCCGATTTTCCGCTTACCGAAAAGGGACGACGTCAAGCGCTGGCTTTGGCAGACCGCTGGCGCAGGGAAAGGATGAAATTCGATCTCGTGTTGACCAGCCCTCTCAGCCGGGCCAAAGAGACCGCTGAGCTGATCGCCGGTAAATTGGATGTCCCGCTGGAAGCGGATCACCTTTGGCTGGAACGCAATGCCGGCGAAGTATCGGGCCTGACGCGCGCAGAGGCTCTTAAGTTATATCCCGAACCTGAGTTCACGACACCTTACGATGCATTTGGCGAGAACGGAGAGGGAGACTGGGAATTATTTCTGCGGGCAGGAAAGGCAGTGCATGGATTGATCAAACGTCCGCCGGGTAAATATCTCATTGTCACACACGGCGGGCTGTTGAATAAAGTGATGTACGTGATCCTCGGTATTCCCGTGCAGGCCAACTATAACGGACCACGATTTCGTTTTAATAATACCGGTTTTGCTGAGTTTAACTACAGGCCCCTCCGCCATCAATGGCGGATGATGCGGCTTGAATCCCCTCCCTAAGGAATGCATATGGCGAACTTGAAAATCCTGGTTTTCGGCGCGGGTGCGATCGGGACGTATATCGGCGGTTCGCTGGCGCTGGCCGGCGAACAACTTGTGTTCGTGGAAAGGCCGGAGGTTGCAGAAGAGATACGCAAACGCGGCCTGCGGCTTGACCTTACGCTCGATAAACGGCGAAATACAAAAGAGGCCTACGTTCTCAACCCGGCCTCCTTTGTCATTGTTTCAACATTGGAAGAGTCCCTCCGATACGGCCCGTTTGATGTGGCGCTTTTTGCGCTGAAATCCTTCGATACCGCGGACGCGATCGATGGGATGAAACCTTTTAAGGAAAGGCTTCCGCCATTTCTGTGCTTTTCAAACGGCGTGGACAACGAGCCCGCGCTGGCGGGCTTGCTCGGCGCTGACAAAGTCATTCCAGGAACGGTGACCCATTCGATCGGGCGCCGCGGCCCGGGTGACATTGTTTTGGAAAGATTGCGAGGCATCGGCATCGCCTCCTCGCATCCGCTCTCGGGTAAATTGATAACTGCCGCCAATTCCGCCTTTCTCATTGCGCGCGCCTACTCCAACCCAGTTGCCATGAAGTGGTCGAAGATGATGACCAACCTGACCGCCAATCCGATATCCGCCATCCTGGATATGACCGCCGCGGAAGTCTTTGCGATCCCGGAACTCTTCCGGCTGGAAATGGCCGTGGTACACGAGTGTATGGCTGTGATGAAGGCGCAGGGAATTCCGGTTGTGGATCTACCAGACGCTCCCGTCCGTGCTTTGTCTTTGGTGACGCGACTGCCTATCTGGCTTTCCAGACCCCTGCTGGCGGGCCAGGCGGGCAGCGCACGCGGCGGCAAGATGCCTTCCTTCCACATTGACTTATATTCGGGTCGAGGCAAATCAGAAGTGGAATTTTTACATGGGGCGGTCGTCAGGGCGGGGGAGAAGTATGGAGTGCCGACGCCTGTCAATAAGGTTCTGTCTGAAACGGTGACGGCGTTGTTCAAGAAGGAGATCCCGCTGGACGAATACGCACAACAGCCGGGAAAGCTCCTGGCAAAAATCCACGAAGCAGAAAGCAAAAAATAGAAATAATACTCTAAAGAACGCGTTGTTCTTGGATGATCCGCTAATAACATTTGAGTCTTCGAAACCATCAGCCTCGGCTTAACTCAGGCTGAGTCCTTTAACGGTGATACAATACGCTTCCCATATAAAAGTTTATGGAAACCAAATCTGAATTCCATCTTGTTTCCCCGCGCCCGGAAGTGGAGATTCATCTCACAGACGGGCGTGTTTTATCGGGACCGCGCGGAGCGCCGGTGGGCGACTTCCTCAAGACCCTGGAATTTTCCGTCCCGATCGTCGCGGCGGATGTGGACACGGAGCTCCGCGAACTTACCTATCCTATCGAGATGGATGCGAACGTGCGTCCCATCAGCATGTCTGATTCGGATGGCGCACTCATCTATCGCCGCTCATTGAACTTTCTCCTCGAGATGGCTTTTGCCGATCTCTTCCCCAGGGCCAAATTGCGAATTGACCATTCGATCTCCTTTGGCGGCTATTATTGCCAGATCGGCGGACGCGCGCCCTTAACGGATGACGAATTGGCTGAGCTCAAATCACATATGCTTAACCTGATCCGGGCTGACCTGCCCTTCGAGAAAAAAGAAGTGCCGCTTCAGGAAGCCATTGATTATTTCCACTCGATCGGTTACGAAGATAAAGTCCATTTGCTCAGCTATCGCCGCAAGGATTATCTGACGTTATATCGCCTCGGCGAACGGATGGACTATCACCACGGCTACATGGTGCCCTCCACCGGCTATCTGAAATATTTCGATCTGTACGCCGCCAATGGCGGTTTTACTCTGCGCTTTCCCCGCCGCCATTCGCCGACCCAGTTGGAACCCATCACACCCTATCCGCAGCTTCTGGCGGCCTTCCGGCAGTACGGCGATTGGCTGGTACATCTGGGGATCGATAATGTCGGCGCCTTGAACGATGCGATCCGCGGCGGCCGCGTGCACGAGGTCGTCCTGGTCTCGGAGGCCCTGCATGAGCAAAACGTTGCCGAGATCGCCCGGAAGATCGCAGTAAGGAAACCGCAGATCGTGTTGATCGCGGGCCCTACTTCTTCCGGTAAGACCACCTTCTCGCGCCGCCTGACCATTCAATTGCTGGCCCTGGGCATTTCACCCTATCCATTGGAACTTGATAATTATTTCCTGGCGCGCGATGAGACGCCGCTGGGAGAAAATGGTAAGCCGGATTTCGAAGCTCTCGAAGCGCTTAACTTACGCCTGCTGGCGGAGCACCTCGAACAATTACTGGCAGGCCGGCAGGTTCAACTGCCCCGGTATAATTTCGAGATCGGCAAGCCCGAGCCGGGTGGAATGGTCCAGTTGCGGCGCGGGCAGCCCATAATAATGGAAGGGATCCATGGATTGGACCCCCAACTCCTGCCCCGCTCGCTCGGCGGGCGCGGGTTCAAGATCTACGTTTCCGCCCTGACGCAGCTCAATCTCGACCGGCTTAATCGGGTCTCAACCACCGATACCCGCCTCTTGCGGCGGATCGTACGTGACGCGCGCGAGCGCGGTTATTCCGCAAAAGATACGATCTCCCGGTGGGAGTCGGTACGGCGCGGCGAGAAGAAATATATCTTTCCCTATCAAGAGAACGCCGACGGCATGTTCAACTCGGCACTGGTGTATGAATTGTCTGCGCTCCTGCCGCTGGCCGAGCCCTTGCTGCGACAGGTACCTCACGGCATTCCTGAATTTATCGAAGCGAAACGGCTGTTAACCTTTCTGGAATGGTTCCTGCCGATCGAGGCCAGCCTCATCCCTGAGAATTCAATCGTACGCGAATTTATTGGCGGATCGATCTTGAGGGAATTCAGGGCCTGGAGGAGTAAATAACTCGACCCTCCCAAGTCTTTTTTCGAAATCCTTCTACTCGCCATCGGCATGGCCATGGACGCCTTCGCGGTCTGCCTGGCCGCCGGTTCGTTACGTCTCACCCAGGGGCCGTGCCCGGCCTTTCGGCTTTCCTTTCATTTTGGACTGTTTCAATTCATCACGCCGGTCCTGGGATGGTTGGTGGGCGCGACCATCGAGCCGTTTTCTCGAAACGTTGACCATTGGGTTGCCTTCGGTCTGTTGGGTTTTGTAGGTGTGCGGATGATCCATTCGGCGATGAGGGGAGAAGAAAGTCGGTCCAATGACCCCTCGCGCGGCTGGACGCTGGTCCTGCTCTCCATTGCTGTCAGCGTGGATTAGCTGTGGGATTGAGCCTCGGATCGCTCGGTATTATCGTCTGGTATCCTGCCATCATCATCGGGGTGGTGACCGGCCTGCTATCCCTCCTCGGCTTGCGACTGGGGAATCGCTTCGGGATGCGGTTTGGCAAACCCGTCGAGATCATTGGGGGGTTTGTATTAATTGGAATCGGCCTACAGATCCTGATCTCGCATTTATTGTGATCGTCAGAAAAGTCCGTGGCAGAGTATGAATTATTCCTTTCCCCGCTATCTGCTCTCCAAACAAACGGTCGACGACCGCGCTTTGAATCGGGGTGTCCTGGAGGCCTTGAAAGCCAATTTGCCACAGAAGCCAATCCATATCATAGAAATCGGAGCAGGGATGGGCAATATGGTCGCCCGCCTGCTTTCGTGGAACGTGATCACGAAGGCCGATTACATCCACGTGGATTCAATGGAAGAGATCATCCGCTATGCTTTGGAGTGGATCCCAAAGTGGGCCGCCGGAGCGGGTTTTAAAACGGAAAGAGTTGCGGCGGATCAACTGCGGGTGTTCGATGGCGCGCGGGAAGTAGGCATCCATCTTGAGTGCGCAGATGTTTTCGATTTCATTTCAAAAAACAAGTCACCGGCCGACTTGTTGATCGCGCATGCCTTTCTGGACCTGCTCCGGATGCCGGAAAGCCTTCCGAAGTTGTTATCGTTGACGAAGGACCTGGCCTGGCTGACCGTCAATTTTGACGGCGTGACCTCCTTCGAACCCACCATCGATGCCCTGTTGGATGATCAGATCGAAAGGTTATATCACGAGACGATGGACACACGAGTGACAGGTGGTGACAGCCGCGCGGGGCGACACTTGTTTGCCCATTTGAGGATGGCAGGCGCGCATATCTTGTCAGCCGGCGCTTCAGATTGGGTGGTGCATGCCCTGGATGGAAAATATCCCGCTGATGAAGCTTATTTCCTCTATTTTATTTTGCATTTTTTCGAAGAGTCGCTTTCCGGGCATCCCGCTTTGGATGCAGCTGCCTTCACGGATTGGCTGGCAAAGCGGCGCGCACAAATCCAGGTTGGGGAGCTGGTCTATATCGCACATCAGATGGATTTTCTGGCAAGGGTATAGATCAATTTACGGGATGAGATCAGGTCAATATTCGTGCTATAATCATCTCGTATTAATTTATCGATCCGTAATCCAACCATATCAGCAGTCTACCGCTGTTTTCGTTTGAGCGTATACTTTGTCAATAGTGCATTTTCACGCTGCTCAATTCCCCGACATTGTTTGACTTCTGAAGAATAGGAACTATCGTGAACTTTAATCAGTTCAATTTGGATTCCCGCTTGATGGCGGGGATAAAACGCGCCGGCTATGAAACGCCGACGCCCATTCAGGAAGCGGCTATTCCTGCAGCACTTAAAGGCCGCGACATCATCGGTACGGCGCAGACCGGCACGGGTAAGACCGCGGCCTTCATCCTACCCATACTGAATAAACTGCTCGATGAGCCGCGCGGCCTGCCGCGCACGCTGATCGTCACACCGACGCGCGAGCTGGCCGAGCAGATCCACGAAGTGGTGCGTGACCTGGCGGTCGGGACCCGGCTGCGCAGTGCAACCATCTACGGCGGTGTAGGGGCAGGTCCACAGATCAAAGCGCTGCATGACGGTGTGGAGATCCTGGTTGCATGCCCGGGACGCCTGCTGGATCTCATCAATCAACGGTATGCCAAAATGGAGCACATCGAAATTCTGGTGCTGGACGAGGCCGACCGCATGTTCGACATGGGATTCCTGCCCGATGTAAAGCGAATTATCAGGGCAGTGCCTGCCCAACGCCAGACCATGTTATTTTCGGCCACCTTTCCTCCCGAGATCGAGCAGTTGGCCGCGCAGACGCTCAAGAGTCCGCAGCGCATCACCATGGGACTCAGCCGCCCCGCTTACACTGTGACGCACGCACTGTATCCCGTCCCCGCACATTTGAAGTCCGGCTTGCTGCTCAAACTGCTCAGGCAGACCGAGACCGAATCAGTGTTGATCTTCACCCGCACAAGATACCGCGCCCAGAAGCTCACGCATCAGATAGAACGCGCTGGTTATAAGGTGACCAGCCTGCACAGCGATCGCACGCAGGGCCAGCGCCAGTCCGCATTGAAGGGTTTCAAGGACGGCACGCATCATATCATGGTGGCCACCGATATCGCCGCCCGCGGCCTGGACGTGGAGAAGATCTCGCACGTCATCAACTTCGATATGCCTGATACTGCCGATGCGTACATTCACCGCATTGGTCGCACCGGCCGTGCCGAACGTACTGGTGACGCCTTCACGCTCGTTACGCCTGAAGACAACGACATCATCAGGACCCTCGAACGGATCATGGGCAAGCCTCTCAATCGCAAGACTCTTCCAGACTTTGACTATACGGCTCCCGCGCCTGCCAGGTCCGCCCCCGATGCGCGTGGCAGGGGTCGTCCACCATCAGCGCGTCCTGCGCCGACGCCAAGAAGTTTTGGACATAATCATTTGGCCCCCAGGCGAAGAAAGTAAAATAGTATTTGTTGTTTAGTAAATAGTTAGCGGCAACCCGGCTCGATTGGAGTCGGGTTTTTATTTCGTTTATAATTCCTCCACCTTTCTAACAATAGATTACCAAAGGATTTCTATTCCCGATTATTATGATTAAACTGCTGCTCGCTACAGAGCACGGCCTCGTGATCTGCGAACGGGAGGGTGAGGACTGGCGCGAGCTCGCAAGAGGACTCACGGATCATCACATTACAAGCGTCATTGCCCGCGAGGGCGTAATTCTGGCGGGGACGATAGAGGGCGTCTTTCACTCCGACGATGCAGGTCAGACCTGGCGCGAGGCCAGCCAGGGCCTTTCGGAACGTCATATCCGCTGGCTGTCTTTCCACCCCGATATTTCCGATTTCGAATTTGCCGGTACCGAACCGGCGGGCATCTTCATCTCTCACGATGGCGGCGAGTCATGGCGCGCCTGCCCCGAAGTGGAACGGCTGCGCGATCTCCATAAGTGGTCCCTGCCGTATTCACCGGAAGCAGGCTGTGTGCGCGGCTTTGCGTTTAACCGCTCACGCGCTTATGCTGCGGTCGAAGTCGGCGGTGTGCTGCGTTCGGATGACAGTGGCGAGACATGGCGGTTGGCCGACGGCAGCAATGGAGACCCGGACCTCGAAGGCCCCCCGGAGCCGTTCATCTACCCCGACGTTCATTCCATCTTCGTCCATCCCTTCCTACCCGACCTGGTCTTTGCACCGACCGGTGGTGGATTCTATCGCTCGACGGATGGGGGTAAAACATGGAAGTGCATTTACGACTGCTACTGCCGGGCGGTCTGGGTGGATGTGCTGGACTCACAGCATATCATCCTCAGTCCGGCAGATGGCGTGGACAGGAACGGCCGGATCGAGTCAACCAGCGATGGAGGCCAAACCTGGACTTTAGCCTCCAACGGACTCAAGGTGCCGTGGCGGCGCGGCATGGTGGAACGCTTTACGCAGATTGGCAATGACCTGCTGGCAGTGCTGTCCGATGGTCAGCTGCTTGAGGCGCCATTGAAATCTCTCGAATGGCGTCGCATCCTGCCGGAAGTGACCGGTATAACTGCTGTTTCTCACTTGGTAAAATAATAGATTATTTGTATCTACGTTAGGCCCCGCCTATGTTCGTTTTCCGCAGGCCGAAGGTGCAGGTGGTCTCCCTGCAAAGGTGTTCTTCCTACTCGGATACTTTTGCCCCTCGCTGAAAGTCGGAGATCCGCTGCTCTTTGCGGTCGAAGATCCCGCGCAGTTGAAGATGGCAAGTGCTCTTCTTGCCGAGAAGATCCTGTTTTGTAGGGCGGGGCGTGGGACAAAGGTGTGAATAGTTACGATTATTCGTACAATTCAAATCCCTTATCTACGGAATAGGTGTCAGCCCCAGACTAAAGAGATACCCAAAATTTTGAGGCCGCAATTCTATAGTTTTAAAGAACAGGCAGTATAATCCCTCCGCTATGAACTTCCTTATCACCGGCGTGGCGGGCTTTCTCGGTTCATCGCTTGCCAACCACCTGGCTCGCGAGGGACATCAAGTCCGGGGTCTGGACGACCTATCCACGGGCGACCCGCAGGCGCTGGCGCCCGATATCCATTTCACGCGCGGCGATGTGAGCGACCGCCCCAAGTTGTGGACGCTCCTGCAGGAAGTCGATGTAGTCTACCATTTGGCTGCGCGCGTTTCAGTGCCCGAATCAGTTTTGTATCCGCGCGATTACAATACCGTCAACGTAGGTGGTACGGTTGCAATGATGGAAGCCATGCGCGATGTGGGTGTGCGGCGCGTAGTGCTGGCTTCCTCGGGGGCGGTCTATGGCGATCTTGGCGATATCCCTCTAAAAGAGACGGACAATCCCAATCCCCGCTCACCGTATGCCGTCTCGAAACTGGCTGCCGAGTTTTACGTCCGCACGATCGGCGGGTTGTGGGGTATAGAGACTGTCAGCTTACGAATCTTCAATGCCTACGGCCCCGGTCAACATTTGCCGGCTTCGCATCCGCCTGTGGTGCCATATTTTTTACGGCAGGCGTCGCGCAGCGGGACGCTGGTGGTCCATGGGGACGGCAATCAAACGCGTGATTACGTGTATGTGGACGATGTGGTCAGCGCCATGGTGGCGGCTTCCACGGCGCCCAATATTAATGGTCTGGTCGTAAACGTTGGCTCGGGGGTGGGGACGAGTGTGCGCGAGCTGGTCAAGAAGGCATTGGATGTGACCGGCGGCAAACCCGAAGTGATTTACAATTCACAGACCTCCGGCGGAGTCTCCTGCCTGACCGCAGATCTGAAACTTGCTCATGAGAAGCTGGGTTATCGTCCTTCCATCAAGCTGGACGATGGGCTGCGCCTCACCCTTCAGCGGGATCCAAAATTTAAATAAGACACCAATAAGCGGATCCTCCCTAATTGTACTC
>JBGQIO010000063.1:0-17161 GCA_041498515.1 Anaerolineae bacterium
CTACCGCCTCGGTAATCAGATTGCCGATTTGCCCCCTAACTCAACCTCTTATACGGATACTGTAAATTATACGCTTGGCACACAGATGACCTATGCCATTGAAGCATATAATGATGCGGGAGTATCCCAGCAGCGTTCAATTACTTTCGCTTGCGGTCAATAATATTAATAACTAGAAGAAGATTTTCCAAACCTGCGCTGGTAATTAGGATTGAATAATAAATACAGGTCTTGCAGATGCATTTTGCTGCAAGACCTGGTAAGTTTATAAGGTGCTCATTACTCCATGGACTCATTCTTCCAACTGTTCTTTAGCCTTTTTGGTTAGCTTGCCTCGTTCGTCGGTTTTGAGAATGCGTTTGCGGATGCGGTACGTTAGTGGGGTGACCTCCAGCAGTTCGTCGTCAGCTAGATATTCAACTGCTTCATCAAGGCTCATCTGCCGCGGCGGCGTCAGGCGGATTTCCATATCGCCGTGAGATGAGCGCACGTTGGTCAAATGCTTCTTGCGGCAGACGTTGATCGGAATATCGCCGGGGCGTGAGTTTTCGCCAACGACCATCCCTTCATAAACCGCCACACCGGGACCGTAGAACAAAGTACCGCGTTCTTCGGCGGACTTGAGCGCGTAGGCCGTTGTATCGCCTGCTTCCATGGCAACTATCGAACCGCTTGATCTCGTGGACATCGGGCCGGCCATTTCATCGTAACCGTGGAAGACGGCATGCATGACGCCTGCGCCGCGCGTGGAAGTCAGGAACTGGTAACGGAACCCAAGCAGGCCCCGCGTAGGGGCAATATAGGTCAGCCGTGTGGTACCCTGACCCGTATCCTGCATATCGAGCATCTGCCCCCGCCTCGCCCCCAGCATTTCCACTACCGCGCCCACCGTCTCGGTGCTGGTTTCAATGTGGACTTCTTCATAAGGTTCGAGCAAAGATCCATCTTCTGCCTTGTGAAAGATGACTTCCGGCCGGGAAACTTGAAATTCATAGCCCTCGCGGCGCATCGTCTCGATCAATATGCCAAGATGTAATTCACCTCGTCCAGAAACCAGGAAGGTATCGGCAGAATCAGTTTCTTCCACGCGCAGGGCAACATTGGTGCGTAGTTCGTCGAACAGGCGTTCACGCAGTTTGCGGGATGTGCCCCATTTTCCCTCTTTGCCTGAAAAAAGAGACGTGTTTACGCCGAAAGTCATACGGACGGTCGGCTCTTCCACCCTGATGGTTGGCAGAGCTATAGGGTTCGCAGGGTCGGCCAAAGTTTCGCCGATCGCGATCCCTTCAAGCCCGGCAAGGGAGATGATGTCTCCTGCGCTGGCTTCTTCAACTTCAACCTTGTTCAAGCCCTGGAAGGTATAGAGGTAGCGCGCCCACTCCGGTAAATTCTTGCCTTCAATCGTAAGGCGCGCCACTTTTTGCCCAGCTTTGATCTTGCCTGCGAAGACACGGCCTACAGCGGTCACACCTCGATAATCGTCATAACCGAGGGTTGTAACCAGGACTTGCAAAGGTGCATCAAGGTCGACGCGTGGGGCAGGGATGTGCCGCAGGATGACGTCGAACAACGGCTGGAGGTCAGGTCCGAGTTCCGGGGAAAGCCCTGCGCGCCCCACAGTCGCCTGCGCATAAATAATAGGGAAATCAGCCTGCTTGTCAGTCGCGCCGAGTTCGATGAACAGGTCAAAAGTCTCATTGAGCACACGAGCAGGTTCGGCGTCTTTCCGGTCCACTTTGTTGATGACCACCACGGCTTTATGTCCCATCTCGAGCGCTTTCTTGAGCACGAAACGGGTTTGAGGCATGGGGCCTTCGGCAGCGTCTACCAGCAGCAGAACGCCATCTACCATATTCATTACGCGCTCCACCTCGCCGCCGAAATCGGAGTGGCCGGGTGTATCCACAATATTGATCTTGACGGGCTGTTTGGTCAGCGGGTCGATAATAGTAATGGCGGTATTCTTTGCCAGGATAGTGATACCGCGCTCCCGTTCCAGCTCGTTCGAGTCCATGACGCGTTCCGCCACCTGTTGGTTGTCGCGGAAGGTATGCGCCTGGCGGAGGAGGAAATCGACAAGCGTGGTTTTGCCGTGATCAACATGCGCGATGATGGCGATATTGCGTAGATCAGTTCGTTCGATGAGCATTCAATTCCTTTGGTGTGGGCAGGGTTGATCCCTGTCTCATGGGGAGAGATTATTAAAGTCTCCCTAACTATTTTACAAACAAAAACCTCGACCAGGGGGCCGAGGCATTCTGATTATATCGAAGGGTCCGGCGTACTAAGTAATTGTATCAGACTTTCAAAGACTGCGTAAGATAAGCATTGCACCCCTCGGCTTCCGCGGAAATCAACCGATTATGACAATCCAGCGGATGGTACCTACGACATTTGGATCGTCAGCCACCCTGCCAATACGTCTATTTCCGGAGCGCTGTTTATTATCACCAAATCTAGTTGCAATCATCCTTGAGGCCAACGCATTCATGGATACGGATTGAGGAAACCAAGCAAAACGACTGTCCTCTCTATCCGTTGTAAATTAGTGAGCCTCGCCAATTTCTCCGGGAGGCTCCCTGATTATTGCTAACCGAAAATCAAGGTCTGACTTAAGTTCCTTCCTGCCACGAATTTAAATACTTCAGCTGCGCGTCTGTCAACAAATCGATCTTTACGCCCATCGCTTCCAGTTTAATGCGTGCGATCTCGGCGTCAATCTCGGCCGGGACGGAGTATACTTTCGCTTCAAGTTTATCTGCATTCTTGATCATATATTCTGCTGCCAGCGCCTGGTTGGCAAACGACATGTCCATCACGGAGGCAGGATGGCCTTCGGCGGAGGCCAGGTTGATCAATCGTCCTTCACCCAGGATGTTGATCTTGCGATCATCTTTTGTAGTGTATTGTTCTACGAACGGGCGGACAAGATTAGGTTCGCCCCGGCTCATCTTTTCCAGTGCCGGGATATTGATCTCGACATTGAAGTGGCCTGAATTGGCGACGAGCGCGCCATCTTTCATGACTTCGAAGTGACTTTTGTCAATTACGTTGATGTCCCCGGTCACCGTACAGAAAATATCACCGATCCGGGCCGCATCCTCCATAGGCATCACTTCGAAGCCGTCCATGGTCGCTTCAAGGGCTTTGAGCGGGTCCACCTCGGTAACGATCACGATCGATCCCATGCCGCGTGCGCGTGATGCCAACCCGCGTCCGCACCAGCCGTAACCTGCCACAACGAAGCGCTTGCCGGCCAGCAGGACGTTTGTAGCGCGTATGATGCCATCCAGGGTAGACTGGCCCGTGCCGTAACGATTATCGAATAAGTGCTTGGTCATGGCGTCATTGACAGCAATGACAGGGAAATTGAGCATGTGGTCGGCTGCCATCGCGCGCAAACGGATGACGCCGGTGGTGGTCTCTTCGGTACCGCCAATGATCTCCTTCAAAAGTTCACGGCGATCCTTATGGATTGTGGAGACCAGGTCGGCGCCATCATCCATCGTCATCTGCGGTTTGTGATCGAGCGCCGCGCCGATGTGTTTGTAATACGTCACGTTGTCTTCACCTTTAATGGCAAAGGTCGGTATTTCGTACATGTTGACCAGGGCGGCAGCTACATCATCTTGTGTTGACAATGGGTTGGAAGCCGTTAATACCAGGTCGGCGCCGCCATCATGCAGGGTACGAGCCAGGTTGGCTGTCTCGGTAGTGACGTGCAGGCAAGCCGATAGGCGCACTCCTTTAAGTGGCTTTTCTTTGGCGAACCGTTCACGGATCTGGCGCAGCACCGGCATCTCACGCTCAGCCCAGTCAATGCGGCGGCGTCCGCCTTCTGCTTGATTGATATCTTTGATATCGTAATTATCGCTCATGGTTACTCCTTCGTTTATCGTTTTTCAGTAATCGTTCTATCGGATTCTTGCTAATTTCCTTCTAACGACTCCTGATCACCAATCTACAATCGGATTTTCCTCAAAATCGTGATTTCCTGAATCCACCATTCCACTAATCTACCGATTTACTAAAACATCCAGCTTACCTTTATCATCAAAGTGCTTTCTGAACCTTTCCACGAATTCCTGCTTCGTGTAAGTATGGCTTTGTGGGCCCTGGCATTCGAGACAATAAACAGCGGCGAGTGAACCGACCTCCCCGCAAAGCGTCCAATCCCAACCGCGGGAATAACCGGTCAGGAAGCCGCCGCGGAAGGCATCACCGACTCCGGTGGGGTCAACGATTTCCCGTTCCGGCACGGTTGGAATGAAATAATCTTTTCCGTCGGTGTAGAGATTTGCACCGTCCTTGCCGCGTGTTACCACCAACACTTTGACGTGTTTGAGAATTTGTGCCAAATCCCAGCCCGTCTTCTTGGAGATCAATCCAAATTCATAATCGTTGCAGAACAGGAAATAGGCGCCATCCATATCACGAGCCAACTCGTAGCCCTCGAGGCGCAGCACCTGTTGACTCGGGTCATATAAATATTTAATACCCAACTCGCGGCATTCCGACGGGAACTTCATCATCGCATCCGGCGCGCTGGGCGAGACCACCACCAGGTCTGGTTTTTGGAGACGATCCCTAAGCGATTGTGTCGCAGAGTGACCCATGGCCCCGGGATAAAACGAGGCTATTTGAGCGGATGACCGGTCGGTGGTCGCGAAGAAAGACGCAGTGAATTCTCCGGGGATGACTTTCATCAGGCTTGTGTCCACACCTTTCGAGTCGAGCCAGGCTCGATACTCTGCAAAATCCTCACCCACAGTCGCCATGATGCGAGGTTTTTCACCCAACAAAGCCATGGTGTACGCGATATTAGGAGCGATACCCCCGCGCTGCTTGGACATCGAATCGACCAGAAAGGAAAGGCTGATGGATTCGATGCGTTCAGGTAGGATCTGTTCCTTGAACAGACCGGGGAATGTCATTAGATAATCGTAAGCAACGGAGCCGGTTAGAAGAATATCCATAGAGGCTGATTCCCCAGAGCGAGGCATTCTGGAGATGGTTTTCCAAGAGTGGCACTTTGAGCAGATAGCATTTGCAGGAAAAGGCGCACTCTCACGAGTGCGCCGATGTCAGCGGGCAAAAGTTTATCATGTCGCAGTGATATTGTCTAGAATATCAGTGAATTAAAAATCCCTTGATCCATTTAAGGGTATTGAGCCTGGCTTCGACATTTTATTATTGTCCATAATATTAAGGTAAATGATCTATGAAAAGTGGTAGGCTTTTGCCCTACTAAAAAGCAGAAAGAGACCATTCTTTTGGCTGAAATTTTGTTGGAGTCTATAGCGTAAATCAAGCATCATAATTTTATACATATTCCCTTGATGAAAGCCTGCTTGACACCCCCTTTTTTTACCAGTATAAGAGATGTCATGAATCGTCTCTTACGCGTCCTTCTCGGACTTGGAATGGGCGCGGCTCTTTTGAGCTGTAGCTTTCTTTCCTTCGGCTCTCCTGAATCACCATTCGCAACAAATACTCCCGGCCCAACAGCAACATTCACTCCTTCTCCAATCCCAACGCCGACCGAGACCCCGGTTCCCATAGTACGAGTGGGGAGCGGCGATAAAGCCCTCTTCGATGGCGATGTGGATACTGCCATGTCTGAATATAGGGCAGCGGTTGGAGACACGACGGATCCAAATATAAAGGCTGAAGCATTATGGGGATTGGCGCGCGCTCAATATGACGATGCGCGTTTTACCGACGCGGTTGCAACCTTGGACCAGCTCAACACCGATTATCCCAACTCGCCCTATTTGGCTGCTGCGAATTTTATTAAGGGCCAAAGCTTTTCCGCCCTTCAGCGATTTGGCGACGCGGCCGCAGCCTATCAGGTTTATCTCACTGACCGACCGGGCGTTCTGGATTCCTATGTCCTACAGCTGCGCGGCGACGCGCTATCGCAGGCGAATAACTATTCTGATGCCTTGTCCGCTTACACCACTGCGCAGGCTGTTCCGCACCTCGATGACGCGCAGGCGCTCCAGATCAAGATCGCGCAAACGCACGCCAAAATCGGAGATTACGCCTCAGCGCTTTCCATGTATGACGATATCGCAACGAACACTACCAACGATTACACCCGGGCGCAGATGGATTATCTCGCTGGGCAAGCCTATCTTGTGCTCAATCAAAAGGATCAAGCATACGGGCGTTTCGAACACGCTGTGCAGAATTATCCGCTCTCGTATTATTCGTATCTTGGCCTGATCGAGTTGGTCAATGCGAATGTCAAAGTCAGTGATCTCGACCGTGGTCTGACAGATTATTTTGCCGGTCAATACGACGTAGCTTTGACTTCATTTGACCGTTATATTTCCGCTAATCCCGTAAATGATGGGACCGCTCATTACTATCGGGCCTACGCTCTTGAAAATTTAAAAAAGTATCAAGAGGCGGTGGATGAGTTTACATCCTTCATTCAAAATTACTCTTCCAGCTCGAAGTGGGCTGATGCCTGGGATGAAAAATCAACCATACAATGGTCGGATCTTAATTTGTATCCCGATGCCGCGCAAACTCTACTCGATTATGTGAAAGCTGTCCCTACCTCGAGCCAGGCTCCAGTTGCATTGATGAGCGCCGCGCGCATCCTCGAACGCGATGGTCGCTTCGATCAAGCAGCCCAGGTATGGGAGCGCGTCTCAAATGAATACCCGAGTTATAACCAGGCCTCCACTGCCGTGTTCTTTGCCGGTATCATGCAATACCGCCAGGCAGATTACACAGGTGCGCTTTCGCTGTTCGAACGCAGCCTTGTAATGGCAGTGGCGCCGGAGGATCAAGCCCGCGCCTATCTGTGGATAGGCAAAACGCAGGAGAAACTAGGCAGTACAGCTGATAATCAAAATGCCTGGCAGCAGGCCCAAAACGCGGACCCCGGTGGTTATTATAGCGAACGTGCCAGCGATTTGTTGATGGGCCGCGCCCCTTTTGCGCCTCCCTTGAACACCAGCCTCAATCTTGATCTGGCTGCTGAACGCAAAGCAGCCGACTCTTGGGTGCGGCTGACCTTTAACCTGCCTGCTGAAACCGATCTTTCCGGCCTCGGCGCGCTCGCTTCAGATGCGCGCATGATACGCGGTACAGAATTATGGAATCTAGGTGAGTATGAAGACGCCCATCTTGAATTTGAAGACCTGAGAAATTCTAACAGCAGCGATGCTGTTTCAACCTATAGACTCGCCAACTATCTTCTTGACCTGGGAGATTATTTTTCCGGGATTTCTGCGGCACGTCAGGTGTTGACTTTAGCCGGGCTGGATGATCAGACTAAATCCATGCTAGCTCCACCCTATTTCAACCACGTGCGTTATGGCCTTTATTACAGCGAATTGATCCTTCCCGCCGCGCAGAAAAACGGCTTTGACCCGCTCTTCCTGCTCAGTGTGGTACGGCAGGAGAGTTTATTCGAAGGTTTTATAAGATCAACCGCGGGGGCGCGCGGCTTGATGCAGATCGTACCGGGGACAGGAGCTGACATAGCCCATGCCCTCGGTTGGCCTATTAATTACGACCCTGAACTACTCTATCGTCCGAATGTGAGCATTAACTTTGGCACTTATTACCTAGCCTCGAACCGTAGCTCATTGAACGGAGACCTGTACGCCACTCTCTCAGCTTATAACGGAGGCCTTGGCAGCGCTCTGGATTGGAAGCAGCTCTCGCAGGGTGACCCTGATTTGTTTCTTGAGTCTGTCCGTGCCGAGCAAACACGTAATTATATAAGGAGCATTTATGAACTTTACACAATTTATCGCAGGCTATACGGCGTAAGCCCCTAGTCCGTTAAGCTATCGGTTTTTTTCTAAACTATAGGATCTGCTTTGATAATCTATCAAAACTTGCGAAGGTTTCAAACCTCCGCAAGTTTAATAACACAAATGGTACTCGCTTATTTAATAAAGCGAGACGCTAATAACTAAATGGATTGATTGAATTCAATCCATGTGTGCTAGGATCCGTTTATGAACCGTTTCCGCGTCCATATCCAGCACGGAAATTAATTTATCGCGGCCCGTCGCGCCCGCCACAATTTCAATACGTGATTTGGGTATGTTCAAGATCTCTGCCAGGAAAAGTATAAGCTGTTCGTTCGCCTCTCCGTCTACCGGCGGCGCAGCGATGTGGATCTTGATCGTGCCGTCGCTCAACATCTCCACGATCTTGTTATGTGTAGCGCGCGGTGTGATTCGCACAGCCAGCGCAGAACCCACTTTTCCATCATGCAGGTGAAAATTTCTCTTGGGCATGTCCACCTCATCCGAAAGATCGAAGGACGTTGACAAGAACCCGCGCAACAAGTTCGATCAGGATCATCAGGATCATCGGACTAAAATCCATCATACCTGCTATGGGTATCACGCGACGGATCGGCGCCAACATCGGCTCTACGATCCGATCAAGCGCCTCACGCACCGGATTATAAGGCGGCATGATCCAGGAAAGGATGACCCAGATAAAAATCAGGATGGTCAACAAATTGGCCATCAGACCGATCAACTGCACAAGGATCGTAACACTCATTAATCCTCCGTATTGGGCCTTGGGCCAAGAATGGCCTGCCCGATTCGAACAAGTGTGGCGCCTTCTTCGACCGCTACGGCATAATCGGCGCTCGTCCCCATCGAAAGCTCCACCCATTCGGCTTGAGCTGCACGCTCGGATAAGAAATCGCGCAGGCGGCGCAATTTCCGAAAGTAGGTTCGCGCCGCTTCCGGATCCGTGGAAAGGGGCGGCATGGTCATCAAGCCGCGGACTTTAAGACTTGGCATGGTGGCGATCGTGTTTGCGTCAGTCAAAAAATCCCACCACTTGGCTTCATCCGAAGCTTCCCAGCCGTGTTTGCTTTTTTCACCGCTTACGTTGAATTCAAGCAATACGGGCAAAGTACGTCCAAGTTCAGCGGCAGAGCGATTAACGCGCTGGGCCAGCTTCAAGCTATCAAGAGAATGTACGAGAGCAAAATGCTGCGCCACTAATGACGCTTTCCGGCTTTGGACGTGGCCGATCATATGCCATTCTACCCCAGTTTGCAGCCCTAGAAGCGCAATTTTATCGGCTGCTTCGTCTGCATAATTTTCACCGAGCAACCTTGCACCTGCCTCAATGGCGGCTTGGATGACTTCAAGCGGCTGCAATTTGGTAACAACTACAAGGCGCGCAGACTCAGGTGCGCGCCCGACCTTACGGGCTGAGGCGGATATTGTATCGAGAACTTTCTCATATCTATCGCGAATGGAAAGGATTAAGTCAGACATGAATTCACTTTTGATTCGACATGAAAAACAATGCTGGCTCTAGTCTAATAGAAGCCGGATCTCTTTAATGAAGCCGCTACTGAATGATTGCCATCGGTCGAACTACAATTTGCCTTGGGGCAAGACAACCGATAAAAAATACAAATGCTCATCAAGGGTTAAGATTGCAGTGCAATCAAGGCGCCGAAGCGGCCGGTCTTACCTTTTTCTGCACGGTGCGAAAACCAGTCTTCGAGATGACAGGCAGTGCAGAGGCCTGCTATTTCAATTTGTTCCACACCTGAATTTTCCAGCTGGACGCGATTGGCGGCCCATAGATCGAGATAAGTTTTGCTTTCTCGTAATTCGATTAATCGTTTTGCATCCGATCCAAAGGCTAGATCGACTTGTGAGATAACCTCGGGCCCTACCTCATAATGATCCACCCCGATCGATGGGCCAATGGCAGCCATAATATCTCTCGGCAGGGAGCCATAGTGATCACTCATTGCGCGCACCGCTGCAGTGGATGCTCCGCGCACAGTTCCCATCCAACCTGCGTGCGCAATGCCTACCACACCTTTCTTCGGATCATACAGCAGAATCGGGACACAATCTGCAAAACGCATATATATCGTAACTTCGGGCTTATCTGTGAAGATGATATCAGCCTTATGATGATCCACCTCCGCAGGCCGCGGTGCGTCAGCATAAACAACGTCGGCCGAGTGGACTTGCCAAACGTCGAAAAGCGAATGGAAGGTTCTGCCCAATGCGGCAAAAGAACGAGCCCGGTTCTCGCGGACCCGGTTCGCATCGTCCCCAACCGTTCCACCGACATTGAGGGAATTCCACGGCGCAGGGCTGACGCCTCCCTGACGAGTGAAGACTGCCTGCTTCACCGTGGACGGGAAAATGTCAAATGTGTAATAGCGAATTCCCTTGCTGTAGGAAAAGGTCATGAATTACAAAGTACTCCGTAATGATTCAAACCATACCACTGGTTTATACCCTGCAAGCGCTGGAAACGATCTTAAGGATTGTTGTCAGGAGGAAACCGATTTCGCTACCGCGAATTTCTTTATAAAGAACTGGCGAGTCTCCTGCATTGATTCTTCGATATTAGGATAAGCAAACCAGGCCGTTGAAAAGCCAAAAAGAAAACCGGTGAGCACCCGCAGGAAAGGCGTGCTTTCACGGTAAGGCAAATACTGAGCCAGCCACGGCCAGTTAAACTGGCTGAACAACTGCGAAAAACCATCCAGGCCGATCGGACCCAGACCGATCAGGATCCACACCATCCAATGCAGCTGGGGCAGCCGTCGTTTGGTTAAGCTGTAGATCAGGCCAAATATGACGATGGCACCGTAAATTGCAACATCCCGTTCGCACAGAGCAACCTTGTAGCCAACCGTTGGATCACCGGTAAACTGGCGCGCATATAAGCGCGAAATGCTAAAGGGATTGGCAAGATCATTATAGCCGGTGATCTGATCGAATGTCTTGATATTTACCAAGCCCGCTTCTTTCAAGGGATAATAAGGCTGCTCGCCGAACAGGAAGAAAGAACGGAAACCAAATTGATGGCACAATGGGCTGTATATCGTATAGATCAAACGCGCCGGGGCTACCGCGTTGATTTTCAAAAGTGTAGGTGCAAGAAACGGTAATCCGACATAAAGAAATACAATGAGATTGAGCAATGCGAGATAATGCTTTGAAATCCAGAAATAAATGCCGTCGGTTCCAGAGATTGTTTGTCCCTTGCGCACGCGTTCTTGGTATGCTTCACCGTCCATTTGGGTCAGCTGGCCGCGGCGATCCCTGGCCGCTCCGAGGGTCATCTCCAGGGCTTGTTTTGTTATGGGTGCTTTAAGTTTATAAGGACCAATCTCTACCACAGGGATCTGGTCAGCGTATGTCTTCTGGAGGGTTGGATCAGAATCTATATTTACTTCGGCCAACCGGTGAGGAAATTTCCCCTGCAAGCTCTTTAGATGTTTTCTGGTTTCATCGCATAACTTGCAGTCCTGGCGCGTGTAAAGCGTAACATTGATCAATGATATTTCAGCCATAACCTATAATCCAAAGTTGACATAATAGCCGTAACGGGCGATCAATTCAAATACACCTGCAAAAAGTAAAATACCGACGATGACGAGCACCACGCCCATCGCAATTTCGATGTAATGCATGACCTTTTTATATTTTCGCAGGATGGTGGTTACCCAGCCAATTCCCGCCGCTGCTGCCAGAAAAGGGACGGCCAAACCGGCTGAATAAGCACTCAGTAATTTTGCACCAAGCGCAACTGACCCGCCGTTGATGGCTAGGGTCAAAATTGTACCCAGCACAGGGCCGACGCACGGGGACCAACCGGCGGAGAAAAAAACACCCAATAGGGCTGATGAAAGATATCCCCATTTTGGATTTGGAGCGGTAGTGACCCGCGTGTCGTATTCGAGGAAGGGGATGCGAAAAACGCCGATCATATGCAAGCCGAAGATGATGACAACGATACCACCGATCTTTGCCAGCCAATTGCGGATATCGTAAAAGAATCCACCTGCGACTGAGGCAGCCGCGCCCAAGATAACAAATACAACACTGAAGCCAAGTACGAATGCCAGCCCATGTGTTAGCGTCACCCAGCGGTTCGATATGTGGTTCTCACCCCCGGCAGCGCGTCCGCCAAGATAACCGACGTATGCCGGAACAAGGGAAAAAACACAAGGCGAAAGAAAGGAGGCCAGACCTGCTAAAAAGGCGAGGCCCAGCGTCACTTGTGAAATATCCATTCACTAAGCCTTGGTTTCATCCACAGTCACATCCGTGCTAAAACCACCTCCGACGTTTGGCCACGCGAGTCTTATCTCGCTCTGGTCCAGGGAGACCTCGGGATTAGTCCAACGGAAAATCCACTTAGCGTCCCCAGGTGAGGCATTGACGCAGCCATGCGAACGCCGTACGCCAAAATCATTATGCCAGAATGCGCCGTGGATGGCCGCGCCGGCGTTCGTATTAAAAAATACTGGCCAGGGTACAGCCATTGTGTCATATCCGCTGTCAGAGCCGGTGTTGGCAGCCATATGGATCGAATATGTTTTCCATGCTACGGGCTGGTCGCCGAGAGGCGTTGAGAAGGTCTGCCCATAACCGCTCGAAATTCGACAAAAATAAACTTCGCTCTTTCCTTCAAAACAGGAAAGGGTTTGCCGCCCTGATGTGGCGTCTATCACGATTTTCTTAGTGCTTGGGTCAATATTTGGATTAATTGGCGCAATATCTTCATTCGTCAAAGGATGAAAAGCAGCTCCTTCAGCGTAGAAAATGTCACCATATCCGTAACCATGACCGGGGGCCTCATCAACCCGATAAAGGACGGATCCCTTTGCATCCCCTCCTATCTGATCGATCCATATAACTTGCCCATAATACAAACGCAGCGGCTGGTTGGTTTGAAGGGTGTACTTAACACCTGGTGAGATAGGAGCAGCCCCGGGTGGCAGGATTAAATCAACATAGGGTACGGTCACTTCGGCCCAGAAACCACTCTTGCCAGCAGGCAGGCCGGTCAAGGGTTTATTTGGTAGATTGCGGACAGGTTGAAGATGAGAAGCATAAATAAAACCATCCGGAGTTTGAACCCAGCGAGTGCTTATGCCTCCGTGCGCACTGGAACCGACCACCTCGCGCTGCCAGGCGACCACTTCGTCCTGGTTCACATTGCGGATGGCTGGAGCGTTCTCATTCGGCTGTGATCTCAGTTCTGTAGAATAAAAATTGGGGGTTACCGCCACTCTTCCAAGATAATCACCCGCCGGGAATTGTGGCAGGGAAGGCACTCTTTGAACATGAGGAGGCGCGAAAGCCAGAGCCCCGAGCCCAAGGCCGGCAAGTTTGATAAAGTCACGACGAGATAGAGATTTGGATCTCTTCATTTTCACCATACACTAGGGAGAAATATTTTGAATAAGGATACACGTAAAAGGTTGGAGCGTCAACCGAAGGGTTAGGATGCGTTAATGTTAATGGGGTTTACGCACCATGAAATACATAGGATGTATTTCAAAACAGAATTCAATTTGTGAAGAAATCTTCCAGAGCCCGAAGACACGGAGCGCTCACTTTGTGACCGACTTCATCCTCGCAAAACGTTATATCGGCGCCGGCCTTTTCGAGCATTTCAACGGACTGGCGTGCATATTCGATCTTTACTTTTTCATCCAACCTTCCGTGTGCAACGAAGTATGGTTTGCCATTTAAAGGTCGTCCTCGCATGAGGATCTCAGCGTTTGCAGGGATAAAGCTGGCTAATATACCAGTGCGGTAAATTCGCTCAGGGTGTAGGAGTGCGATCGTATTTGCCAATACTCCGCCCTGGCTAAAACCTATGACGTCAAACTGTCTCGCCTGTATTTTGTTGTCTGTTGCGTACTCGTCTATCATGGAGATCAAAGCCTCAGCGACAGGACGTATGTCTACAACGTTAGAGTTTTCCTGGGCTTCATCTTGCGTTCCAGAAGACCCGGCCTGTCGCGGCCACCATGAAAAGCCACCGTCAGGGTGCTCCGCGCGGTGCGGCGCGCGCGGGGCAATGATCCAGTAATCTTCTGGAAATTTCCGTACAAAGACCCACATTGAGTTTTCATCGCCCGTCAATCCGTGGATCAGCACCAGCAAGCGAGGTGCCTTTACCGTTGCAGGCCGGATACGCAAAGTCCAGTTCTTAAACGTGATTAGCTGGGTATTACTTTGGACGGGCACGTTTGATGAACCAATCTATGCCATAAAGAGATAACATAATAAGCGCGATGGGTATCAGGCTGCCGAATAAACATAAAATGCCTACTACTGCAGCACCCTGGCCATAAATAAAATATATCAAGCCGATGCCTACCCCAAAGAGCAGAACAAACGCCCCTATGGCAAGCTGAATGTTGGTCTGCTTGGCAAACTCGCGCAAATCTCGCTTCATTTCTGATCCCCAAAGAAGCTGTGCTGCAGCCGTGTGGTCCAGGCCGTTGCATGCTTTAATTCAGGCAGCTTGGCCCGCGCAGCGTCCTCCCCGAGTTTCGCTATTTCACGTACATCCACTCGATCAAGTACACCGATCTCGTCTACCTCAGGATGAATGACCACATCTGGCTTTTCAATTTGGAAACGAAGTTCTGAGATATACCGACCGCCGATATCGATCGAGCGCATGAATATATCAAATGCTTTCGTGATGCGGAGATTGGTGAGCCCGGAAATTAACGGTGGAGGCAGGTTGTCAATTATGGGGAACGGGACCGAACGAGGCGGTTTGCCCAGAGGGGTTCCCAATGTAACAGCAACCACTGGCAGGGAGGGTGCGAGTGAACGCGCCAATGCGACCGGGACAGGATTGAGCAACGCACCGTCAACCAGTTCAAATTCTTCAACTATGAAGGACGGAAAGATCCCCGGTATCGCTATGGTCGAAAGGATCGCATCACGCACTCGTCCCTTTTGTAGGACTATCTCTCGAGAAGTACGCAAGTCCACCGCAGTGACCGCACAGGGAATCAAAAGGTCATCGAAGGTTCGCTCTTTGAAGTTTTGTTCGAGCCATTTATTGACTCTGGACAGGCCGAGCAGTGACGAACTCTCATCCCTGCTGCGATCATACATGCGGGTTTGGTCCACACTCGAAAATATTTCTTCGATCTGAGTGGGTCGAAAACCGGCCGCATAAAAACAAGCAACCATGCCTCCAAAGCTTGAACCGGCGATGGCGCGGACATGGAATCCTTCCTGTTCCAATAAACGTAGAACCCCGATGTGACAATTGCCCTTTGCCCCGCCTCCGCCTAATGCAACTGAAATATCCATATTAAAATCCTGATTGCATACACAACAAAATACTTACCCCTTATTGGTACTTACGTAAATCTCTAAACTTGTGTTCATCATTTAACGGGTAATAAAATAAAACTTTGGTTAATATAAGAATTCAGTAGCCAGTAAATTATACGCTTCCGCACAACAAGTGTTTCATATCCCTGGCAGATTCACGTTTAGCTTCTCCTTTTATTCGCCCAAAAGCCAAATCCTGCAAGGCACATTGTTACGATGATGGAAACCCCGATCAATAGGAGGTTATCCTTCTTCGGGTCGGAGCCCGGAAAGAAGGGGGCAGGAGTCGGAGTATATGTCGGATAGATGATTAGAGTTTGGGAAAAAGTTGGCGAATTAGTCGCATCCTGTTCGGTGGATACCGAAGCTGTAGCGGTCTGAGTGTTCTCCCTCCGGATGAGGAGTTTTTGATCGGAGTAAATATCGTTTGATGGCAAATCGTTCAAATTGCGGATCTGCTGGATCGTGGTGTTATAAGCGATAGCGATGCTCCAGAGAGTCTGTCCGTATCGTACTTCATGGATCACAAGCCCACCTGAATTGGGTGTGCTGAGCGTTACCGGCACCATGAACTGGTCGATGCCAGGTGTTCCATTCACGGTTATGCCTCTTACCACGGTTCCCGCTGGGACTGGTGTATATTCCTGTTGCTTGCCGCTTGCAGTATGGCGAGCCGTGTCGATCACGTAGTAGACCATCCCATCTTTGCCGATTGCCACACCGCCGCCGATATCAAAATAATTCGGTGAAAGCATTGTGTTCGTATGTGCATCATCTCCCAGCCAGGATTGGATCGCCCCTTGAACATCCATGCCTGGCCCAAAGACAAAGTTTTCTGAACGATAACCGCCAAGCGATAAGTCGCCTCCCAGAGGGTAGCCCAGGGATAAAAGTTGTTCAGTGAGGCTCATTCCATTAGCACGTCCGTGTCCCGATGCCCCGTCTGTGGTAAGCAGATAATCTGCCTGTGATTGGGCAACGTAAGTCAAGATGGAATTAACGCTCAAAGGTGGAAGGCCGTACGCGATGCGTAAGCTATTAACAGCATCGGTTAATTCGCCGGGCGTGGGTTGATCTCGCTGAGCGTGGACAGAAGCTGACCAACGCCGCCAGACCGACCCTGACGGCACAAATACCATACTTGTTAATAGCAGTATGGATGAGAAACACCAAATCAGAAATTTATTCATGTCCCAACCCAAATTAGAAAATTGGTAAAAAGAAATTACTTTGTGAAGCTTAAGTGCCCGACGGTGTCTTATGGAGTAGGAGTAGGCGTGTTCGTTGGTGTATCCGTTGATATCGGAACTATCGTGTCGGTAGCAGGCACACTTGTTGGACTGGGGACTTTAACAGTGAAGGAGACTGCCAGGGAGGCACCAAACATGTTTCCGTTCGCATCAGCCATTCGCCAATAACTGGTATAGTCGCCCGGATTTTTCGGAGAGCCCATGCCTACAGAAAGTTCCGTCCAATTGCCGGGATCCACTACTCTTAGGAGCTTTGTCGTTTTGGCGTTGAAAGCATACCCACTAAGCAGCATAAGTTGATACTGATATACCCATTTGCATGTACCCGTGTTCGCCACTTTCCAGGTCTTTACAAAATCCTCCTTTGGACTAAGCACCGTTCCACTCGGAATGGTGACATCACGGATGAAAGCCAGGTTGTTGCACCCATAAGCCAGGGAGTTGGGGTCGACTGTCGGTGTACGTACTGTACCGGTGACGGTCGGTGAGCGGAAGGGCGTGATCGTGGCCAGAGGTGGTATGTAGTAAAGGGTTGAAGTTGAGATAATAATTGTTGGAAAGAACAAAGTATTTACCGGTGTTGGCGGCACTGAGGTAGAAATTGGCGACGGAGGTACCAAGGCCGTCTGTGTCTGAAATAGGGAAGCGACCAGAGTGCCGACCAAGGCCGTGGAGATGGAATTCGCATCCACGGGTGTGGATGTTGCCACACCACTTCCGCAAGCTGTCAATAGCACAGTAAGAATCAAAATGGGTAATATTGTCTTTCTAGCA
>JBGQIO010000064.1:0-17078 GCA_041498515.1 Anaerolineae bacterium
CAGGGCATATTGTATATAGGCTGTTACGATAACAACCTGTATTCTCTGAATGCCGCAGATGGAAAATTCCAATGGAAATATGCGGCCGATGGCGGCATCGTCTCGCGGCCGGCCATCTTTGAGGGCAACGTTTATTTCGGTTCCGAGGATCAGCGCCTGCATGTAGTCAGCTCGCGTACAGGCAAGGTGATCTGGACCTACTTTACCGAAGGGCAGATCCATTCCTCTCCGCGCATTGCGGAGGGACATGTCTTTATCGGATCGGATGACCAGGCGCTTCACGCTGTGAATGTCAATACGAGCCGCAGCGTTTGGAAATTCGATGCCGGGGATGAAGTCCGCTCGACTCCCTTTGTCGCGAATGAACTTGTTTATTTCGGGTCAGAAAACGGCGATTTCTATGCGGTGGACTTCCGAGGCGCCCTGAAGTGGCGCTTCCAAGCCAAGCGCGCCATTACCTCCTCTCCCATTGCAGCCGGACAATCAACCTTCTTTTCGTCGGTGGATGGTACTCTTTATAGTCTTGACGCCCGCAACGGTTGGGTCATCTGGCGTTATCGGCTGGGGAAGGCATCAGTTTCTTCACCCGCCCTTTTAGAGAATTATGTCATTGTCGGTGCGGCAGATGGGTTCATTTATTGTGTTGAAGCGCAGTCTGGTAAAGAGGTTTGGCGCTTCCGCACGGAGCATCAGGTCAGCAGTTCGCCAGCTGTTTATAAAGATTCGGTATATTGCGGTTCAGTCGATGGGAATCTATATTGTCTCGAATATCGCACGGGCCGTCAGCGTTGGAAATTTGAGACGCAGGGGCCGATCACGGGTTCGCCGGTGGTTTTTGACGATATCGTCTACTTCGGCTCAACCGACCATAATGTCTATGCATTGCTCGCCTGACAAAGGAGTCATAAATGCAAGAGTTCTTCAACAAATTGTTTGGCGGCAAGGAAAAGACAGCCAGCGAAAGGGCAACCACCGCACCGCTTTCAGACCAGCAAATCCAGTCGATCATTCACGGCCAGAACGTGCAATTCGATATGCAGCAACTGATTGCGGCGACTGGTCAATCGGTGGGAAAACAGCGCGAACATAACGAGGACAGTCTGCTGGCGATTACCACAACAATGGCTGGAAAAACCACAAATATTCCATTTGGCTTGTATATGGTGGCCGATGGCATGGGGGGACATCAATTCGGTGAGGTCGCAAGCAATGCCGCCATCCGCGTGATTGCCGGACAGGTCATGCGGAAGTTCCATAGCTACCTCTTCGCCGTCCCTACCCAGCAGCCGGAAGAGTCACTGCAAGAGATCATGGAAAATGCAATTAAGGAGGCACATCGTGTGGTCCAGAAAGATGCACCGGGCAGCGGAACAACCATTACCGCAGCGCTCGTGCTCGGTCAACAAGTGACCATCGGTCACGTAGGTGACAGCCGCGCTTATGCGATCTATCCCGCAGGACGTGTGGAACAGCTAACTCATGATCATTCCCTGGTGAAAAGGCTGGAGGAACTCGGTCATCTAAATAAGGAAGAGGCAGCAACTTTCCCTCATCGTAATGTATTGATCCGCGCCCTCGGCCAGGGTGATACTCTCGATGTGGACGTGTTCACCATCCCCTTCCCACGCAACGGCACTCTCATGCTGTGCAGCGATGGACTTTGGGGGGTGGTGGCAGACCATGAGCTCATGCGGTCGCTCACGGAAGCACCCAATTTGCAACGCGCATGTCAGAACATGGTCGCAGCCGCCAATACAGCGGGCGGACCAGACAACATCAGTGTGGTGCTTGTTCAAATGATCGGATAGGGATGTACCAATCACAGAAGGACTATTACGCCCTTCTGGGCGTCCTGCGCGATGCCTCTGAGGAGGAAATCAAACGCGCTTATTTCGAGGCCGCACAACGCCTACATCCTGACAAGAACAAACTAGCCGGCGAGACCGAAATCTTTCTGGAAGTCCAACAGGCCTACGAGGTATTATCCAATCCAAGGCGACGGGCACAATACGACGCGACCCTTCCAAAAGATGAAACTCCCCCAGCGTTCATCCAGAACAAAGTTCAGTACAGCCGTCCAAATCTCGTTCATCTGACCGAACCCCAATTGGTTTACGTCCTGTTGGAAACCGGACCGCGCCAGGCGGGCGAAAAACTTCCTACACCGCCGCTCAACATTTGCCTGATACTCGACCGGTCTACATCTATGCAAGGCGAAAAAATCGATGTAGCCAAAGCTGCAGCAACCCAGATCATACAAACACTGCGCCCGGAAGATATATTCAGTATGGTGACTTTCAGCGACCACGCTGAAGTACTGATCCCCTCCGCTTACCAAAGTGACCGCTCCAAACTGCCGGGCCGCATTCAGATGATACAGACCAGCGGAGGCACCGAAATTTACCAGGGTCTTGAAGCGGGTTTTAAAGAAGTCCGCCAGAGTCTCGACCCAAAACGCGTCAACCACATCCTCCTCCTTACCGACGGACATACTTATGGAGATGAACAATTATGCCTGAAACTTTCGGAGGAGGCCAGCCGCTTAAATATAGGTATTAGCGGATTCGGCATAGGCAGTGATTGGAACGATATTTTCCTCGATACACTTGCCAGCCGTACCGGAAGCAATAGCACATACATTTCAAAACCACGCGATATACGAAATTTGCTCATCGAAAAGTTCAATGCTCTCACAAATACCTTCGCCGAAGACGTCGTCCTGGAATTCAAAGAAGGGACGGCGGTTCAATTGAATTATGCCTTCCGCTTGCAGCCGGATAGCGGCCCTATTTCAATACAAGACCAGCTTCATCTTGGTTCGATCCTCCAGGATACTCCTCTTAACGTTTTATTCGAATTTCTTGTCGAACCCTCGGCCTCCAAAGCGGATTTGGTAACACTTTTGGACGGCACCTTAAAAGTAGTTGTCACAGCCCGTCCAATTCCAGTGCCGCCCATCCGCCTCAAATTTGATCGGGAAGCGGCTGAGTTCCCCAAAAATGACCCACCCCCACCTGCCATTCTCAATGCGCTGTCGCGTTTCACGCTCTATCGCATGCAGGACCGCGCCCGGCAGGAAGCTGATTCCAAGCAATTTGACTTGGCTACACGCCACCTAAAGAATCTGGCTTCGCTGCTGCTCACTCAAGGCGAAAAAGACTTGGCAAAAACAGCTCTGCTCGAGGCTGAAAACATGGAACGATTGCAGGCTTTCAGCCAAGAAGGTGGCAAAGAAATCAAATATGGCACACGGGCTTTGCTCCTGTCAGCCATGGAGAAATAGGAATGATAATCTGCACGAATTGCAACCATACCAATATATCGGGAGCTATGTTCTGCATCGAATGCGGGGCTTCTTTGGTCGGATCGGATTCACTTACCACGCAAAATATCCAGACCCCACAGGAAAAAGCTCCGCCGAAAATCAAGCCTGGTCAAAGCGCGCCGCCGTCCCCCTCGATCAAGAATTGGGTGACCCTCCATCTGTTGGATACCGGCCAAATGCTACCCCTTGCTGAGCGCAACGAGTTCACCATTGGGCGGATCAGCGAGGGCCAACCGATCATGCCCGATATTGACCTCTCGCCGTATCAGGCCTATGCCAGCGGCGTTTCACGTTTACATGCCGTGATCAAACGCGAGGCCGACCATATCTTTTTAATGGATTTGGATTCAGCCAATGGCACTTTCATCAATGGCAAACGCCTGAACCCCAATATCGAGCATACCCTCAACAATGGGGATGTGGTAGCCCTCGGCAAACTTAAAATTCAGGTCCTCCTTAAAGGCACTTAGTGAAAGGATATCCATGGCATATACACTTGTTTTACATCTCGCCGGGGATGTGCCGGTGATCGGCGAAGTAGAGGAACTGCCCAAGCCGACTGATACCCTTATCATGATCACCAACCCGCGCCAGCGGGATGGGAAAGACCTGCATTACCTCGAGCACAATGTCGTTCGAGTTATCTGGCCGATCGATAAAGTAACATTGATTGAGGTGCTCGAGAACGCCGAAGAAGAAAAAATCATCGGCTTTGTGAGGGAATGAGATGCCTGAAGAGTTTGACCGCCGCCGCATCCTCGTGGTAGACGACGAGGAACGCATGGTGCGTTTCATTCGTATGAACCTGGAGCACGATGGCTTCCTGGTTGCGGAGGCATTTAATGGCAAGCAGGCCATTGATAAACTGCGCGACACGCCCGACCTGATCCTGCTTGATGTCATGATGCCTGACATTGATGGGTTTGAAGTACTCGAGACTATCCGCGAAGTGAGCAGTGTGCCGGTTATTATGCTGACCGCCAAGGGCGAGGAAAACGATCGCGTGCGCGGTCTCGAACTGGGTGCGGACGATTACATCACCAAGCCCTTCAGCCCGCGCGAACTGGTCGGCCGGGTAAAGGCTGTGCTGCGCCGCACGGAGGGCGTCAGTGGATCGATGCATGAACTGATCGAAGTGGACGACCGGCTGAAAATTGACTTCGACCGGCGTGAAATCTGGTTGGAGGGCAAACTCGTCAAACTGCGCCCAACCGAGTACCGTCTTTTATATCATTTGGTGCAGAATGCAGGCTGGGTGGTCTCGCACGACCAGTTGCTGCAAAAGGTCTGGGGCTATGAATATCGCGACGAGCCGCATTACGTCCGGCTCTACATCAATTATTTGCGCCAGAAGCTGGAAAAAGACCCGGCAGACCCGAAATATATTTTGACCGAACGGGGCGTAGGATACCGGTTCGTAGATTTCCGACGGGAAAAATCCTAAGACAAAAAAATATTAACAAAGGTCTGATCATCAACCTATGTTTTTCTAACATAGGTTGTGTATTTTTAAGGAGTAGGTGCCACCAGTTTAGAAGGAGGTCTCTATGTCCAATTTAACCCGTTGGGAACCTATGCGCCAGATGGTGACTTTGCGCGAGGCCATGGATCATCTCTTCGATGATGCCTTCACCCGCCCGTTCGGTATGACTGATGGCTGGCATACTTCGAGCATGCCTGCCATTGATATGTACCAGACGGATAGTGAGGTGGTTGTCAAGGCTTCCCTGCCCGGCATGAAGGCGGAGGATGTGCAGATCAATATGACCGGCGATCTCTTGACAATTAAGGGTGAAATGAAACAAACCGACGAAACCAAGAAAAAGGACTATCATTTTCGCGAGCAGCGCTGGGGCGCTTTCGAGCGCAGCGTGCGGCTCCCTATCGCGATAGTCTCCGATAAGTCCAAGGCCGAGTTCGAGGACGGAGTTTTAACCGTCACCTTGCCGAAGGCCGAGGAATTAAAGCCCAAGTTGATCACCATCAAAGCCAAGTAACCCAACCCACTTTGATAGAGACGACCCTCCTGGTCGTCTCTATCTATTTTAAAGCGCCCTTGTCAGACATCTCTCTCTCGGCTATACTCTTTTGTGGACAACTTGGAGAATATTATTCCCCCATGGCTAAACAACGAATACTTTTAGTAGATGACCACGAAGTGGTTCGTCTGGGTTTGAAATCACTTCTGGATCGTCATCCTCACTTTGAGGTTGTAGGAGAAGCAGCTTCAGCGCGTGAAGCGTTGGAACAGGTGGCCGCTTTAAAACCGGAAGTCGTGCTCATGGACATCCGTCTGCCGGGAACCTCCGGCATCGAAGCCTGCGAGGAGATCGTCAACAAATTCCCCGGAACGAAAGTCATAATGCTGACCTCCTATGCCGAAGATGAAATGCTCTTTTCGGCCATCCGCGCCGGCGCCTCTGGTTATATACTGAAACAGATCGGCAGCGACGACTTGATCAAGGCAATCGAAGCGGTCAGCCGGGGTGAAGCTCTGCTTGATCCGGCTGTGACCCAGCGTGTCTTTCAGGAGGTACGGCGGGCAGTCAAGGAAGAAGAGGCCTCGGCTTTTGCGCATCTCAGCCAGCAGGAAAAACACGTTCTTCTGCTCGTCTCTGAAGGCAAGACCAATCGCGAGATCGCCAAGTCATTATTTCTGGGCGAAGGTACGGTGAGGAATTATGTTTCAAGCATTCTTTCAAAGCTGGGCGTGAATAACCGCGCGGAGGCGGCTGCTTACGCGGTCGAACACAACCTCCGGGAATATATTTCAACGTAATCCACCTTTTCCATTTTACCCACTGACGGCGTTGTAACCCTGCGGCCTTTCCGCACGGACGACGCCGTTTCGATTCTACAGCTCGTTGAATCGAATTGTGAATCCGGATCGTGATGAACTCTTCGCCTCTTATGTCCAACTCGTGGCTCTCGCCGCGTTTATAATTGTTTCCAGCCTCACCCGGTTCTCCCCTCGAAAGGGAAAGCGGTGCACCCGAATACGACAGGGTGTAGGAATGTATACATGCCTAAAAATAACTTCTCTCTGCTATTCCTTGGTAAAGCCGATGACCCTGATTGTGTGCGCGCCTTGGAATTCTGCCATCAAAACTTCGCACGCGTAACCTATTGCCTCGGCAAATGGGGTGATCCGCTGTCCGACGAGATACGGGGTTGGGAAGGTGATTATCTCATCTCCTTCCTTTCGCGTTGGGTCATACCGGAAGAAATATTAAGGCGGGCGAGAAAAGCAGCCATTAACTTTCATCCGGCCTCACCCGAATATCCCGGCATCGGCTGCACCAACTTTGCACTATATGAGAACGCCAGGGAATATGGCGTCACTTGTCATCATATGGCGGTAAAAGTGGACACCGGCCGGATCATATCTGTCAAACGCTTTCCGGTTTATCCTACGGATGATGTGGCAGCGCTATTGAAACGCACGTATGAAACCCAGATCGCATTTTTCTTTGAGATAGCTCAATTAATGGCCGAGGGAAAAGAATTGCCTGTTTCTCATGAAACATGGACTCGCCCACCTTTCACGCGCAGACAATTCAACGAATTGTTCAAGATCACACCTGATATGCCGAAGGAAGAGATCTCTCGCCGGGTGCGAGCAGTTAGTTACGGCAGCTGGCAGCCATATGTGGAGATCGAAGGCTTTAAGTTTGAATATAAGCCGGGGGAACAATGAAGTCCAAGCCGGGAGCTGGCAGCAACTTACCGGTGCAGCTGTTCAAGGATAAAAAAGGCTGGGAAAACTGGATGGATAAGAACCACCTCACCTCGTCCGGACTTTGGTTAAGGATTGCTAAAAAAGCGTCGAACCTCAAATCGTTATCCTATGCGGAAGCGCTCGAAGTAGCATTACGCTTTGGGTGGATAGACGGCCAGAAAAAAACTTTTGATGAGACCACTTGGCTGCAAAAATTCACCCCACGCGGAACAAGGAGCATCTGGTCGACCATCAACCGGGAAAAAGCGAAAGAGCTTATTAAAAAGGGCCTGATGAAGCCGGCCGGACGGAGAGCAATCGAACGCGCCAAAGAAAACGGTCAATGGGAAGCGGCCTATGATTCACAAAGCAAGATCACAATACCTGAGGATTTTCAAGCAGAACTGGATAATAATGCGAAGGCGAAAGCATTTTATGGCACACTCAACAGCATAAACCGCTACGCGATCCTGTTCAGGCTTCAAACGGCGAAAAAGCCTGAGACCCGTGCAAAACGCCTCCGGCAGTTCATAGATATGCTGGAAAAGAACGAAAAACTGCATCCATAACCGGCCCGCGATTCCCCAAATAAGGTACTGCAGAATAATATGGACAAAATATTGTTTATCACCTAACACTTTCTGAAATCAAATCTAAAGATAGATTCGATTTCCATTGAAGACGCCCTGGTTGTTGACCGGTCTGACTTGATACGTCATCGCCGGCTTGCTTGGAGCGTTTGGATTTACGCCGATAGTCAAACTGCAGATCCAACTTCTGGATAATGAAGGCTTTGACTCCCCGAATTATCAAGCTGTATCAAAAAAGTTAACCTTGTTGGGCGTGCTCGTTGGAGTAGATGTGGTCATCATTGTCTTTCTGATGGTGGTGAAGCCGGTGCTGTGGGGTTAATTTAATCAGCCGACTGACACCTTAAGCGACAAAGTGTCAGTCGGCTATAAAAATTTCCACTGATCTGCTCTTAACTAACCGTTAAACGTTCGAGAAAGGTGCTCAATCTATCATAAGTCTCGGGGGCCAATCTTTCCGATATTATAGTTGCCTGTTTGCGAAGTTTTTCGAGCTTACATATCGGGATGGCCGTTCCCTCGACCTCAAGCACAGCAGTTGGATGCGTGAACACTGTCAATCCTTTAATAGGTACCAACACGCCTCCGTTAAATTCCTTTTCAACTCGTCCTTTTAGTTCTTGAACCATCCCTTGCGAGAATTTCACGGGGTCATCAACGCGTTCTTCCACAATATAACGCAGTGCCCGGCCAACCGTCATGGCTTCTTTCCATTTGCCATTGCGATATGAAAAAACACTACCCAAATTAACAACCTCCATCGCGATCAGTCCTGTGGGCGTCAATAGAATATGGCTGCACGGCAGGGACGGATAATGATAGATATGATGATGGTCATCGAATGACTTCAGGGCTTTATCAAGGCTTTCTTCCGGACGTGGCTTTCTTACCCAGCGGTTGGCGAAATAAATCCCAACCATTGCCGTACCCAACCCAACGACCAACAAAACCCAGGAGAAACCTGCCCAGCTTGGCAGGAAAAGAGGCAGGATGACGCTCGCCAATAACAAAAGCAGCCCACCGATACTGGCAAACTGGGCGATCTGGGCACGGGCGTTAACTTTTTGACAGTCGATATATACCTTCATTGAATTTGATACAGCCTCCGATGAAAAGGCACGAGCAATTCATAAAGATTTCGATACTCTCGATAGAGAGCATCATAGCGTTTCGAGTGTGCCTTATCCGGCCGGACCTCGCTGCGTATCTTTATCAGGTCGTCCACCTCATCCATACTCGAATAAATCCCCAAACCCACTGCTACGGCCAGGGCTGCGCCGGCTGCCCCAGCCTCAAGATGGTTCTTTACCACATGCACCGGACGACCGGTCACATCGCTGATGATCTGCACCCATATCTTGCTGTTACACCCGCCACCAATCCCGTTGAATCCATCGATTTGAAAGCCGACCTTCTCCATCGCCTCACAAATCCAGCGCAGGTGATAAGCCACACCTTCCATTACGGCTCGTGCCATATGGCTCTTGTTATGACTCATGGTCAAACCGATAAACCCACCGCGCGCGTAATGGTCTAATACAGGGGCGCGTTCACCGGACAGCCAAGGCAGGAAGATCAGTTTATCCGAGCCGGGCGATATCGATCCGGCAGCAGTGCTGATCAGATCGTAACTGGATTTGCCTTTTACCGCTGCCAACCTCTTTTCCTCCTGGCAAAGTACGTCGCGGAACCACATCAGCGCACCGCCGCCGGTTTCCATCTCACCGGCGATGATGTACTTCTTTGGGTCGATGTGGTTCAGTCCCCAGAACGGTTTGATGGGATCGTTTAGAAAGGTGGCGGTTGAAACCCCGATCCAGGTAGCTGTGCCGATGCAAAGGTGGACTTTTCCTTCCCGGTTGGCGCCTGCACCGGATTGAGCTACTGCAACATCTCCCGCACAAATCACGACTGGCGTCCCGGCTTTAAGACCCGTTTGTTTCGCAGCCTCGGGTGTGATCTCACCGATCACCTCCGTGCAAGGAAAGGCCGGCGGCAATTTCTCAATGGGGATGCCCAGTTTTTGGCAGACTTCTTCCGACCACTTCTTGGTATATGGATCGAAGAGGAAATAAACCGAAGCGCCTACCCAATCAATGGCGATCTTGCCGGTAAGCTTGAACAGAATGTATTCCTTGCAATCCAGCACGTAGGCGGTTTTATTCCAGATCTCGGGTCTTTCTTCTTTTAGCCAGAGGATTTTGGGAATGCTGTCTTTAGCCGTGGGGATATTGCCGGTATGCTTGAAAAGGAAAGCCGGCATATCGTCCGCTGTGACACGCTCGGCCTGTTTGATGCTGCGGAGATCCAACCAGGAAAGCATCGGGGTAAGCGGTTTACCCTTTTCATCAACTGGAAGCGTGTTCCACATCTGGGCGGAGACACCCACACCCAGGATATCTGCCGGATCTATGCCGGATTCTCGGATGACCTGCCGCGAAGTCGCCGCTACGACGCGCCATAATTCATCCGGATCCTGCTCGACCCATTCCGGGCGCGGGTAAGAGATCCCGTATGGTCGATAAACCGAATGGACCACTTTCCCTTTCAAATCACAAATCACCGCCTTATTTCCCCCTGTACCGGTATCATGCGCCAGAATATATTTTTTGTGTGCCATAACAACTCTCCTCGTCATTAAGATTTTTAGGTTCCCAAAACTTCCTTAACATATTCTGCAAAAGCCTGAATAAACATCCGATTTTGATCAGGAGTCCCGACCGTTATGCGAACGAAGCCCTTGGCCATGTTGTGTCCGCTCATTGGTCGAATGAAGATCCCTCTTTCAGCCATCCGGTCTCGGATTTCATTCGAGTCCTTATTCAGCACGCTGGCATCGATCAACACAAAGTTACCTTCGGAAGGAAAAGCACGCAGACCGGGCATCTTATTGATCTCTTCATAGATGTATTCGCGGCCCTGAAGGACGTTCTTACGCTTACGCTGCTGGTCATCGACATCATCCAGCCCAGCCAAAGCCGCGGCGAAGGCGATCAGACTGACATTCCAGGGAATACGTACCCGGTTAAAATAACCAGCCAGTTTGGGGTCACATAATAGGTAACCGACCCGGAAACCGGCAAGTCCATAAGCCTTGGAAAAGGTGCGATTGACCAGCATATGCGGATATTTCTGGATGAGAGGCGCACGGGTAACAACCTCGTCCTCGAGTTCGTAATAGGCTTCGTCAAAGAAAGTGGGGATCCCCAATTCGAGGATCCGGATCAGATCTGCTTCAGTGATTTGGTTACCGGTGGGGTTGTTAGGAGAGCAAATGAAAATTAATTTCGTCCGGGTTGTCACAGCCCTTATAATCGCATTTACATCCCAATAGAAATCACTCTTCACAGGCACTGAAATAACATTCCCTCCGGCCACTCGCACCCGAGCTGCATACATTGGAAATGTAGGAACGGAAATGACCGCATCTTCGCCGGGTGCGATGAAAGTGTGGGCTACAAAGTTGATCACATCGGTCGAGCCGTTACCGAGGACGACGTGGTCCGCGGTCAACCCGGCGGCCTCGCCGAGCTTCTTGCGTAATTGTGGCCCCGACCCGGGATATAAATTCCCCTGCCGGGCTGCCTCCACGATGGCATCCAAAACCAACTCTGAGGGAGCCAGCAGGTTTTCATTCGACATCATCCGGATGATCTGCGGATTCTCCCAGGCAATGTCCATGTGTTTGTCGCTGTAGGGCTCACTGGTTTTAACCCAGGGTACGATGAAGTCTTCAGCGGATTTCATAGTTTGTCTCTTCCTTCGAACGAAATATCAAGATCGCTTTTAGCTTGAACCGATCTACCTTTCCAATTCTTCCACGTCCTTATACCATTTAACCCGTTCCCCAATACTGGCGCGTGCTTTCCAAATTAGAGTTTTCGGCTCGGCATCCAGGCGGTCTTTCAATTCCTTGATGCGGGTGTGTATTACCTGCCGATCCTCTTTGGATAGGATCTGGTCCTGTTCGACTTTTTCATCCAGCAATGTCAAATTGCCTGTGAAAGTCCGCCAGAAGCCCCAATCATTGCAAAGGATCCGCGTAAGCACCAGGGCATTGATCGTCTCCTTATCCGTAACACCGAGCGGATGTTCACGCAATAACATCATGGTGTCGATCAGGTCTTTTTCATTGATCTGGACGATCTGCAACTTCTCAAGCATCAATTCCGCCAGGGGGACAGTTAATTGCTCCGCTTCCAGTCGGCCAACAAAGCTGATGGCGTGACAGAAATCCAGGATGTTGAGGAACACGTCGATATGGCGTCCGAAGGCCGGATCATGGAACAGCATGCGCCGGTCGCCAAACAATTGGGTGACCTGCTTGTCCTCTTCGTAACCCAACTCGGTCAGGACACGACGAATATCCTTGACGAAACGCGGATAGGCAACGAAATCGAAATCTGTGAACTTGCGTCCGAGTTTGTCCTGTATATAGCCGTAGGTTTGACAGTGGGTCCGAAATGCTAGGGCGCCGATTAGGCGCATGATAACGTGTTTGTTCTCGTCCCGCGCCAAGGCATTCAGGATCCTTGTACGCTCTGTGTAAAAATCTTCAAGGATTTCGCCATATTTAGCCATAAATCGCTCCATTAAGCGGAAACCAATAGATGACCCTTCACTTTCCCATCTTCCAGATTAATGATGGCGGCCTTCATGATCCCTTCGGCATATTCGCTGCCGGCGTTGATCATGAGCGTGCGGCCATTATGGAAATGGCCTGGTGATTCATGAATGTGACCATGTAGGCTCAGCATTGGCTGCACCTTTTCAATGAAGGCTTTGACCGCCGGTGAGCCGGCCGATTTCATCACGACCTGTCCGCCCTGGGTGATGATCTTGAGATTCTTATCGAGGTCGGGACAGGTATCCAGGCCGGAACCGATCGGTGGAACATGCAGGACTGCAATAGTCCGCTCCGGTTTTTGGATCATGCCAGCGATCTCATCCAATTTCCTGGTAAGTTCGGCCTCCTCCACGTCACGGGCGCACAACCAGGGTGTCAGGTTGGCGTTCGACAGGCCGACCACTTCGTATCCCCCATCCATTTCAAAGTGCTTCATGTCCGGGTTGCGAATGTTCTTGAATTCTTCCACGACCTTGTCGATGGAATACAGGTCGTCATTTCCAGCCATGAAATAAAGAATCATATTCTGAGGGACGAGTTTTTCTTCTGCTAGCTTCATCCACTCGCGTACTCTCTGGCACATCTCCTGTTCGAAACGGGCTCCCATTTTCGCGGCATCGTTTTCCAACTCCTGGGCTTCATCCTGTTCCAGGACAAGAGGATAAAAACCGACAAAGCTGATAGCCTTCTTTAATTTTTCGAGTTCATCCGGAGTTGAAGCTGTTTTATCTTCACCGAAGAGATGGGCCTGGTAGCGACCGACTCCCTGATGAATGACAGGCACCATGGCCTTGCCGGTCACATCGCCACCCACCACCAGCGCATTTACTTTGTATTGCATCCCTGAAGCCAGGAATTTACGATAAACGGCATCCGAACCGTGAAAATCAGATCCGTACAAAATACGAGTCATCTTCATGAGACCCTCCAAAGCCTCGTCCCGCAGGTTTCCGCTATCTATACCTGTTATAAGGATATACCTGCGGGACGAGGTGTATGGTGTAAGTATGTAATTCTAAGAGTTTAGATGGGCGGCACAGACTGGAAGGTCCAGTTGATGTCAATTCCTTCTTTACTCATGCGATACGCGCGGGCCGCATAGAACACGACCAGCCCACTGATGATAAAGCCAGCCAGCGTGCCAAGCGTGCTGACTCCGATCATGCCGCCTACAGCCGGGTATAGGAAGGAGGCAAGGATCAGCCACAGCAAAAAGACGAATGTGATAGCGCCCACGATGGTGATCAATGGCACATTGCCAATTTTGCGCTTCACGAAGGCACTGGCATTCTCAAACAGATCCGGCTTGGTGTAAGGGAACAATGTGATGGCCAGCACCGGTACCAACATTGTGCAGGCAGCGAAGAACACGAAGTTCAACTGTGCACCCATTACGCTGCCGGCCCACAGCCAACCTGAGGCATCCAGCACTCCGATTTCCGCGATCAGTGTAATGATGAGAATCGCGATGATCGGGCTGTTCAGGGTCGGGTGGATATAGCTCACCTTCTCCGGGATCAGGCGGTCGAACGACCAGGCGAAGATGATGCGGCTGCAGTAGAAGAAGTAGGTCTGTGCCAGGTTGATCAAGGTGTAAACCCAGGCGATCGCTACGATCCACAACATGACGATATTTGGATTGAGGATGGCCGCGTAGAACGTGATCCACGGCATCGGGTTCGCGCTGGTGATCCCGGCATTGCTCAGATATGATTCCGCAGCGATCCACTCCAACGGGACGAGCCGCTGCAGGAGTATCGCGGCCACCACAAAGATCGCCCAGGTCACGATCAAGGAAGCCCAGGAACCGGTGATCAACGTCGATTCGGCTTGCTTGACCTCACCCGCAAAGAATGTTGGGATATAGTAGCCGTAGAAGATCCAGAAGCCCATGATCAAGCCGGCCAGGGTCATGACACCGACATTGGGATTGACCACCATGCCGTTGGCTTTTGCCAGATCAATGCGGGCCGCATAACTGCCTGCCCCCATGAATTTATCCCAGGCGGCGGGGAACGCCTCCTTAGCAGCTGTGCCGAGCTGGAAGTAAAGCACAACCCAGGCCAGCAGGCCGAGGAAGAATCCGACTTCCAGAACGCGCAGGATGGTTCGTGTCGGCTGGATCATAAGGATAAAGGTGATGATAGTGCAGATTGTACCAATAATGACGATACCGGCCGCGGTCGATGACCAGTTTCCAAAGTCAACAAAACCTTTATTCGCCATGACGATGCCCATTGTTTTGAAAAGCACAGGAAGAGCAGTCTTGGGGATCCAGGCGATCAGGGAACCCGCCACCATGGCGCTGAAGATAACCAAGGTCCAGGAGGCGGCAAAAGCCAACGGAGCGCTCAAAGTACGACTAGCTAGGGTGTAGTCGGCAGCCGAACGAGGCATCGTCGCGCCGATCACGGCATAGGTGTAAGCGTGGAACAAACAAAAGAACATGGCCACCGTCAACACACCTATGATGCTACTCCCGGGCCATACGCCGGCCACCCAGGAGAAGGGAATCAGGCCTGAGGAAGAAAGACTAATGCAGTGAATGCCGAAGACCATGGCGCCAAAAACACCGATCGTCCTGACCAGGCCCGAGCTTTTGCGTGCGTAAAGTTTCTTACCCGACGCAGCAGCAGGCATAACCATTTCAGCCATTGCTAATTACTCCTTTCGAATTTTGTTTTCAAATAAATCAATTTCTATTGTTTAAGGTTGCGAAATCGATGTACCGATGATTTCCTCCTTTCCTGTTCGATTCTCTTCACCCGCATTAAATTCTTCAACCTGCGCGTCGGTATGAATGCGCGCATAATCACTTCGCAATAGGTCTTGCGAGAAGAGCACCGGTTTTTGAAACTCTTTTCCGTAGATAACCCGTGAGAGCATCAGCAGTGGAAAACCCTCACTGACCCGCAGCTGTTGAGTAACAGGTTCAGCCGCAACCACTGCTTCAACAGTCTGCGAGATTCGCCCTGGATTGATGTGATAAACATCGGTCAGCAGGTCGTAGACCGTGCTTTTTTCGAGGTCCCATTCTTCTAACTTTGGACATAATGTACAGGGAATAAAAACGCGCTCCAGAATAACTGGAACGCGATTTGCAAAACGCAGAATGGCCACCCGGTAGATCGGATTTCCGATCTCGATATTCAGTGTTTCAGCCAGACGCCGGCTGGCCACGATCTCATCGAATTCAAGCAATTGGCTTGCAGCAGCAATGTTTCTGGCCTGCAGGGCTTGAACATAATTTACTAGTTCGCGCGACTCGTATGTGACCTTGGGTTTGGCAACGTAAGTCCCGGAACCGTGTTTGCGCTCCAGCAATCCTTCGTTAACCAGTTCTGTGATTGCCCGACGCACGGTCATACGGCTCACGCCTAGATCCTCGCTAAAATCCCGCTCTGATTGGATCTTGGTATCCGGAGCCAATTTACCCGAAAGGATCAATTCGGCAATATACTCCTGGATCCGGCTATATAGGGGTTTATTGATTTCTTCGCTCATGACCACTTATCCGTTTTTATTGGATTAATGCAGATTTATCAATAAAGTGGTTGGTGGTATAAATAGCAGTGCGAAGGTATAGCTAAAGGCATTATCCGCTGGAATTACCGATAAACACCCATTTTTAATAATAAATTAATCGTGCATAAGAAAATTGTACAACTATTTTTGAAAAAATCAATACCCAATCCCCGATTTTAACCGACTAAATGACAAATAGCCAATATAATTAAGAAGTGGTATAGTGGTATAAGCGGTCTAATTAATGGTCATTTGAGAATAAAAATTTCTTACTAACTCCCCCCTGCTGCCATCCACATCTAACTAATACAGTTAATAAGGGTACTCCGTTATAGCGGACTGGCTGCTTATATCTGCAACGATCTTGACTTTACCCACCTTCGGCGGGAATGTGAATGTAAACGAAGGACTCTGGATGAAAACTATGGGTCGTTTACATACGTTAAGATTCCCCGCTTATTTTCATCCAGGTTTTTTTCATATTCAACGCATCTTCTTCCATGATGGGACTCTCGCACAGGATGCGTCCGGCGCAGCCAAACTCGTTCAGGGCACGGAAAAGGGCTTTCAAGTCAAGATCGGCCTCGGCCAGTTTCAAATGATTCTTCTCACCCTTCGGTCCATATTCAATTCCAGAGAGATGGATATGTAAATGTTTGAGCGCGGCTTTGCCAACAGCCTTTTGGTACGTCTTCAATAACACACACCATTCTTTGTATGTATTCATGGTTCCATCTCCGGGACGGGCATGCAGATGAGCAAAATCCAGGCACGGCTCGACACCCTCGATGGACTTCGCCATTTCAAGGGTATCGGCGGCGGAACCCAGCATGGCCGATTTACCCATCGTTTCTGGCCGAATGGTGACAAGGTTACCCGCCTTACGCAATTCGTCCACACAGCCCTTCAGGCGAGGAATGGCAATTTTCAAAACCTCTTCGGGAGGACGTTCGAAATACGAACCGGGATGAAAAATAATATCTGTGGCGCCTGCCAGGTTTCCATAATATGCAGCATCCATGAGTCGCTTGCGACTCTTGGGCCACTCGTCGTCGTAGGCATTCAGGTTTATGAAATATGGCGCGTGCACGCTGATCCCGACACCCTGTTCACCTGCGGTTTGTTTGATCACCATACAGGTTTCTTCCGAGACGCGCACCGACTGCACCCAGCCCAATTCAAAAGCTGTCAATCCGATGGACTTACTGAATAAGATCGCGCCGATCGATCCGCCTGGTTTCTTGGGTGTGCCGGTCGGTGAACCAACTGTTCCAAAGCGAAAAGATAAAGTCA
>JBGQIO010000065.1:0-16496 GCA_041498515.1 Anaerolineae bacterium
AATAAAATGCCCCCGCGAACTCGTTTGCGGAGGCATTTAACCATTGGCTGGTTTCTCTACGGACAATATCCACCCAGCCCCTTTGCGATGATACTGAATGGGAACGTGCACCAATAATTTAATTGATCAACTCCAACAAACAAAATGACACATAAACAAATCAATATCAAAACACCACCACCGATGAATAACGGCATATTGTTTTTCGGCTTGACGAGCGGAGTCCCCGAGGCGGCGGAATAATATTGTTGGGTTGCCGGGGCCGGGGTTGAAGTGGGAGCCGGCATGGGAGTAGCGCCGGGGGCGGGACGGGCAGGGCTTTTGCGGGCCGATAACATCGTCTCACCCGGATCCAATGCCAGGGCTTCATACATAAGCACGATCTGTTCCCCGAATGAGACCACGTCCCCGGTTTTCAAAACGACCGCACTGACCAATCGCTGGCCGTTAACAAACGTACCATTCGTGGAACCTAAATCCTCGATCACATATTTGCCACCTTGAAAGGTCAGGCGGGCGTGTTTGCGGGATATCTCTGCGTCATTGATCGCAACCCCGCTTGATGAATCGCGGCCAATCGTAAGCTGATCTCCCTCCAGGGCAAAAGTAGCTCCCGGGGTCGGGCCGGAGCGCATCACAAATTGAAATTGAGCAGCCATACATTCTCCTCCTTCCAGCCATCAAAAAACTGTACCTAGTTTACAAGGTTCATGCTAAAAAGTCAATCAAATATACGAATATAGGGTATCGCCCTTATGTACTGATAAAAATTGACAGCAAGATACATCAAATTACCTGCCCGCCTGATCCCGTCCTTAGAGTTAAAACATAGTCCAGTTGCAAAGATTTTTAAATTACCATCGTAACTTTACGAGATCGCATTAATATTTTTAGTGGATTTACAATTTATAAACCTCAGGAATCACACCTCTTGTGAGGACCATACCATTCCATAGCCAAAGACCTCACCAAAGGTGGAGGCAACTTCTTCCTTTACTTTCTGCATTTCGGGTGGTTTCGATAGTAAATCAGCAAGGCTAACTACAGGATATTCCGTCAGTCCACAGCCGATAATGCCGTCCCAATAGGTCATTTCGGGGTTCACATTCAATGCAAAACCATGCCGCGAGATGCCGTGAACATCAACTTTGACACCGATTGCAGCGATCTTGGCAGGCTTCTTACGCTCCTCTGGCTTGCAGCGTGGGCAGCGCGAAAAGACATCGGCCTGTACCCATACACCCGTCATACCAGGTACTTGGCCTGCCGCAAGTCCGATCCTCGCCAATGCCACCACAAGTGTCTGCTCCAGTTTACGGACATATCCAACATAATCTGCCTCGGGAATTCTAGCCCTCTCATCGCTTTCCCCTCGCCCGTTGTGTAGGATACCCAACGGGATCAAGGGATAGCCGACCAACTGGCCTGGCCCATGATAAGTCACATCACCGCCGCGATCCACCCAATGAACGCTCAGGCCGCGTTCTTTTAGCTGCTGGTCATCCCACAGAAGATTCTCGGCATGTCCCTTTCGCCCGAAAGTATAAACATGCGGATGTTCCAGTAATAACAGCGTCGGCGCACGTTTTCCTGCCGCGATCTCTACCGCGAATTCATCCTGCAAGTTCCAGGCGCGTTCGTATTCCATCAGACCAAGGTCACAAACTTTGCAATACATTTAATAAAATACACATTCGGTTTGGTGTCTTAATGTTCAAATGACTCATCTGCTAATTATCTTCGTAAAACGGCCTCGAAGCTGGGAAGGGTTCTTCTTGTCGCGAAGATGACTTTTTCTCTGATTGCTGACGAGTTCAGAATATCCATATTTCATTGTGAATTATTCATTTTCTCCAGTTGATCCAACCCATCGTAAGCCGCTGATTTGTATAAATCGGCCAGCGTAGGATAGTTATAAACTGCCCGAACGAATTCATCGATAGCTCCGCCGGTCATCATCACATGGGAGGCGATATGGATCAGTTCCGACGCCTGTTCGCCGATGATGTGGGCACCGAGAAGTTTTTTGTCGCCGGGAGAAAAAATGAGTTTGATCATTCCGCACATATCCCCGATGATCTGTCCACGGGCGTTGTCCTCATAAGACCCCCGTCCAATTAGATAAGGAATATTCCTCGACTTGCATTCGTCTTCGGTCATACCAACCATCGAAATTTCCGGAATGGCATAAACGGCGAGCGGCAGGACAGGTGAAAGGCGCTCTTGAAACCCTTGATCAAATGCATGGGTAATCGCAATGCGTGCCTGCGCCATGGAAGTCGCCGCTAATGCCGGAAAACCAATTACGTCTCCAGCCGCGTAAACGTTCGAGAGGCTGGTCTGATAATATTCATTGACGAGGATCAGGCCCCGGTCCCCAAGCTTGACGCCTACTTCTTCCAATCCCAATCCTTGAACATTACTTTGCCGTCCCGCTGCGATCAGCGCAATATCGAAGGTCTGAACTCCCTTGCTTTGAAGAGTCAATTGCACAACCCCATCTTTGGCTTCAATGACCTCCATATACTCATTAAGGATAAATTTAAGACCGATCGTCTCGAGCTGGCGGATCAAACGATCGATGATTTCCGTGTCTACAAACTGCAGGATGCGAGCGCGTGACTCTATTAAGGACACCTGCACTCCGAGCGCAGAAAAGATGGAAGCATATTCGACGCCGATCACACCGCCACCCAGAACCGCCATGGATTTGGGGATGCGGTTCATTTGGAGTATCGTATCTGAATCGAATATCATTTTATGATCGAAGGAAATTTCGGGCGGATGAAAGGGAGCCGAGCCGGTTGCAACCAGTATGAACTCGCTCGTAAATTCTTTTTCTCCATTCGTCATGGTCACGTGAACAGTATGTGGATCCTTGATGCTAGCTATACCATGGATCCACGCAATATGGTGCCGCTCAACATTTTGTGTGATAAGCCGTCGCTCATTGCCGACCACAATATGCTCGCGGTGCATGAATTCTCTGATCGAGAGATTGTCCCTAAGTGAATAATCGATCCCGTACAAGCCGCGCTGCTGTAAGCCGGAAAAATAAAGCGCGGTTTCCCGCAGGGTTTTTGAGGGCACTGTACCGGTATTGATGCCTGCTCCCCCTAAATGATCAGCACGCTCAATAAGGGCAACATGTTTGCCGAATCGGGCAGCTTGTTCTGCCCCCTTTTCTCCCGCTGGCCCGGAACCAATAACAATAAGATCGTAATGTTCCATTTTTTAAAGGGTTGGCTTCCTTATCCAAATACGCGTCGATAAAGGTTGGATTCCAATAGGTCGTTTGGGTCGTAGCGCTTCTTTAATTTTTTGAACTTTCCGATTGTTTCCGGGCCGAGGAATCGCATCGTTGATTCTGAAGTGGTCTCGCTGTTCTTGGCAAAATAGAAGCGCCCGCCTGCATCCAGCACGATCCGGTCGAAATCCTGGAGCATTTGGCTTAACTTTGCACGATTGCCATTCGTCACTTTGAAATCCATCGCAAGAGAGAAACCATCCACGGCGTGGCTTATCAGGAATTTATCGGGACGATGACGTTTCGTTACGCCAAGATAAGATGGCAGGCCACGCTTGAGCGAGAGGCGGAGTAATTCAGTCCAGGCAGCCTCGGCATTCTCTTTTGGCAGGAATGATTGATATTGTATCAATCCCCCACGGCCATAAGACAGTTCCCAATTTGGAACATAATCCAGCAAAAAGTGAAATGCAGCGTGAGACTCCCGGAAAGTATGCCGCGGCAGGCTTGCAACATATTTCCCCGTGTTCACGGCCATGGTACCCAGGTTGTTCATGAAAGGACCCATGAATATATATAAAATGGATTTCGGAAATACGCCAAAAATTCGCGACGGCAAAACTTGGTTCTTCAAACTCATCGTTTTTTCCGGGTGAGGGTCGTCGCCTTCATGCAGATAACGCGCCGCGTGAATTTGTCCGCGGCCGAGAGCACGACCACCGGCGGTTGCATCTAGCCACCCGACGATGTAATCGTAAGCAGGCGCGTTATCAAGCAGATCGCTCAAGTGCTCATGAAGGTTCCTCACAGGGCGGGCAGACACCTCTAAAAGTCCGGAGTAGATTCGCTTCATTTGCATCGTGATGGATGTAAAGACGCCCAGCATTCCGAGCCCGCTGATCATCCCGTAGAACAAGTCCGCGTTCTTCCTGGGCGAACAAGTTATTTCAGCACCGGTCGGCAGGATCGCTGTGAATTCGATCACCTGTTCACCGATCGGTCCCATTTTGAAATTGTTCTTGCCGTGGATGTTAGCTCCCAGACAGCCGCCCAGCGTGGTGAGCATTGTGCCTGAGACAACCGGCGGCCACCATCCTTCTGGTTCGACATGCTGCCATAGCTGTTGAAGAGTAACACCTGGCTCCACCACCACCTGCCCTGCGTCTGGGTCCCAATTGATGATGCGGTTCATGGTCGAGAGGTCAAGGACGATACCGCCACCGTTGAGTGCGGCGTCGTTGTAACTGCGTCCTGCGCCACGTGCGATGATGGTCAGACCGGTCTTTTTGGCAAACTGGAAGGCTTTGGCAATTTCCTCGATACGCGTGGGTTTAATAATATAGGATGGCGCGCGCAATGAATGACCGAAGTTTTCAAGGGATACAAAATTACGTTCAAGAGTAAGGGTTGTCATCTTCGTTGTTATTAGGATTGTAAACTAGAGATTGGCTCTGGCATTTGAGATAGGATTAAAAGCTCATCCGCCGGAAAAGAACGGACGGGATGTTGCGAACGACAAACATGATCCATCTCCAAAACCAGGGCGTGTAGATTTGCTGTTTGCGATCGCGGATCGCCTGCCATATGTCATCAGCGGCTTGATCAGCAGTGATGGGAAACATTACTTTTTGAGCGGCTTTGAGCATGTCGGTTTGTACAAAACCCGGCTTGACGGTTATTACGTTCACGCCATGCCGGGTGAGCCGGTTTCGCAAAGCTTCGAGATAAGTCGTGAGCGCCGCTTTCGATGTATTGTAACCCGGGTTGCCCACACGACCGCGGTCACCGGCCACGGACGATATGCCTACGATCTGGCCGCTTTTAGCTGATTGGAATATCGCTGCGATCGGGTTGAGCCAGGCGAATGCACCGATCAGATTGACCTCGAGCATCTGGCGGTCAGCATCGAAATTATATTCATCCAGGCCGGGCGGAAAGTTGGCGCCTGCCGCGTAAACAACGAGGTCCAGCCCACCGAGGTCGGATACGATATGTCTGAGCAAATCCGGGACTGCATGATAATCGCTTACGTTGTGTACGTAAGGTCGAGCTATTGTCTCCCCGCCTTTTTGGTTGATGTCAGCAGATAGAGTAGTCAGCAGCTTTTTTCTGCGTGCGACGAGGGCCAGCACATATCCTTCGCGCCCGAGTCGCCGGGCCAGCGCTTCGCCCATTCCGCTCGATGCGCCAATGATCAATCCTCGCTTCCGAGGATGCAAGGGGGTTGCCAGGGGGAGAGAGCGTATTTTTGAGGGCAAAAAAGCTCCTTGTTTGGTTTCAGGCTACTCAAAGTCCGTTGAGAACCCCGGGGGGGTTGAGGTGCATTGGAACATGGATTAGTCAACATGTTTTCAATTCATGGCATTCACGTTATATATTTCCGACTTAGAATACGCCATGCTCAATCGATTTGTGAACATTCTAACACACTACTTTTGCTGTATAATTAGGTTTTGGATATGGCAAGACTAACATGGGTCTTCGGGGTTTACACATTAAGGATATTCCACAACCATAATGGCTAAGGATGATTTGCGGCTCGAAATTCTTGATCAGGCCCGCCGATTGCTTGGGGAGGGAGACCACCTTTCTTCCACAGAATCGCAAGAGGTCCTCAAACTGTTGAATGTATTAGTCGAAGCGATCGAACGCAATGTCGACTCGAGCGAGGCGCAAAAGCAGGCGGGGCGGTTGACAACAGATCTTATTAAAAATCGTACTTTGGTTTTTACCCTTAAACAACAGGCTGATGAACTTGATGCACTCAAAAAACTCAGCCTGAACCTGACCTCCAGTCTCGACCTCCAGACCGTTCTGGACGCGGTCGTAACTGAGGCAATGCGCTTGGTTAAGAACGCCCGCTCGGCGCATATTTTTCTATATACCAATAAAAAACTGGAATTCGGCGCGGCTTTAAATAACGAGGGTGTGCGGAATGTACCCCTGGCCTTGCCGCGCCCCAACGGTCTCACCAATAACGTTGCACGCAGCGAGAAACTGATCATTGTCGAAGATATGCGGAAACACCCCCTTTATACGAATTCTCCGGCGGATTGGACGGGTTCGATCATTGGTATCCCGCTCAAGATCAATGAAACCATAGTGGGCGTCATGAACCTGTCAAGATCGACGCGCGGGGGTTTCTCTTCCTCAGAATTAAGATTGTTGGAGCTTCTTTCCGATCAAGCTGCAGTCGCCATATCAAATGCCAGTCTGCATCAAATAATCAGCCGGCAGGCTTATAGCGATACTGTAACGGGGCTTCCCAATCGCTGGGCGTTGGACCAGCGATTGGATCAGGAAGTGCTTAATTCACGACGCACCGGTAATTCCTTCGCTGTCATCATGATGGATCTGGATGGCTTTAAAACGGTGAACGACACCCATGGACATGTGGTTGGGGATCAGGTTTTACGTACTGTTTTCAATTACATGGCTACCGGTCTGCGAGCGACAGATTTCCTGGCCCGATATGGCGGCGATGAGCTGACCCTCATTATGAGTCGGACGGATCCGGCTGCTTCGCGTGTGGTGGTCGAAAAGATCCTCGAAAAGATTGATACCTTCTCTTTCGAAACTCCCGATGGCGAAAAAATACATCTCGGCCTTTCCTGCGGTATTGCAATCTACCCGATCCATGCCCTGACCGCAGCCGATTTGTTGCGCGCCGCTGATGAAGCACTTTACCGGGCCAAGAAACAACACCGCGGCTCATACTTGATCGCACGAGGTTTTACCGGGGAATTACGTAGAGATGATCAAAATAACAGAGCCGGGAGCAATCGATAATTAATTTCAATAAATCATGATTTCGAACATATCCGATTTTTGCAAATGCAACGTTGGAGGGGCCGCGCACCCCAAAAATCGGCCCTCTCCGACCTTTTTTGTGAATTACTAAATTTGAGAACCTATAAGAAGGTACTGCAAAATTTTCTGACCGATATTTGGTTTCCTTACTTTTGAGAAGGATTTTCATGCTATTTAGAATGAAGAATATTCACGTCTATAAGATTGTTACACAGCACTGCGCGATGACATCGTACTGGGTCCTTTCAGTATCTTTACTATAGTTTCGTTTTTTATCCAGTAAATGATGAAAACTAGTTTACAAGATACTAGGGAGTAGTATGCGGAATAATTTGTACAAAATGTTGGTTATTGCCTTGCACTTTCTGAAACAATTCTAAAGATAGCTGTGATCAGAAGTAGAGATTTATGCTGAGTGGCAGGCTCTCACCCTGCTTAGAACCAGCAATTGAAATTGTAGGATAAGAAATTAAGTTTTGAGATTAATCCGCTAAGCCGGTGTCTTGAAATTTCCTCAAGAGGAGAGTCTCATGTCCCGCAAAGTCAAGATCATCCTGAACCCAATAGCCGATATGGGTAACGCCTGGAAAGTTGCAAACGATCTGCGACCGATTATCACTGAATATGGTAATGCCGATTGGAGCGGAACGGTTTTTCCAACCCATGCCATAGAGCTGGCGAAGCAAGCCGGTGAACAGGGATACGATATGGTCATTGCGATGGGCGGAGATGGAACTGTCCATGAAGTCGTCAACGGCATTATGCAGTTGCCGGAAAACAAGCGTCCCATTCTCGGGGTTGTACCCGTTGGTTCGGGCAATGATTTTGCGCACGCGATCGGCGTCCCGACAGAATCTGATCATGCGCTGGTACAGGCTCTTAAGGGTGAACCTTTGACGATCGACCTTGGCTTGATGACCGATGAACATGGCCGGACGGAATTTTTTGACAATACCTTCGGCATCGGCTTCGACGCGATCGTCACTATTCGTTCACACAGACTCCCCATCGTACGCGGCTTCCTGATGTACCTGACTGCCGTTATACAGACGATTTTCCTAAATCATAATCCGGCTCTCATCCAGTATGAAACGGAACAGGAAAAATGGGAAGACCGTGTATTAATGACCACGCTCTGCAATGGAGGCCGCGAGGGAGGCGGTTTTATGCTCTCGCCGGATTCAAAAGTGACGGACGGAATGCTGGAATATCTCATGGTCCGAAAAGTTTCACGACCAATGATGTTCCGCCTCGTGCCGGAGTTTATGAAAGGTACCCATCGCCGTTTTACTAACCAACTTCGTATGGGCACATTTAAAAAACTGACAATGATCGCTGACCGCCCGCTTTACATCCAATCCGATGGTGAGATATACACCAGCTTTGGCAGTAACCTTCGTAAATTAACTATTGAAGTGATGCCAAGAGCATTGAAGGTGATCCCTGGCTGAAATTTTGCCGGTTGAAGGTTGGAAGGTTGGAAGGTTACAATGTGACCGACCAACCTTCAACTTTTACAAGGTACTACGTATATTTTTAGATCCGGTTTAAAAAATAATCAGGGTCGCAGTGAGTTTGCAACCTGTCAATAAAGAAATGCCTGATATTCTCCATACTCTTTCTAAATTTGATCTCGGATATCTGCGCATCGTCGCCGGACTTTGGGGCCTTGAACTCGAATCCAATAATCCGGCGGATGCTGCAAATGAACTTGCCGCGTCTCTTCATGACCCACAACTTGTCAACGAAATCACAGCTTCCCTCCCCGCGGAGGCGAATGTGGCGCTTGCGGCACTTGGTTCTGCCGGCGGACGAATCCCATGGGCTGCTTTCATTCGTCAGTTCGGCGATGTGCGCGAAATGGGGGCTGGCAAACGCGATCGCGAAAAACCGCAGCTTAAACCAGCTTCAACAGCTGAAATCCTTTTCTATCGCGCACTGCTTGCGCGCGCCTTCTTCGACACTACCAGCGGTCCGCAGGAATTTGCGTACATCCCTGAAGATTTATTGACCTTGCTGCAAATGAGAGAGGGCAAACGACCTGGCGGAGCGGCATCTCCAATGGAACCGTTCGGCCGAGGCGCAACACCCGGCGAAAGGGCTTACATCTTCCCCGCCAATGACCATATCCTCGACGAGGCAACCACATTATTGGCCGCATTGCGTCTCGGACAGACCGTCCAACCGAACCCGGTGCTTTTTGGTTTACTTAACGCGGCTAAATTATTGAAGAAGAACACTCCACAGGCCGAAAAAGTAAAGGCCTTCCTGGAAGCCCCCCGCGCCGAAGCACTTAAAATGCTGGTCGATGTCTGACGATCTTCTGAGAGCTTTAACGAACTACATTTAATCCCGGGCCTGCTCTCCGAAGGAGAATGGAAGAATCAACCGCTCGCAACCCGTCAATTCATCCTGAAGGCGCTGGATGCCATCCCCGCAGGCAAGTGGTGGAACATTAACTCTATGATCAGCGACATAAAGAAAAAGGTCCCGGACTTTCAACGCCCTGCCGGTGATTATGATACATGGTTTATCCGGCGTGAGGCAGATGGACAATATTTGCGCGGCTTCGCGTACTGGGATCAGGTGGAGGGCGCATTAATTCGCTTCTTTATTACGGTCATACTTCATGATTTGGGGTTGGTCGAATTGGCCTCTCCCGAAGAGGGCAAGGATATTACTGCATTCCATCTCATGCATGACCGCCAAATATCGAACATCGAAAATGGAAAATTGAAGATCTCATCGAACGGCAGGATTTCTGCATCGAGATTGGTCCCAAGAGCCGCTCGCTATCAACTTGCCCGCTTCTGTGAATGGGACGAAGAAAGATCTGGCGAGTTCGGCTATCACCTCACCCCGGCATCCCTGACAAAAGCTAAAGAACAAGGATTGAAAGTTGAGCACTTGTTGGCTTTGCTTTCCAAACACGCCGCGGCGGGGATCCCGCCGGTTTTGGTGAAAGCCCTCAAACGCTGGGAAGTAAATGGGGCCGAAGCGCGCGCCGAGACCCAGGTCGTCTTGAGGGTCAGCCGGCCTGAAGTACTGGAAGAGCTTCGGAAATCAAAAGCGGCGAGGTTTCTAGGCGAGCCGCTCGGCCCAACCACCGTCGTCATCAAGGCCGGTGCACAGTCTAAAGTAATGGCAGCTTTGGCGGAACTTGGATTGCTGGCGGAGGATGACACGATCGATCAGAAAGATCAATGAAGCCTAAACTCATTTGGGCTCTGCTGCCGATGGATTTCAACTTCGGTGGATAAAGAATATACGAAGGTAAATGTCACAGCCAGAAGGTGACAGTCGCCTTGCTCTAAAATCGCTATAATAATATCTACCGATTCCCGATTCACAACCCACGGAGAACAATATGTCCAAACTCGATTGGCTAAAGCAGGAGATTGACAGCCTGAAAGATCAAGGTCTCTACAATCGGATCCGCACGATTGGTTCAGCGCAAGGTGCGCGTTTGATCGTGGACGGCAAGGATGTGCTCAACTTCTGCTCGAATAATTATCTCGGGTTGGCGAATCATCCAAAACTGGTTGAAGCCGCGCAGGCTGCCACTAAAAAATATGGCATTGGCCCTGCTGCGGTACGTTCGATCGCCGGCACCATGGATTTGCATGTTGAATTGGAAAAGCGGCTCGCCAAGTTCAAAGGTGCTGAAGATGTCATAACTTTCCAATCGGGCTTCGCTGCGAACCTCGGTACGATATCCGCGCTGGTGGGTAAGGAAGACGTGATATTTTCAGACCGGCTCAATCACGCTTCGATCATTGATGGCAGTCGTCTCTCTGGCGCACGCATCGTGCCTTACGATCATAATGATCCGGCCGCCCTCGCGGTGGCTATCCAGGAAAACGCGGGTTCCTACCGGCGTGCATTGATTGTCACAGACGGCGTCTTCAGCATGGACGGTGACATCGCTCCCTTGCCCGCTCTTTATGAAGTGGTAAAGAAGTACGATATTATGTTCATGGTGGATGATGCCCATGGCGAAGGTGTGCTAGGCAAAGGCGGACGCGGCATCGTGGATCACTTCGGCCTGCACGGCAAGGTCGACATTGAAATCGGAACGCTCTCGAAGGCTTTCGGTGTAGTCGGCGGATTGGTGGCTGGTGACAAAGTCATCGTGGAATGGCTGCGCCAGCGGGGTCGCCCATTCCTGTTCTCGTCCGCGGTCACCGCTCCGGATGCCGCCGCCTGCATCGCTGCCGTGGATTTGCTCGAGTCATCTACCGAGTTGGTCGATAAATTGTGGGATAACGCCAAATACTTCAAGGCTGAAATGAAGAAACTTGGGTTCGACACCGGTGTTAGCGAGACGCCTATCACCCCCGTCATGCTGGGTGAAGCACCGCTGGCCCAACAGTTCAGCCGTGAACTATTTGAACAAGGTGTTTTCGCCATGTCCATCGGGTTCCCAACCGTGGCAAAGGGCAAAGCACGCATTCGTGTGATGATCTCCGCTGCGCACGACCTCGATGATCTGGGGCAGGGGCTGGAGGCTTTTGCGAAGGTGGGGAAGAAATTGGGAGTGATTAAGTAGCGGCATTCCGATTTTCAAGTTAATCAATTCTTGAACACGGCGGCGCATGGCGCCGCCTTTTCTCATCCCTTGACAGAATTAAATATACACTGTATATTAACAGTGTATATTTAATAAGGAACAAACATGGGCAGACCCACACGCAAACAACAAACCCAAAATCTACGCGAAGCGATTAAAAGTACGGCTTGGAAAGAGATCTCTGATAAAGGCGCCCCTTCCCTATCGTTGCGTGCAATTGCGCGTGACTTGAATATAACTGCGCCCGCCATATACAACTACTTCTCCCGCCGCGATGATCTCGTCACCGCCTTGATCGTGGATGCGTTCACCTCTCTCGGAGAATCGCAAAAGGAATCCATAGAGTCGATCTCTGCAAATAAACTCGAGGCGCGTCTGACTGCGCTTGGGCTTGCTTACCGGGATTGGGCCATCAATTATCCTCAACGTTACCAGCTCATTTTTGGTACCCCGATTCCTGGTTACGAAGCCCCGGAAGATGTCACTTTGCCTGCGGCGGCTTGGGCATTAGTCCCTCTCATCGAAACACTTCAGGGTTTTTATGACGCCGGGAAATTGAGAACGGAAAGGTTGGCAAAGTTGACGCCCGCTCTAAGGTCCATGCTGGTTGCTTGGGGGGAGTTTATCGGTGAGTCCGGGAGTCAGGCTCATATAGAGGTTTTGTATCTGGCTTTTGTTATTTGGAGCCGCGTCCATGGCTTGGTCACACTCGAAATCGGTCATCAGAATCCGTCCTTTATCATCGATCCCGGCGAAGTATTCCGCCGCGAAATAAAGAACATCCGGTTTCAATACCTTGATAGGAGTGAAAATGTCTGAACTTCATGTTATTTTTGGAACCGGCCCTTTGGGCAAATGGACCGCCCGCGTGCTGGTGACGATGGGCAAGCAGGTGCGGATGGTGAATCATTCTGGAAAAGCAAGCGGCCTCCCAGCAGAGATCGAATTTGCTGCAAGTGATGCCTATGATGTGAATAAGAATATCGAAGTTACCCGGGGTGCATACACCATTTATCAGTGCGCCCAACCCCGTTATTATGAATGGGTGGAAAAATTTCCTGCTCTTCAAAAGGCCATTCTCGACGCGGCTGCGGTGAATAAAGCCCGGTTGATTGTCGGTGATAACCTTTATATGTATGGCAGCACCCAAGGGCAGCTTCTCCGCGAAGATATGCCATATCTGGCCCACACAAAGAAAGGAAGGCTGCGCGCCGACATGGCAAATGCTGTCCTGGAAGCTCATCGTAGTGGCAAAGTCCGTGCCGCGATTGGACGCGCCTCCAACTTCTTCGGGCCCGACGACCATGGCGTAACCGATTACGCCATCCGCCCTGCCGTGGAGGGTAAAACCATCAACATGATGGGCCGCATGGATCAATTGCATACCTATACCTATGTCGCCGACTTCGGCAAATTATTGGCAACCCTTGGATCACGCGATGAATCGCTGGGGCAGATCTGGTTCACTCCGAGCCCTGAGCCGGTTACGCAAGCCGAGATCGTGCGTTTGCTGGAGGCAGAATTGGGTCGCAAGCTCAAAGTGATGGTCGGTGGTGAAATAATCCTCCGCCTGCTCGGGCTGTTCAATCCTGATATTCGTGAGTCGGTGGAAATGATGTACGAATGGACGCAGCCGTTTATCGTTGATACACAGAAAGCCGTAAAAGCCTTTGGCTTGAGTCCTACTCCGTTGAAACGTGCCATCCACTCCACGGTTGAATGGTGCCGCAGCGGAATGAGCTAAGACCCCATCGGTAAAATGCCTCATTTAGTTAACGGAGAGGCTCTTACCCATTTCTGCCAAAGGCTAAAACAATGTCTAAAATCTTTAACGGTCGTTACACGGCAAAAACAGATCAACCATTTGTGGTATTCCTGATCGGGATGCGTATCAACAAATGGTGGCGCCTCGATAAGTGGATCCCCGTCTTCTCTGCGATGGTGCCTATGTTGACAACATTATTTACAAACCCAGAAAAAGGTTTTCTGCATGCTGAGTTCTTCTGGAATTTCAACGGACCGGTGATCCTTCAATACTGGCGCTCTTTTGATGAGCTTGAAAGATTTGCCAGAGAACCATCGGATCCGCATCTGGGCGCATGGCGGAGATTCAATCAAGCGGTTGGCAAGGATGGCACCGTAGGCATCTGGCACGAGACTTATAAGGTAAATCCCGGGCAATATGAATGTGTTTACGGCAATATGCCGATGTTTGGTCTCGGCGCGGCAACGGAACATGTAGAAGCAATCGACCAACGAGAGACCGCGCGTCTGCGGCTTTCAGCATACCAGAAGCCGTCTTGATAATTCATCAGGACTGTTGAAGACCCCCGGTCTGATAAATACCATATTTATGACATTAATCCCTTCTCACTAACTTCTGAATTAGGTATTATTTAGCGAGCAGGGCGCTGAGTTGTAAGCCGTCCTTCAGTTCCCGGATTTCATTGCAGAAAAACATAACCTCAATTCCGCAGAGCTTATAGCTTATCCCATGACTCCACTCCTTTAGGGATCTAAGATATTCGTCACTTCTCATTAACTTCCAGTATTAGTATCATTCTCGCCATGCCGCAGAATAAAGTCGAACATGCCGATCGCCTGCAAAATCGCGCCTCTCTGACACGCTATGCTTGGCTTTCAATCGGCGCCTCCCTGGCTACAATTACACTGAAATCAATTGCCTATATCCTGACAAGTTCTGTTGGACTGCTATCTGACGCCATCGAGTCGCTTGTCAACCTCGCTGGCGCGATCATGGCTCTCGGCATGCTGACGATTGCCGCTCTTCCTCCCGACGAGAGTCATACTTATGGGCACGGTAAGGCCGAGTATTTTGCAAGTACCCTCGAAGGGATCTTGATCCTCGGTGCCTCCGGGGGGATCATCATTACTGCCATCCCTCGCCTGCTACATCCTCGTCCGCTTGAAGGGTTGGGGGTTGGCTTGGCGGTCTCTGCTGCCGCCTCCGTTATCAATTACATCGTTTCGCGAGTTCTTCTTCAGGTAGGTATAAAACAAAATTCCATCACGCTCGAAGCCGATGCACGTCATTTAATGACGGACGTATGGACTTCAATCGGCGTCCTGGCCGGGATCGCGGTTGTAGCCTTCACCGGCTGGTATATCCTCGACCCGATCGTAGCTTTGCTTGTAGCGCTCAATATAATTTGGACCGGCGTGCAGTTGGTCCGTCGTTCGGTCGAGGGTCTTATGGATGCCTCACTGTCAGCGCCCGAACAAGAAGTGATTGAAACGGTCATGGTTAAGTACCGTAAGAAAGGAGTGGAATTTCATGCCTTGCGCACCCGACAGGCGGCTGCCCGCCGTTTCATTTCAGTGCACATGCTCGTTCCAGGCGCATGGACCGTCCATGACGCGCACCATATCGCTGAAAACTTCGAACGCGATATTCGCAAGGCACTTGGTATTGCAAATGTTGTTACTCACTTGGAACCAATGGAGGATGAGATCTCAATGCATGATGTGCCCCTCGACCGCTAGTCTGTGTAGATTGATCGCAAAAGACCGAGGATAATCCTCGGTCTTTTCAAAATTTCTAAGCGTTTCCAGATTATTCAGGAAACGACCTAAGTGCTTCCTCCATACTTGGGTAGATCGGTATGTTGTGAAGAAACCCCGAGATGTTTAGAACGTAATAAACGTTCGCGGAAGCGCCCGCAAGTTTGAAATATAATGACTTATAAGGCTCGCCATGTTTCTCCCTTTCCCAAGTGTTTAATTCTTCCTGGGGAGTAAACATTTTATATATGGTATGCAGTGCAGCGAGGCCTGCGCTGGTGATCATTTCTACACCCTGCAAGTCAACTAATAAAAAGCGTGTCCCTGAATCGTGTTCTGACCGGGCACCGTCAACCAGTTTCTGTTGCGTTAGTACATCGAGCCTGCCTGTCAGGTGCAGGATCACCACTCGGCCTTGGGTTCTGGAAATTGCCAGGGAATCACTCATAGGTTACCTTCGCTGCCAAAATCATGCGCAGGATTATACTCTGCTTTATTTCTCATCTTCGTAGATGACTTCGGTATTATTGCTAAGAGCAATCTGTTATTTCCGGCTGAACCACAAAGACCGATCCGGATCGCTATACATGCTCCCGTAGAACGTACCTTCAAGCGACATCTCCTCGATGACTGCCTCTCGCATAATATTCATTGACCTTCATGATCCCACCTTGCGTCATTGTGTCCGGGCAATTTCTTAATGACCCGTAACGATCTCCAATCAGTTCAGCCGGTTTCCCTTGATAACGTAATCCCTTCATCTCCCTGCATCCTCTCCCACTCGCCTAACTTCTCATCCATCATTTTCTGGACGGACGCATACTCCTGTCCCAACCGTGTAACTACGGCTTTGTCGGCAGACGGATTCTCCAACTGTATTCCGAGGTCGGCCAATTGCTTTTCAAGCGCTGCAATGGTATTTTCCAGTTGTTGTAATCGAGCCAGGCGGCGGCGTTCTTCCTTTGCGGAGTCCGACGTATCCCGTCGTCGGGGTTTCGCGGCATTTTCCGAAACCCGGCTCCCCCAAGTTGAATCGTACAGACTTCGTTGCCCGTCTGGGAACCGTGCAGCTTCTTTCTCTCTTTCTTCCTTTAATTGAGAATACGTTCCCTTGAAGGCAGCCAGGTGATTCTCTTCCGGGTTAACTTCCCAGATCTGTGTAGCCAGCGCATCTACGAGATAACGGTCATGCGTGACCAATAGGATCGTTCCTTGATATGCATCCAATACGGCTTGCAATACTTCCTGCGACGGAATGTCGAGATGGTTGGTCGGTTCGTCGAGCAGCAACAAGTTGGTATCCTGCAGGGCGAGCTTCGCCAGCGCGAGACGCCCCCGCTCGCCGCC
>JBGQIO010000066.1:0-16448 GCA_041498515.1 Anaerolineae bacterium
ATACCGCACTTTACCGAGATATTCCCATAAATTTCGGCGGCTGACCGGATCAAGGCCGGCAGTAGGTTCGTCCAAGAACAGGACCCGCGGTTTATGAAGAAGGCTGCGGATGATCTCAAGCTTGCGGCGCATACCCCCTGAAAATTTTTTGACCTGCTTGAACATTTCGTTCTCCAAACCCACCAAGGCAGCCAGTTCATGGACTCGGTCACGGTAGGAGCGCGGCATCATCGAGAAGGTTGGATAAAAAGGATACAACCCGTACAGGATGGCATGGAAACGGACGTTCTCCTCCGCCGAGAGGTTGAAGTCCAGGCTGGGTTGTTGAAAGATAATGCCTATGTTTTGGCGGACTTCGCTGGAGGAACGAACCACGTCATAGCCTGCGATCCGGACCACACCTGAGGTCGGTGCGAGCGTGGTCGTCAAAATGGAGATGGTGGTTGTCTTTCCTGCGCCGTTGGGTCCCAGCAACGTGAAGAATTCACCGGGGGCCACCTCGAAAGAAATATCGTCCACTGCATTGACCGTCGCACCGCGGTATCGTTTGATCAGTCTTTGAACTTCAATAATAGGTTGCACGTTATATTCCAGTCATTAAGGTAGTTTTAACTCGCGCTCTGCTCAACGAGCTCTGTCCCGTTCATGGACAGCAATCATAATCTTGGTAAACAATCAAGTCAACTTGCATATTGGGAACAGGGCTTTAACCATATCCAACATTCAGCGAATATTCAAATATCCGCTACAGAGAACTCCGGGAACCCAAAATTGGTGGGGCTAACATCCACCACTTAAGGAATATATCCAGGGGGTGCGCAGGAAACTAAATTGTTCTTTTCCCCATCAATCTACAATACTCGACACTTTCGGATACTAAGGCGTTGTGTTCGTTGTCCGCAGCATCAGAGGATGGTTTCAAGTAAAGACGATTGGGCCTAAGGATTCATTACGTTTATTTCTTCCACGGCCTAGTCATCAGACATTCCTGCACGTTGACGATATCCTCGCCTTCCTTGGGAAGCACCCGCTTATAAGTACCATCGGTTTGCATGAGGCGCGTCCGGGAATTATCTTTGAAATAAGACTCCAAGACATTGTCGCGCAAATATCGAAGATTACCGGCATCCTCCACCGGGAAAATGACCTCTACCCGGTGATTCAGATTGCGCTGCATCAGGTCGGCGCTGCCCAGGTAGAGCTCTTCTTTGCCGCCGTTATAAAAATAATAAATACGGCTGTGTTCAAGATAACGGCCCAGGACGCTGATTACGCGGATGTGCTCACTGACGCCTTTAATATCGGGTACCAGACAGCAGATACCGCGCACCAGTAGATCCACTTTTGCGCCGGCCTGTGAGGCCTGATACAGGAGCTCGATAATATGCGGGTCCACGAGAGCATTGGCTTTGAGGATCATCCGCGCCTTCTTCCCATTTTTGGCGTGTTCAATTTCGCGTTGGATAAGAGCTTCCAGCTTCTCCCGCAAATTAACCGGCGCGACCAGGAGTTTGCGATAATTTGGCTGGGTTGAATATCCGGTTAAAAAATTGAACAGGTCGGTCGCATCCTGGCCGATCGCCTCATCGCAAGTGAACACACCGATATCTTCATAAGTGGTGGAAGTCAGGTAGTTGTAATTTCCCGTCGCCAGATGGACATAGCGCCTTATGCCCTCACCCTCCTGACGCACCACCATACAAACCTTGCAATGGGTTTTTAATCCCAGCAGCCCATAGACCACATGCACACCGGCCTGTTCCAGCATGCGCGCCCAGCCGATGTTGCTCTCTTCGTCGAAACGGGCTTTGAGTTCCACCAGCACTGCCACTTGTTTCCCGCGTTCAGAGGCTTCGAGCAATGCTTCGACCACGGGGGAGTTATGTCCGACGCGATACAGGGTCTGTTTAATGGCAAGCACCTGCGGGTCGCGGGCCGAGGCGTTCAGAAAGTCAATTACGGAAGTGAAAGAGTCATAGGGATGGTGGATCAGTATGTTTTCCTGGCGAATAGCTGCGAAGAAGTCTTCTGCCTCCATGACATTTTTGAATTGGACCAGCGGGCGCGGTTTGTAGGGAGGATATTTCAGGTCGTGAAGCTCAACGCTGTCGTAGAGCTGCCAAAGTCCCGCCAACCCGAGGGGATGGTTTTGAACGAATACATCGCCCGGCTTGATCTCGAGGTTCTCCACCAGCAGGTCACGGATATCTTCAGGCATTGACTCATAGATAGACGCCTGCACGACCGAGCCAAACTTACGCCGGCGGATGCTTTGCTGCATGGTCTCGAGCAGGTCATCCGCCTCGATCTCCTGTATTTCCACGTCGGCGTCGCGGATGATGCGGAAAGGATGCACCGCGACAATTTCCATGCCAGGAAAGAGCAAACCGATGTTCGCCGCGATCAATTGCTCGAGCCAAACGAAGTAATGGTCGCGCGCGATGGTTCCATCTTTGCGCGTCGCTCCAGAGGAGCGTTTGACCGGCACAAGCCGTGCCAGAGTATTTGGAACCTTGAGGCGGGCGAATTTTTCGTTGCCCTTACGATCGCGAATGACAATGGCAAGGTTCAGGCTCAGGTTGGAGATATGAGGGAACGGATGACCGGGGTCAAGCGCGAGCGGCGTCAGGACGGGGTGCACGACGTCCTTAAAATAGGTATCCACTTTTTCTTTTTGCGTTTTGGTGAGCTTGTCGTAATCCAGGAGATGGATCCCCGATTTATCCAGTTTGGGCAAAAGCTTACGGTGCAAACAATGCTGCGCCTCATCGTACAGCTCAACAGCAAGTTTGCGGATGGCCGCCAGCTGCTCGCGCGGGGTCAGGCCATCCGGCTGGATCTCGGTAATATGCGCTTCAACGAGTTTCCGGATGCCGGAGACCCGCACCATGAAGAACTCGTCCATGTTCGACCCGAAGATGGACAAAAATTTCACGCGTTCCAGCAGCGGATTATTCTCATCCAGCGCTTCTTCGAGGACGCGGCGCTGAAATTCAAGAAGGCTGAGCTCGCGATTTAGGTAAAGCGACGGTTCAGAGAGTAAAACTTGTGAATCGGCTTCGGTGGAGTCCATTTGAATGATTATCCCCCAATTTCCACCAATTGCGCGGGAGAAAGCAGCCAATCCAGCCCGGCGCACCGTCCGTATTGCAATTTTTCCAAGGATAACCGGCAAACCCCGCCTTTTTTCAGTGTGACGGAAAGGGTTGGGTCACCGGAAACCAACATCGAAACGAGACTGCTTAAGGACGGTTCATGACCGACCAAAGCAATGTTCTCAACCTCGGCATAGTTCTTATTGATCTCAACTACAAGCTGGTCGGGATAGCCTGCCGGGATCAAGTTCTCGGTAGAGATAATTTTTTCTTTAGCCAGATCGAACTTCTTCGCCAGGATTTTCGCCGTCTGAGCCGCCCGAAGGTATGGGCTGGTCAGGACCAGGTCTATCTGCACTCCCAGTTCCTTTAATCCCTGCGCGATCTTGCGCATTTTCTTCCGGCCTTTGACGGTCAGCGGGCGCTGACTGTCGTCTTCTGCGTGGCCGGAGGTCCCCGCCGGCGCGGCGATGGCGTGACGTATGATGTAGAGGATCATTCTTCTTCTCCCAAGGGAAAGGTTGTTCCGGTGCAAGGCGCCAAAAGGTCTTCAGCTCGCTCTTCGATTTGAAGAAAACTACCACCAATCCGGTTTGTCGTTTCTTATAATAACGTTGAATGGGTTTCGGGTCAAAGGGAGAAATGTTTCGATGGGCATGCTGGAGGGAACTCTCTGTAAAGTCAGCAAGAGTGTAAAGAAGGATGTCGATGTCGTGGATGTCGCCCATTGCACTCTGATGGTCATGCATGCGTTTAAAATAGCTTTCCGGATAATTGGCTAAAATAGGCTGGATCACCTCGGTCATGTAACGGAATTTTTTGAAGGCGATGCGCAGACGGTGAATGGTCGCAGGCTGCGCCCGATCCACCTTGCTTAAAAGCTGGATCACCTTTAAATAAGCATTGTCCATAGTTTCAAGCAGCTGTGCCGAGAAGCCCGGCTGGTTTGATTCTTTTTCGAGCGCGCCGCGCATCTTTTCAATACGCCGACTCCACTCGGAGGGCTTGGAAGCCTGAACTTGTTTACGCGCGGCGCTCAGCAAGCGTTTTTCCTGCTTCTGCAGATATTCCTGGAACGGTTTAATCTGAGGCAGGCGTTCCTGAGTCTCAGAGGTCTCGACCAGCATTACTTGAACATCCCGCAAGTCGTCCAGGTTATCGAGCTGATCCTTCAGAAAACGGCGCATCTTCTGGAGGCGCGGATGCGGTTGAATGGCACGTAGAATATCGAGAACGGCGGATAACCGCCGCGTAGCTACTCGCAGGTCGTGGACAGCTTCCTCGGAGAATTCCCGGCGGCAGATCTTGAATTGGACTCGATATTCGTTCCAACGCCCGTCAAGCGCAGCAGTCAAAGTGTTTTCAACTTTTCCGTCCATTACTTTTTATCCGATATTTCAAGTTGTACGCCGAATATTTCCTCGAAGAGCGTTCGGCGTTTATCCAGTGCCCATTTCTCGATCATCAAGTCGCCCCGTCCTTGAAGATTTAATTGCCAGCAGTTTTTCTTTTCGATCAAAGTGGCGCTTGTGACATGGTTTGTATGGCTGACGTCCATACCGTCCGCCAGCCGGATCAAGGCCGATAATTTGCTTACCGTGATCCGATCTTTCTGCGGAAGAGCCTTGAAATTCGAGTCTTCGATATTGGGGATCGCTTTGCGGTGATATTTGACCAAGCTGGCAACCAATTCCTGTTGATGTTCGTTCAAGCCGATCAAGCGGTTGGCTTTCAGTATGTAATAGCCGTGTTTATCGTGATCAATGGTGTTGATGAAATGACCTATATCGTGGAGCAGCGCGCCGACTTCGAGCAGCAATCGTTCTTCGTCACCCAGGTTATGCAGCGATCGGGATTGGTCGAATAACTGTTTGGCCAATTTGGCGGTCAGGGTCGCATGTTCTGCATCGAATTGATATTTCTTCCCCAAACGCAGCGCGGATTCCCAGACCTGTTCTCGGCGGGGGGTATGCGGGCCATGTTTGAGTCTGTCCGCCATTTCGAGCAGGAGACCGTCTTTTAATCCGATATGCGGAATTGCAACCTGCCTCACATGTGCTTCCCGAGCGATCAACTGAAGCACGATCGCGGCAGGCAAAATGACGTCCGCGCGGTCCGGACGCATATTAAATTTACGGATGCGGTCTTTAATACTCATGCCGCTGAGCGTCTCGATCGCATCCTGCAGTTCACTCAGCGTGATGAGCTTTTCATTCTGCTGTTTGAACATCTTTTGGCGCAGCCTGCCTAATTCCTCAACGGTTCCTCCCGTGCCTACACACACATGCACGCGCGCGCTTCCGATCTCGCGGTCGATGCGGCGGCGGGCGGCTTCGGCATATTCGCGTACGAGCAAGCTGAATGGCTGCCTGGTACCCGGCTGGGAAAATCCAGATTCCTTTCCACCGTCCAGTTTTTGGAGCAGGCGCACCGTGCCCATATTGTAGCTTTCCGTGGAGATCATTTTCTGGTTTTCAGAGATCGTAACTTCCACGCTGCCGCCGCCGATATCTATGAGTACGGCGCGCCTGCCTTTCAGGCTAATGGCCTTGACCACTGCCAGATGGATCAAGCGCGCCTCCTCTGCTCCATTGATGATCTCGATCTCAATACCGCTAGTCCGGGACACGCGGTCCAGCAGGATATCACTGTTCGCCGCCTCGCGCATGGCGCTGGTCGCGATCGCACGGGTCTTGACGACGCCCAAGTCTATTGCCACGCGTTGGAAATGAAGAAAAGCCTCGACCGTTTGTTGGATCGTTTTTTCTCCCAGACTTCCTGACGCGAAAACATCCTGCCCCAGGCGGACAGGCAGCCGGATATTCTCAATGGGCTCAACCTGCCAGGCTTCATCGACGTTGCCAACGATCATCCGAATGGCATTCGAACCTGCATCAATTGCGGCGATCTTCTGCATAAAATCTATTGTACCTCGGCAGTGTTAGCCTCCGCCTCTTCAAACCAAAGCCGGCTGTTATAAACCTGTAGAACCTTCTTACTCCGTGCGATCAACGACATAAAATATAATTGCTCACAGTAGGGATCTGTTCTGTCATTTTCCCCAAAATAAATGGAACGGGCAGCTTACATAATTTCAAAGATAAAAGTGTATCGGTTTCCCCAACTATTCCCTTTTGGTGCAAAATTCAACGATCTAAACCAGGAATAACACAAGGCGGGCGGCTGTCATTGCTGCTCGACGGCCAGGGTGCCACCTATCATTTTAACCGAGATGGCATGATTCTAAATATCTTGGTTTATCTCTTTGCAGTCACTGCTGCCAATATGGCCTGTGCTACAAACGTCGCTACAGCGACAATGGATTCTGAAACCCGCCTGGCCAGTTCCAGGATGTCATCTTCCATCTGATATTGCCGCACAAAAGTCTTTTGTTGCATATTCACCTCTCTTATTAATATGATTTACCATCAAAAATACTATAACCGGCAACCTTTAACACCTCACGAATATAGTGTTAAGGTTTTGTAAATGAGTTCTTTAGTCTAAATTGGGACCGGCGGAATACGATTGCGGCTTTTCCGGATGAAATCTACCTTACCTCGGCTGAAAAACTTTCCACCTCATCAATAGATAACTCGGTAATTCTTCCTGTCACAACAAAGATCGTCCGTTCGCAGACATTGGTCGTGCGGTCGGCTACGCGTTCGAGGTTATGAGCCACCCACAGGAGATAGTTGATACGCTCCAGATTCGCCGGGTTTTCGACTACGTAATCAATGGCCTCAAAATAGATCTGCTCGTAGAATGCGTCGATCAATTCATCTTCCCTCATAATGGAACGGGCAGTTTCCATATCTTCTCTGATAAAAGCATCCATGGCTCGATGCAGCATATCAACCGCTTTGCGTGCCATATACTGCAGGTCTTTAAGAAGTTTTGGCATTCCCAATCCGCCGGAACGTAAAAGGATATTGGAGATGCCTTTGGCATAGTCGCCGATCCGTTCCAGCTCGGTACAAAGGTCAAGGATCGAGGTCAGGACGCGCAGATCATGCGCTGACGGTTGTTGAGTAGATAATGCATTTATAACGCCGCTCTCCAATACAAACCGCATTCCGTTGATCAGGGCATCATTGTTTATCAATGCGCGGGATGTTTCCTGGTCATTTTCCATAAGAGCAGTTGTGGCGGTCACATTGGCCGCCTCCACCATATATCCCAATGTGAGCAGGTCATCTTTAAGCTGCTTAATTTGCGACTCCAGGGTTTTACTCTCCATATTTCATTTCCTTCGTCAATTGGGGACCACCTAACCTACTATACCAGACTAGGCTTAACGCCAAGAGAAGATCGGGTTAAGGTTTTGTAAATGAAGTCTATGGCTACATGGGGGTGGGATTACAACTTTTCCTGATTTATGTCGTATATAGTTGTGACAAATTGAACAATCACCCCCAAATCATCCCCTGTATCATCGAGATAAATATGGAAAACGAATTCAAATCAACTAAAGAACTGGCAGCCTCGATCACAAAAGCAGCAAGCCTGCAAACAGCCGCCACCATCCATTTCCTTGTGGATCACAATTTAATGCACGATGCCTACCGGGCGTATGCTTACTTCCGCTGGGTGGATGATTGGATCGATCAGAAAACCCAGCAAAAAGACGACCGGATGGCTTTTGTCGCCCGTCAAAACGTTCTCATCCGTGAACTCGCTCAAGGTCTTCTACCGCAGGATGTGACCCCTGAAGAGCAGATGCTGGCGGAGCTTGTTCAAAAAGACGGAAGCAGCACAGGGCATAGCGGGTTACGGACTTATATCCACAATATGATAGCCGTCATGGCCTTCGACGCCGAGCGCAGAGGGCGGTTAATAACTTATAGCGAGCTGAACGCATACGCACACACGCTGGCTGTAGCAGTCACGGAAGCCCTGCATTATTTCATCGGCCATGATTGTTCCTCCCCACGGACGGAAGACCGGTACCTGGCGGTCACGGGCGCACATATCACTCACATGCTGCGGGATACAATGGATGATAGCGCGGCTGGATATTTTAACATCCCGCTTGAATTCCTTAGGGCTAATAAAATATCTCCTTTCGATATAAACAGCGAACCGTATAGGAGCTGGGTGCGGAGTAGGGTCCGATTGGCACGCGACTACTTTAAAGCCGGTAGAGGTTATATGGCTCAGGTTGAAAACTTCAGGTGCCGGCTCGCCGGTTATGCCTACATCGCCCGTTTCGAAGCTGTACTGGATTCGATCGAGCGGGAGGATTATCTTTTGCGAACGCAATACCAGGAGTGCAAAACACTGTCGGCCGGGATCCAGATGGGTTGGTCAACGTTAGGGTCCGCCTTCTACGAGAAAGCTCCTCAGGCCAAAGCAAGTCCATTAACGGCTAGATAAATATCCATAAAATGAAATCACCTTCTGTCATAGTCATCGGTGCCGGAGTGGGCGGCATTGCGGCTGCTACGCATCTTGCCAAGCGTGGATTCCATGTTACCGTGGTCGAGAAGAACTCCCACCCGGGTGGACGCTGCGATCGCTTCATGCGCGACGGCCATTCCTTTGACACCGGCCCCACGTTGTTGGTCATGCCATTGCTCTACGAGGCCGAGTTCGCTTCTCTAGGCATCTCGAGGGAGAGCATGCATGAAATGTTGGGCCTGCAGCGGGTTGACCCAACCTACCATCTGGTCTTCGATGACGGCAGCGGTTTGGCCCTCACGTCCGATATGCAGTCCATGCGCAACCAATTGGAATCCATCGAACAGGGCAGCTTCGACGGATTCCTGCGGTACATGCAGGAGGGTCAGCGTCACTATAATTTGGGTATCGAGCGCCTTGTGAACCGCGATTTTCGCTGCGCTTCCGAGTTTTTTACATTGAGCAATATCCCTCTGTTGGTCCAGATCAAGCCTCTGATCAGGCACTATGGCAATATGTCTGCGTATTTCGACGAGCCGCGCTTAAAGACCGCCTTCACTTTTCAAGATGTTTACATGGGCCTGAGTCCTTTCGAAGCCCCAGCTACCTTTTCGATGATGCCCTACACCGAATTGGCTCATGGCGTCTGGTATCCGAAAGGCGGCATGTACCATGTAGTCGAAGCGCTGATGACCATCGCCCGCAAAGCAGGAGTCGAGTTCATCTTCGACACGACCGTGGAGCGGATCGATATCCAAGGAACGCAAGCCCGCGGCGTGATCCTCGAGCATGGTCAACGCCTGGAGGCGGACGTAATCCTGGCTAATGCCGATCTGCCTTACGTGTATCAAGACCTGCTGCCGGAGGATGGCCGGGCTGAGCGACTGAGGCGCAAGCGCTTCTCCTGTTCGGTCATCAGTTTCTTCTGGGGGGTGAATAAGCGTTATGAGAAATTAAGTCCGCATACGTTATTTTTGGCGGACGACTATCACGAAAACTTCGAGAGCATTATTGACGATCTCGCTTTACCAAAGAACCCCAGCCTGTATGTGCATGCGCCGGCACGTCTCGACCCTACCATGGCGCCAGCTGATGAGGACACGCTGATCGCCATCGTACCGGTTGGACATATGAGCGGCAATGGCGATCAGGATTGGTCTGCTATTCGTGACAACGCCCGGCAGTCCGTGTTCCGCCGCCTTAAGACCCTGGGGATAACAAACCTGGAAGATCATATTAAGTTCGAGATGAGCTATACTCCGCAGTTCTGGCAAAAGCACTATAACCTAATGAAAGGCTCCACGCACGGATTGAGCCACAACCTGCTGCAGTTGGGATATTTCCGGCCACGCAACCGGCATCCAGCGTATCACAATCTATATTTCGTAGGGGCGAGCACGCATCCCGGCACCGGCATACCGACCGCGTTGATCTCCGGTCGGTTGGCTGCCAACCGCATCATGGATGAGCAGGGGATTTCAGGTTAAAAACTACATGCAAATTTGGAAAACCTGGTCCTATCGCGTTTCGTATCTACTCATAACCCTGGCATGAAGTACTCGAAAAAAAGGAGGACGTAGTTCGCTTGAACTGCGCACTCTTTTTTTTCCGCAATTCTTGGCACCGGTCTGAAAGTTAAAGATGGCAAGGACTCTTCTTGCTGCGAGCGTAGCGAAGATGGTCAAGATTTAAGTAGTTCCCGTCATTCGACCCAATCCAGGAACTTAAACCACAATCCGACAAAAGGTAAGAACCAGGGTCTGCCATCATAGAGACCCAGCGGCGCCTCGGGGAATGGATAGGCTGCGAATGGATGCTCTTTGATCCCCCCGTGAAGCATAGCCTCGGCAACGGTCTTGCCGAGATAGGTTGCCAAAGCCACACCGTGTCCGGCATAGCCGAGAGAGTAATACATCCCGTCCGTCTCACCGACGTGAGTCATCATATCGAAGGCGAAATCCAGCGTCCCTCCCCAGGCATATTCGATGCCGATGGCTTTCAATTGAGGGAAAACCTTGATCATTTCGCGTTGCAGGATCTCTGCACTCTGTTGTACGGTTTTCGGGCTTTCCGGAAAAAAAGCAGCGCGGCCGCCGAAGATCAGGCGGTTATCAGCCGAGAGCCGATAATAATTTAGATAGTGTCTGTAATCAAAGATCATACGCCCGCGAGGAATGAGTTCGCCAGCAAGCTCCGGGCCTAAGGGTTCGGTCGCGATAATGTAGGAGCCGATTGGGATGATCTTCCGTTGAAGTGCCCTGGTAGTCGAGCCGGTATAACCGCTGGTCGCTACCATGATCTGATCAGCAATTACGGCTCCGCGTTCCGTCTCAAGGCGAAAGCCCTTGGTCCCTTTATCGATTTGGCGTACCCGCGCCCGAGCGCATAAAGCAGCACCCGCTTTTTCGGCAGCGTGCGCCAATCCGGTTATGTATTGCGCGGGGTTAAGTCCGCCACTGGCTTCATCAAGCAACACACCATAGTATGCATCTGAGCCAATTTCAGTTCTGATTTCCGCCTGCGACAACGGAGTAACCTTGTAATTGAATTCTTTGGCCATGAACTCAACCTGCTTCAAGATCGCCTCGTAGTGTTTTGGCTTGTTGGCAGCCAGCAAATGACCGTGGCGGGCGAAGCCGCAGTCGATTTTTTATTCCTTAACGATTTGTTCGACGGTATCGATGGATTCAAGCGAACATTGGAATAACCGCCTAGCCGTTTCGCGGCCGTACAACTTAATAATCTCTTCCAGCGGGACCTTAAGACCGGTCAGGGTCATTCCGCCGTTGCGGGAACTCGCTCCCCAACCGATCGTCTCGGCTTCCAGCACAACCGTCCGGCTGCCCTGTTTCGCGAGGGTGCGAGCCGCCGAGAGACCGGTATAACCTCCTCCAATAATGGCAACGTCCACCTTGGAAGGCAAGGGCGTAAGGTTGTTATCAGAGGGCATCGCGACCGTATCGTGCCAGTAAACTTGTTCTTTGAGCATGGTTAACCTGAATCCTATTTTGCTTATACAACAGAGTATGAAGCGAGGGAAAAGTAAAACAATTATACCGATTCCTAAAATTATCAGGAGCCTTGGTGCTTGTGTTGAGAATGAACCGCCTCCCTACTTTTCTTGAAGGGTTATATTCGACAAAGATGATAAAATGTGTCTAAGATTTCTGAAGGTTGTATTTTTGAGATCCATACATGAAGAGATGGAAAGGAGGATGTATTAATAACAAGAATGTGAATTTTTGAATTTACCCAAAATTGTTACTTTTGAATCTTATTGGAAGGAGAATTGGATGTCTCACCTAAAGATTTCTAGAGCTTCTGCTTTTGGATTATTGATTATCTTGAGCATTATTTTATCGGGGTGTGGTGCACAGACGACACCGGTCCCGGTTCCACCTCAAGCCGCAACGCAGGCTTCTGCGGCAACAGCAGTTCCGCCGACTGTTGCACCTACCGAAGTACCTCCGGCTGACTTGACTGGAAACCTGACTGTCCTGGATTGGGCCGGGTACGATACACCCGATTTTTGGATCGACTTCAAGAACACCTACCCTAAGGTCAATGTCAACTTTGAGTTTGGCGCATCGGATGGCGAAATATTCTCCAAGATGAAAGCCGGCGATCAGGCCGATATCTTCCATCCATACACCGGCTGGCTGCAGTTGTATGTGGACCAAGGACTGGTTCAAGAGATCGATACCACCAAACTGACCAACTGGGACAAGGTCCCCGATAGTTTTAAGAAGATTGGACTGATCAACGGCAAGCAGTATTTTATCCCATGGGATTGGGGATATTCATCCATTCTGTATCGCACCGATAAAATTCCCGGTGGAATCGACTCCTGGTCCGCGTTGATGGATCCAAAGTATAAAGGCCATATCTCTATGTGGGACGATGGACCAGGCGCTGTAGCCGTATCTGCATATATCCATGGTTGGGGAGATGAAACAAAAGTCACGACAGATGAGTTGGCTCAAATCAAGCAAGAATGGATTCAACAACGTCCGTTAAACTTATTCTACTGGAACGCCGAGCCGGATCTGCAACAGGCTATGATCAAAGGCGATGTCTGGCTCGCTTACGCCTGGCAAGGTTCCTATGCCACGCTGCTTGGGAAAGGTATCCCAGTGGCATACGCTCATCCAAAAGAAGGCTGGAACTCCTGGGTTGGCATGTATGGCATCCGCAAGGACGACCCGAATTACGATTTGGCCCTCAAGTACCTGGATAACAAACTGGCTCTGCTCACAGGCCAGAATCTCGTGAACGAATACTATTATGGCGACTCCAACCAGGCTGCGATGGCCAGTGTCACCGACCCCACACTTAAACAAGCCTTCTCACTTGACGATCCGACCATCCTTCAACACACGAACTTTACTCCAAACCTCACGCAACAACAAATCGATGCTTGGACCGCCATGTGGAACGAAGTGAAAGCCGCTCCGTAACTCGCGCCTCATCTAAATTATTCCTCTCCTCCGCCAAAAGCAGAGGAGAGGAAAAGATTTTTTAAAGGAGCAACGTGTTTGATCGCCGCGGTACTTTTTGGATTTTATTTGTCATACCCTTGCTTTGGCTTGGCGCGTTTTTCCTCACCCCGTTGGTTTTGATGGCGGCCTTTAGTTTTCGCCCCAATTTGAACGGCGATCTTCTGCAGACTTGGGTACCCACTTTGGCCCAATATGCGAGCATCATCGCGGAGGAAAGCTACCTGCGCCTGCTTGCAATTTCAGTATTCATGGCGCTAATGATTGGGGTTATCTCCGTTCTGCTCTCCTATCCGATAGCTTTTTTCCTTGCCTTGCGCGCGGGACGGAGAGCGCGCCTCTATCTTGTCCTCCTGTTAATTCCCTTTTGGACGAGCTATCTTCTGCGCGTTATGGCATTGAAATTAATGCTGGGAAGCGAAGGCGTAATTGACGACTTCCTGCAATACGTAGGCCTGATTCAAGCGCCGCTTACGGCGCTGGTCTACAACCGAAATGCGGTGGTAGCCACGTTGATCTATGTTTGGGTTCCGTTCTCCACGCTTCCCATTCTGGCCGCTCTTCAGCGAATTGATCTCAGCCTTTTTGAGGCCGCCGCGGATTTGGGTGCGGGGCCATTTCAGCAATTCATGCGGATTACACTGCCATTAAGCTTACCTGGTGTACTTGCCGCATTTTTCATGGTGTTCATCCCCACAGTCGGAGAATACGTGACCCCATTGATGGTCGGCGGCAGTGTCGGAAGCATGTACGGAAACATTATTCAGGACTTCTTCACCAAGGCCGCTAACTGGCCGTTAGGCTCAGCTCTCTCCATGATTATGTTGCTGGTGACAATGGCTCTCCTGATTGTCGCATTGCGCCTTGTCAATTTGCGTGAGTTACTAGCCTGAATGAATACACAACGTTCGTCCATTCCACTCACCGCTTATTACTTCGGCTTGATTGCATTGCTATATCTGCCAATTGGGATATTGTTCTTATTCTCGATCAATAACAATACCACCCTAACTTTTCCATTACAGGGGCTGACCTTAAGCTGGTATCAAAAACTTTTGGATTCTGGCCCTGTTCTGGACGCGGCCCGTAATAGCGTGTATGTAGCCGCAGGAAGCAGTCTCGCAGCAACGATCCTTGGCACAATGGTATCTATCTTATACATGCGCTATCAATTCCGCCTAAAAGGGCTTTTGATGGCGTTGGCCGTCCTGCCTCTTATCGTTCCGTATGTTGTTTTGGCAGTAGCTCTACTTTTGCTATTTTCGGTTCTGCATGTGGGCAGATCGCTGTGGACGATCGGTGTTGCTCATACGGTAGTTGCGCTTCCCTATACATTGCTGATCATTGCCGCGCGTCTGGCCGGATTCGATGCAAACCTTGAAGAAGCCGCCATGGATCTTGGCGCAAATTATCCGACCACCCTGTTCCGCATTGTTTTACCGATGATCTTTCCTGCCATCGTCTCGGCATGGCTTACTGCCTTTACCGTATCCTTTGACGAATTCGCCTTGGCTCTCTTCCTGGCAGGCACCAAACCGACCTTCCCTGTTTATCTTTTCAGCCAAATACGATTCACGAATCGCCTGCCAATCATGATCGCCATGGCAGTCCTGCTCATGACGGGATCGTTGCTGTTGGTTTTTATTGCGGAAAGGATCCAGCGGGCAAAGTGAATGTCAGGCCGTCTTTCTCTACTCACCTGGCCTGATTACATCGATCCACGTACGCTCCGTCAATTCGAAGCCGAATTCGATGCAAGGATCGAGCTCGAGATGGTCCCCAGCGCGGTTGAGCTGATCGAGCGGATGAAGACCGGTAACGGAACCCAGGATGTGCTCGTTCCGCCAGATTATGCAATACGCGAACTCGGCAATTTAGGACTTCTTAATATATTAGATCATGGGCGGTTACCGAACCTCGGGCAAATTGAAGCCCGTTTCCGTTATGGCCGATCTCATGATCCTGAAAACCATGTGAGTGTCATCAAAGATTGGGGCACGACCGGATTTATGGTTCGCTCTGACCTGGTCGATGGGTCTCCGCAAACCTGGGTTGATTTCTGGTTGCTTGCTGAAAAGTTCAGTGGCAGGGTCACCGTTCTCGACTCGCCGGGGGAAGTGATCGGCGCGGCATTAATAATGCGGGGGTATTCTTACAACGACACATCCCCAGAAGCTTTGGCTGGGGCACGCGAAGATTTGTTGAAGCTCAAGCGGAATTTGTATTCCTTTGAAACAAATTACAAACCCCTGCTTGCCTCCGGCAAGGTATGTCTCGCTCTCGGCTGGAATGGTGATGCCTTGGCTTTGAAAGCACAGGGAGTGTCGGTCCGGTACATCCTCCCCGCGGAGGGTTCGCAAATCTGGGAGGATGACTGGGCCATCGCCGCACAAACTCAAAATCCCCTTCTCGCGCACACTTTTCTGAACTTTGTCCTGCGACCTGAGATCGCAGCGCAAGAGGCGCGTTACACGCGCTATGCTACAGGGAATCAGGCTGCACTTGCTATTTTGGATGACGAGCTGCGCCTCGATGAGGCAATCTATCCGTCGGACCACTTGCTTCGAAACCTTGAACCGGGCTTGCCTCTGGACCCAGAGGGTTATGAACGTCGGCAAGCCTTATGGAACGAGATCCGTGGTTGAGAATTAACAATAAAAAATTAGGAAAGGGGTAAGGTCGTTATCAGAGGGCATCGCGACCGAATCGTTCCGGTAAACATGTTCTTTGAGCATAATTATCCCGGTGTCTCCCTACCGCCCATCGATTTTACGGCACAATGACAGTACGCACCTCGCCGCCGAATTTCTCCAGCTCATCAAGGGCTTGGTTGATTGGTCCGGCTTCGAGTGGTACCGTGCGAGTGACCAGGCGCGCAGTATCGAGCACTTTGCGGCGGGCCAATTCGACTACCAGTGGAAGTTCCTGGAATAGATGGTCATTCGAACCGATGATTTCAAGTTCCTTCCCTATTAGATCGCGATACGTATCGATCTCCAGCGGTTTGGCACTTATGCCGGCAATGACAGCCCGGCCCATGACGCCTAGGCACAGTACCGCCTGTTTCATCGTCTGCGGCAAACCGATCAATTCAAGTGCAACATCCACGCCTTTGCCTTGGGTGAGACTCCAGATTTTAGCGACCGGGTCGCCTTGTTCGGCATTCACCGGAATTGCACCATATTGAGCAGCGAGTTTCAGCTTATCTTGGTTAATGTCAATGGCAAAGACATCCAGCGCACCAAAAGCCCTGGCAAGCTGGATGGCCGACATGCCTAATCCACCCACACCAAAGACAGCAACCGTTTCTCCCGCGGTTAGCCTCGACTTGTGCAGAGTGTGGAACGCAGTGGCCGAGGCACACATGAGTGTAGCACCCTGTTCAAAAGGAATTTCATCTGGCAGTCGGACGGCGTTGCGCGCCGGCACGGCAAGGTATTCGGCATAACCGCCGTTC
>JBGQIO010000067.1:0-16063 GCA_041498515.1 Anaerolineae bacterium
ACATACCGGTATCCTCCGATATATATTGGTCTTCGTGCTACCACTTCTGGCAGCGTCCTTGTGGGGAATTTTCCGTGTACCGGAGGATGCGAGCGCGAACCGTAAAGCGCCGGTGCCTATAGCGGGTTGGCTGCGTCTGCTACTGGAATTGGCAATCTTTGGCTTTGCCACATGGGGGCTCTTTGATGCCGGTGCGAGGCTTTCAGCATGGATATTCGGCGGAGCGGTTATTATCCATACCCTTGTTTCTTATGACCGGATCATCTGGCTGATGAGGCAATAACATGAATGGCACAACGCGCTCCAATATTAAACCGGGTATAACCGTGCTGATCGTCTTGAAGCACGACCAGCCTACAGGCAAACTGACCCAAGGGATCGTCAAGGATATCCTGACCAAATCTGCAACTCATCCGCACGGCATCAAGGTCCGTCTGGTGAGCGGACAAGTGGGGCGCGTCAAAGAGATCTTAGCCCAGGGAGAATAAACCAAAATCGAATTGGAAATACTTTATAAATAAAAATGGAGCTAATCAGGTTAACTTTATTTAGTTAAGGAATCAGCTGCGAGTTCGAGAAAAACCAACAACACGCTGCAAATTTCAACGATATTTAATTCCATTTGGAGGCTCAAAATGATCAGTCGGATCTGGCATGGATATACAACCTTCGAAAACGCTGAAATTTATGAGTCGCTCCTGAAGAAGGAAATCTTTACCGGCATCCGTGGACGCGCCATTCCGGGCTTCGAGGAAATCCAACTCTTTCGCAGAGTGCTGGGGAAGGAAGTTGAATTCATCACCGTCATGTGGTTCGATTCGATCGAATCCGTGCGCGCATTCGCGGGCCAGGATTACGAGGCGGCGGTTGTCCCACCCAAGGCACGCGCCGTGCTGAAACGCTTCGACGAACGTTCCCAGCACTATGAAGTCCGGGAACGGTTGAAGGGAAGTTAATCAGACAATTGACACCTAAAAATCACCCTTTAGGTCGTGCCACCAGAAGGCTACAATCCCTGATTTAGAGTAAGATTATCCCTCTGCGCGGGATCTTCGACTTCGATGACCTAGGCGACTACAGAGCTGACCCCTCCCAGAACCATCGACTCGTAAGGACATAAAGCCTTTCCTATTTAGTTTGCTCCATCCAACAACTTTATTGATTAGGAAGAAATGTCCTGGACAATTAGAATCCTGAAATATCTGGAAAGACAAAAGAAGAAAACGCTATGGGGAATCATCACCCTATTTCTTTTGGGGCTGGGGATCATAGATTATTTCACCGGCGTTGAACTTTCCATCTCCCTTTTTTATCTTTTTCCGATCTCATTGGCAAGCTGGTTGATCGGTAAAAGGCCCGGGCAGGTAGCTGCCCTGTTCGCTGCGATCATCTGGCAAACCAGCAACCTGCTGGCGGGGGAACAAGTCAGCCCATTCGTGCTTTTTTGGAATACAGCTGTCCGCCTGGGTATTTTCCTAACCTATTCCACCCTACTCTCAGAATTCCATATCCTGCTGGAACATCAAACCGAATTATCCCGTACCGACTCACTGACGGGCATCCTGAACCGGCGGGCATTTTATGAGGCGGCCAGCGCGGAATTGAATAAGACGGATAGATACCAAAGGCCTCTCACCGTAGCTTTCATCGACCTGGATAATTTCAAGGCGGTGAATGATGCTTCAGGTCACCTGGTAGGTGACAAGCTACTTCTGCGTGTGGCAGAACGCATCAAGCTTCAACTGCGCGGGACCGATTCTGTGGCCAGGCTGGGAGGAGATGAGTATGCCCTGCTCCTGCCCGAGACGAACGAGGCAGCTGCAGAAATCGTGATCCCGCGCCTGCAAATCGCGCTGATCGATGAAATGGCAGAGGCAAAATGGCCGGTTACCTTTAGCATGGGTATATTGACTTGTAATACCGCCCCGCCCAGCGCTCAAGACACGATCCATCTCGCCGACCAATTGATGTACGCCGCCAAGCAACGCGGTAAGAACTGCATCGAATATGGCTCCTATCCAAATCAGGGAAAATAGAAATTGACGGTAGAGGCTATCCGTAAACTTCAAGCAGTTTCATCCATTTACAGGTAGGGTCTTAATCTTTTCTAGGCGCAATTGCGAGCGGTCGATATTTTTACAATGGAGGAGATCAGTTTATGGAAGCTCTTGAATTCCGCTTTGCGTTCTTTGCCCGTGATTTTGAGGAGAGCGTTCATTTCTACCGCAATATCCTCGGCATGGAGCCGAAGGGCCAGTGGTGGGACCGTAAAGATGGAAAAGGAGCGCTATTGTCCGCGGGAGGCACGGCGGTGATCGAAATCTACGGCGCGGCTGAAGGCGAGACTTATGAAGGACCAACTCCCACCGCGATCAACCTGGCCCTGCGCTTTAAGAATGCCTCGGCTGTGGACGACTTCCATAAAAGGCTGGCTGCCATCGAGCTCGACGTTCTTAAGGGCAGGGGCCAACTCGAGCCGCCACAAGACCGTCCCTGGGGTCATCGCTCATTTATCATCCATGACCCAGATGGAATCGCCATCCACATATATTGTGAACTTGACCAGCAGGACAAAAAAGAATAACCCCACTAAAATCGAACGACATGCTTATCAGCCAACTCATACCCACTTTGCAAATATCCATCGGTCCGGTAGTGCTCATCTCGGGCATCGGCCTGCTAATCCTTTCAATGACCAACCGCTTCGGCCGCGTAATTGACCGCGGCCGCATTTTGGCGCGTGAACTGGCCGAGGTCCCGACCCAGGAGCAGGTTCGCATTGAGGCACAATTGCAGGTCCTCACGCGCCGGGCGGAGTATTTACGCCGAGCCATCACGGCTGCTTCGATCAGTGTGCTGCTGGCGGCTGTGTTGATCATTGCGCTTTTCATAACCGCAGTGCTGAATGTTGAAGATGCGTGGCTGATCGGTCTGCTTTTTGTCGCTTCCATGGGAGCGCTCATCTTTTCCCTTATCTCGTTCCTCCAAGACCTCCACGAGTCGCTGCTGGCTTTCAAGCTTGACATCGGAATGGCGCCCAGGGATAAGCTGTTGAAATAGTCGGTGGAGAATCGAGATTAGAGGTTAGAGAGTGGAGATTAGAGAGTAGAGAGCAGAGAGTAGAAAGTGGAAAGTAGAAGATGATGGTTCTTTATGCTTAGGGATACGCCTAGGCCAGGAATTTGAGCTGGTCAATACACTCTTCGGTCTGGATCACGGGTTTGGTCAAATCGTGCAGCATGGGAATATCCAGCGCTAGTGGGGCTTACCAGTTACCAGCCCGCTGACCTTACTCATCGAAGTCGCGATCGTGATGAAGCTCGAAGTTAATCGTCCATCACCGAGGGGCCAGTAAAAAACTCTGGCAACAAGAGCGACCATTGGATCGGAGAACAGTTTAGTCCTTTAGAAGTAATTCGTTTTGTGAAAACCCACTATTAAATGAAACGGGAACGGCTCGCCGTTCCCGTTATTCTCCAAGCAGGTTATGAAGGAAGCCTTTCTTCTTTTGCTGTTCGGCAGTCCTCTCTCTCGGAACGCCGATCAAGATCACGGTGATGTTGTCGTGGCCGCCGCGTTCATTGGCTTGGTCTACGAGATCTTCAGCGGCGGATTTCAAGGCATTACGGGTAGTGACCAGGCGCAGGATCTCGTCGTCCCACACCATATCCGTCAGCCCATCGCTGCACATCAATAAAACATCCCCGGTTTTCAGCTTGGCGCCTTGATTCTTCCTGGCTTGCTCATCGTCATCCTCGAGGTTCAACCGAAGGCGGAAATCCACGTCGGGTAATTCGACCGAACCCAAGTGGCGGCGGATGATATGCACGTTCGGATGATCGCGAGCCTGGTCAGGTCTGATAATGCCTTTTTCAATCGCTTCCTGGATCCAGGTATGATCCACGGTCAACCGTTGGATTTTCCCATCGCGGATCAGGTAGATGCGCGAGTCTCCAATGTAAGCCGTATAGAACTTATCGCCTTCCACCCAAAGGCAGGCGCAAGTCGCGCCCATACCAAATTGGTCCGCCTGGCTGGCTGAACGCGAAGCGATGGCCTGGCTTGCCGTGTGAATAGCGGACTCCATGATCGCCAGCGGGTTTTTCCCATCGCTTTCCGATATTTTTTCCTGGATGTAATTCACGGCCAGTTCAGCAGCTACCTCACCGGCGCGATGTCCCCCGATCCCGTCAGAAATAATGGCAAACAGCACCGGCTTCTCATCCAAGCCGATATATGATGAAACTGTATAGCGATCCTCGTTGTTCTTGCCAACCATCCCGGCGTGGCTCAGGGCCGCGACGTTAAGATGGCTATGCTGGGAACGGTTCATGATTCAAGCTTCTCTTTGGATATCTTTGGTTCAACAGCAGCAGGCGGATCTTTCAACTCGAAGCGGAAGGCTAATTGACCAAAGTGTACCACGTCGCCGTGCTGAAGCAGATGACCTACTTTTCCTACCGGCTCAAAATTAACCCACGTGCCGGCAATCGAGCCTGCATCTGCGATCAGATAATTTCCATCAGCAGTCTGCGTAATGCGTGCATGCCGCGGCGCCAGCGAAGGGTCATCCAGTACATGTATGGATTGTACCGGATCGGTTCCAAAGGTGATCTCTTCCTCCGTGAGCAGGATCGGCGAAACGGGGGCTGGTTTAAACGTCTGACCGGGAGCTGCCAGAGGGTCCTGTATGAGGCGGTGAAGAGAGGCCTGCGCCTCCACGCGCTGGGTTTTTACATTCGAAGCCGCGGAGGTTCTGCGACCGCGCCTAGTCTTCTTAGCTTTTCCTGCTGTGGGTTCCTCAACAGCAGGCATCACTTCTTGAGTGAGTGGATCCCCCTGCAATTGTCGAGATGACTGGGCGCGGACAAAAGCCATTCGGAAGCGTCCCAGAAAGAGGATAAGCAGAAGCACCAACCCGGCGAAAACAACCGCACCCAGGGTGATATATTCGCGGTAGCGGCTAAAGATGGCTGCCAGGCCGTGCGGAGCCTGGATTACCGTGATCGTAACGGGAATTTCCATGGTGGTCTTGCTTAAGTTCAGGTCATCCATGGCCTCGACAATGATCTTGTGCTCACCGCTAACGGTATAACCGCTTAGATCCCAGGTGAAACTATAGAACGGCTCGGTTTTATTCTCAGCGACGACCTGTCCATCCACGTAAAGCGTTGTGCGCACCAAAGGACGTTTATGTCCATCAGGAAACTCAACAATGATGTCAAGTTTCTGTGATCCGGGCGTGAGAACCTTGGTGTTATACGGGTCGTTATCCGGAGGACTGCGGACGATCTGCAGAGGCGGAGATACAAAGATCGGGTTGGGAGGTTGGATATCGATCGTAAATGGCTGTTCGGTGGATTTGATATCACCGGCCTGGCTTTTCACTTCCACGATATACGAGTGCGAACCCGCCGTTGTAACCCTGGAACTATAATTTAAAGAATACAAACGCCGCAAGGGGGCGAAATAAGAGTCAGGATCTGGATATGGTTGTGTGCCAGTCGCGGAAAAATAAGAGCCGCCGGTCTGCAGGGCCAGGTTGTTGAATGCCGCCGCGCTGGTGGTCGCCGCGTACAGATCCGCATCGGCGAACCATACAAAGACACGCACATGATTTTGAACCGCGCGCTGAATGAGCGGCTGGACGAGCGTATCGATGTTGGGATCGTCCATATGCGGCGTGATGAAGAATACCGCACGTTTCATTCCGACGCGAGGGGTAGGCACCGCAACGGTGTCAATGGCTATCGCGAGCGACTGCAGGTTAGGGGTTGTGGCGCGAAAGTCTGGTTGATAAGCGCTCAAGCTTACCTGCCAGTCTTTTGCGCTGGAATGTGAAATGATCGGTCCCGCTATGGTGACCAGGCTCATATCATCAGGAGTATTCGAAGGAAGCGCCTGAGCCCAGGCAGTGAGCGCCTTAACGATCCCCTGAAAACGCGGCAAGCCCTGCTTGTCGCGGACGCCAAGCGGGGGTCCGGGGTTGATCGCTACGGCAATCTGTGCGGGGGCCACCATCTCGGTCAGCTTCTGGAGCTGAAGCGGCTGGCCGTCTTCAATCACTGTCACTTGCCCGGGTTTGAGTCCGCTGACGAAGCGGCCCGAGGCATCGAATACATCCATGAAGGTCGAGATAGCAGGGAAGGCCGATACATCTGTCGGATAAAGATAAACCTGAGCCTGCCCCTCCGCGCGGACGAGTAAACCTTTCACCAGCAATAATGCTAGGCAGAAAAGAAGGCTCAGGAGCTTACGCATTCGAAGGAGCGACGGCAGCCTGTACGTCTGGTGATCGTTTCGTTAGGCGCAGATATGTGAGTGACCAGACGGATTCGAGGTAAGCCGTCAGGATACCGTTGGCAAGGAGCGAAACCGGAATATAAGCCACTATACATAACCCCGCAACAATAAGCGGCACATAAGACGGATTGTTACCGCCCGCTATGAAGGCAATGAACACCGGAACGAGGATAATAAGCAGCGGAAGGGCAACCAGGACTCCCACCGCGACCCCAATCACCACAGTAATGAACCAGATAATAAGGATCGGACCGAGATTTTTCGTCAAAACATTCCAGCCGCGGCGCAGGCCGCTGATGACGCCTTCATTCTCGATCACAATCGCCCGCTCGGCCTGCGGACGAAGGAAACTAATTACGATCGCAAACAGGAAGACCACACAAACCAATATACATATCAACGGAATCAGGGCGATAAAAACCGGGGCGGCTGCGGCCGACGAACCGCTTCGAGATCCGGATAAGTAAGTCAAGAAAATGAGGATTCCCCCAATACCCAGAGCCAGGTAAAAGAGGATTATCGGTGAGCCAATTAATAGCGAGAGCCCCAAAATACGCCAGAAATAATGCAAACCACCCTTCCAGAGCTCGCCAAAACTCAGATGCTCCGCACCTGCGTCGGCATCCACTGCACCTTTGATCAGGCCGACCCGTCCGATGATACTAAAGAAAATCGTGGCCAGGAGGATTACACAAATCAAGCTAATAAAACCAGCAATCACTGCCGGGTTTTCAAAAAAGTTCAAAAATTTGAGCAAATTGTCTTCAAAACCCGGTGGTAGATTGGGTATTTGCCCTGGTGTCCCCCCGGATTGGTAACTACTACTGCCGCCGTTGAAACTGCTACCGCTGCGCGTACCACAACCGGCAAAAATACCAAAAACCCACAGTATTTTGAACTTCCAGATGATCTTCCAAGCCTTGGTTAGAACTTCGCCGAAATCCATGCTGCTCCTTCGAGTAATTGGACAAGGTCAGATTAATTGGAGCAGTCCGGTTTTTGGGTGGGAGCCGTTCGTCCCCCACTCCCAAAATCGGGTATTTTTCCTAATGTGACATTGTCAAGCTACTCATTCCCACTCAATCGTTGCGGGAGGTTTGCTGGTGATATCATAAACGACCCGATTGATTCCGTCCACCTCGTTTACGATACGGTTAGCCACCCGTGCCAAAAGATCGTCCGGTAGGCGCGCCCAGTCTGCGGTCATGAAGTCCTCCGTGGTTACGGCACGCAGGGCGGCTGCTTCCTGGTAGGTACGCTGGTCGCCCATCACACCGACCGAGCGCACAGGCAGCAGGACGACGAATGCCTGCGAGAGAGTTCGTCCGGCAGTTGAATTACCAGGCGACGGTTTCGCCCCAAAGCCGCCTTTTGACAACTCATCCTGGAAGATCGCATCGGCGGCACGCAGACGCTGCAAACGTTCGGAGGTGACTTCACCGAGGCACCTAACGCCCAATCCGGGTCCAGGGAAAGGCTGCCTCCAAACCAGCCCTTCCGGCAGACCAAGTGCCTCCCCGACAGCGCGCACCTCATCTTTGAACAAATAGCGCAGCGGCTCGACCAATTCGAAGTTCATATCCTGCGGGAGTCCGCCTACATTATGATGGGTTTTGATCCGTTCGGCTTTGTTTCGCTCGGGAGCAGACGATTCAACCACATCCGGATAGATCGTACCCTGCACCAAAAAACGCGGCTGACCAAGCTGCCTGGCTTGCTGCTCGAACAGGCGGATAAACTTTTCGCCGATGATCTTGCGCTTCCGTTCCGGTTCCGTGATGCCTTTCAGCGCACCGATGAACTCCGCGCCGGCGTCCACCGCGATCAATTCGACGTGCATTCTCTCACGAAAGGCTGCCACAACCTGTTCCCCTTCGTTCTGTCGCAATAAACCCGTATCTACGAAAACGCCAACAAGCTGGTCTCCCAGCGCGCTATATACCAACGCAGCCGCCACAGAAGAATCCACCCCACCACTAACCGCGGCGAGGACGCGTTCAGGGCCTACCTGCTTTCTCACCCGCGAAATTGCGTCTTCAATGATAGAGACCGGGGTCCAAGCGGGGCTTACCCCACAAATTTCGACTGCGAAATGCTTAATAACCTCGGCGCCATGGGCCGTGTGCCGCACCTCAGGATGGAATTGCACACCAAAGTATTTCCTGTTCATATCTCCGATCGCAGCCAGGGGACTATTGCCAGATCGAGCCAAGGCGATGAAACCTTCGGGCATGCGCGTGATGCGGTCGCCGTGCGACATCCAGACTTGTGAGAGTTCGGACAGAACAGAGGGAAGCAACGGTTCAATGACGGCGGGACCATACTCACGATTGGCTGATGAGTCAACCTGTCCTCCGAGCGCATGTGTAAGAGCTTGCATTCCATAACAAATACCCAGGATCGGTAGCCCGGTATCGAAGATATACCTTTGAATGTAGGGCGCACCAGCTTCATAGACAGAGCTAGGCCCGCCCGAGAGAATAAATCCTTTGGGATGGATGGCAAGAACTGCTTCGGCGGGTGCATCCCAGGGAAAAAGTTCACAATAGACCTGTGCCTCGCGCACGCGCCGTGCTATGAGCTGGGCGTATTGTGAACCAAAGTCGAGGACGGCGATAGATTCGGTCATGGGTGGATGGGTTTAGGTTAAAGGTTGGCTTCGGCGATTCTTATTACTCGCTTCGACGATTCAGATCGTCGAAGTATGCGATGGTGGCTTGCAAAAAGAATGTCCCCTAAGAGCAAGTGCGGGGATGATATGCTTCGCGAAGGCCACCTCGCCCGAAGTTTGAAGGTTAGAGGTTGGTTTCGGCGAGCAGGGAGAACACCGATTGCATGCTTCGCGAAGAACACCTGCACCTACGGCCTTCGGTCTTCGGGCGACCGAAGTTGAAGGTTTAATAATCACTACTCGCTGAACACTATTTTTTCGTCGTCCATCGAAGTAATAGAGGCGAGAGACTCAACCTGTACGCCAAGCGGTTTGAGCGCCTTACGTCCGCCTTCGAAGGTCTTCTCGATCAGCGCGCCGACGCCCACAATCTTCGCGCCCGCTGCTTCCGCAAGGCGCGCCAGCCCGAGAATGGTCGCGCCAGACGCAAGGAAGTCATCAATAATGAGCACCTTATCGCCATGGACAAGATATTCGGGTGAGATGATCAATTCCACCATGCGGCCTTTGGTATGCGAAGGCGCGAGCGTGAGATAGACCTGATCCGGCATGGTGATCGGTTTGGTCTTTCGAGCGTAGACGACCGGCAGCCCGAGATGGAGCGCTGTGGTGAGAGCCGGGGCAATGCCGGAGATTTCAGCCGTCAGCACTTTGGTCGCGCCAAGCTGTGCAAAGAGCCGCGCGAACTCCTTACCGCACAGGTCCATCAAAGAAGAGTCAACTTGATGATTGACGAAGCTATCCACCTTCAGAATTCCGTTCCCCAGAATCTGTCCGTCCCGCTGGATACGTTCCTCAAGTACCTTCACATTCGCCTCCTGAAGTTTTGGTCTAGACAGGTATGAATTCTACAACACTTGCCACGAACATACCAGTAAATGTTAGGTATTGACATATATAAGATTGTTATATATAATGATCTTATATAAAATCAGAGTCTACGAGGATATGAAATGGTTCAGTTACAGCAACAGCGCAAGGGAAGTACGCCCGTCCTCATCCTAAGTGTTCTGGCGAATGACAAAATGTATGGATACCAGATCATGCGTGAACTGGAGCGAAGAAGCCAGGGGTACTTTACCATGACGGCGGCACTGCTCTACCCTGCTTTGCATCAGTTGGAATTAGATGGCCAGTTGAAAAGTGAATGGCAGGCCGGGCAGGGAAAACGAAGGCGCAAGTATTACGCCATAACATCCAAAGGCCGAAAAGCTTTGGCCGCCAGCCAGGCTGAGTGGGAAACTTTCATTACGAATTTGCGGAAGACCCTGCAGCTTTCCACTACCATCTAAGAGACGGGGAGAACATAATGGAAGAATACATTCAGGCTTTGCGCAAACAATTGAAGGGTTTTTCTTCAAACGAACAAGATGCCTTGATCGAGGAGATCAGGAGTCATATAGATGACGGCGAAGAAGATCCTAGAATGGGGGAAGATAGAGAGGAAAGGAGAAGAAAGATCATAAGTGAATTAGGTTCGCCGAAAGACTTGGGCAGCGGATTAAAGGCAATATACCGCCCCAACAGATTAATAGATTATTCACTTATCGCGATTCCCTTCCTCTTCTATCCATACCTTAATTCGTTATACATCAGTCTTATGCCCAAATATAGTTGGGCAGACGTGCGCCTGGATGTGTTGATTCATTTGCCACTCGTAGCGATCGGATTATGGCGAAGGTCAGCCCCTCTCACATTATTCTGGGCCACTTTACTGATCTCCCAACTCTTCATCATAACGGGGCGGCTCTATTGGTCGTACGGGATTCAGACTGTCTTCTGGTCTTTGCCGTTGCTGGGATTGCTTGTTCTTGCGGGGAATGTTGTGTGGAAAAATCGCAATGATCTATTAATCGTTGTATTTGGACTGATGCCGTTAGCCATGTGTATCGTCGGTACCCTTTTTAATACCCTTTCAGTCATTCGTCCATTTGAATTGATCATTTGGAGAAGCGCTTGGAGCGCAGCACAACATGCCGCCTATGGCCTTCTGGATCGTTCACTCTTGGTTCTCTATATCCATCTCAGAGATATTGAACAGTTCTATTCAGTGTTAGCCCTGGCGCTATTCTTCCTCCCTTCCAATCGCGAGATTCGCTGGGGGGCATTGGCGGTGACTGGATTCATTATGGGATTGGGTCATCGTTATCTGCTTGATTATCAGTACAACACGGGCCTTATGGCCCCTTGGATCTATATCTTATGGCTAATTCTTCCGCTAATCATTGTATCCTTTGGATGGTGGTTGGATAAATATAGAAGGCAGCAGCTTAGTTTAGCTACCTGATTATTCCTTGATCCCGGGTCCCTGAAGAAACCCGGGATTTTTTTGCGCTGCACTGATATTGCTAAAGGAGAATCCGGAAGTTTATTTGGAGTAATTTAAACGTAAGTGTCTTTAAAGGAAAATAGCCCGAATCTGGACGCCGCAAAGGGTCATTCCCAACAAGGTTAGAGTGTTACCTGCCGCAGATAAGTCTCCCGTTACTGCTTCTTACATAAAACTCTTAACTTGTTATCATCATTTACAGGGTAAAAATAAAACTTTGGTTAAGATAATACGCAGTACCTTGTAATGCCCAAATTTGAACTATGTTAGAATTTATTCGTGAGCGAAAAGACTGTAATACTGCTGGCGTCGAATTCTCCGCGTCGCAGAGAGTTGATCGCTCTCGGGAACTGGACATTCCGCCTATCTGTTACAGAGGTGGACGAGAGTCAGCGCCCAGGCGAAACACCAGCAGATTATGTGCTCAGACTGGCGGAAGCGAAAGCGCGCGCCGCGATTGTCAGCGATTTCACCGCGAACGACGGGCAAGCACTGGTTGTGGTAGCGGCGGACACTGCGGTTATTTATGCTCCGAAGAGGCGCAGCACAATCCTTGGTAAACCCAAAGACGCGGCAGGTGCAGTTCGGATGCTTAAAAAACTGCGCGGGCGTACGCATCACGTTTATACCGGGGTGGCCGTGCTTAAGCCAGGCAATGGACAATTGCTAACAGACCTATGTGTGACAGAAGTCCCGATGCGAGATTATGGAGAGGCGGAGATCGAAGCCTACGTCCAGACCGGCGATCCACTCGATAAAGCAGGCGCCTATGCCATCCAGGATGCCACATTCCGACCGGTTGAAAACATGAGGGGCTGTTATGCCTCTGTGATGGGACTACCGCTATGCCATCTGGTGCGCGTGCTTGCGAAGATGGGAATCACTCCGAACGCGGACGTCCCAGCCAACTGTCAAAAATTTTTGAATTACCAATGCCCCGTCTCGGCTGCCATCTTGCGCGGCGAGCAGGCCGGATAAGTTTCCCGGAAAATGAAAGCCGTTCCCACTCTTGCCATTACCGTAATCCTCTGGCAGTGTCCCAGCTTCGCGTCCAAAAAGGAGAAGAGACCAGCTTCGTTTTCATGGGAGAGGGAATTGAGATGAAGAAGGGTAATTCGTATGATTTGTACCAAAGATCAAAAGGTGAACGAATGAATCCAATTCGCTGGCTTCAATTAATACTCTTGATGCTACTACTGGCTGCCTGCTCACAAACCTCCGTAAACGGCACACCTCAACCCGGTTTCTCTTTATTTCCCACCTCGAAGCCACTCCCAACTGCCGTGGTCGGTATTACACGTGCACCTGATGCTGAAGCCGCCATGCGGAACTTCCTGGAAGGCCTAAAAAATAACGATTATGCCGCCATGTATGCCTCGCTATCCAAGGCCAGCCAGGAGGCGCTCAAGCAAGACGCATTTAGCAAAAAATATGACGACGCGCTCAACACCATGGGTGCTGCCAAATTGGATTACGAAGTCTTGAGCCAACTGCTCAGCCCAAGTTCGGCACAGGTCGGATTCCGGATCACCTACCACACCGCACTGGCGGGCGACATACAGCGAGATATGGTGGCACACTTCAACCTCGAAGAGGGTCAATGGCGCCTCCAATGGGACGACAGCCTGATCCTGCCCGAGTTGGCGGGCGGTAATGTTTTAAAAATGGATTATCAGATCCCAGCGCGCGGCGACATCTACGACCACGCCGGCCTGCCGATCGTATCTCAATCTGATGCGTATGCGCTGGGTATCACGCCCGGTCAGATGACGAACAAATCGGAAGGGCTTCTGATCGGCGAGCTTTCGAAATTATGCGGCCGCTCCCCGGACTCTATCCAAGCTGCGTACGCCAATGCCGCCCCCGATTGGTATGTACCGATCTGCGATGCCTCTGTAGATGAGATCAAAGGCGTGTTGGATCTAAACCTCGGCGGATTAACCGCCACGCCTTATAACTCGCGCTTCTACCTTGACCAGGGCATTGCGCCGCAGGTAGTTGGCTATACCTTACTCATCAGCCCCGAACAATTAAATGACTATCGCCGCCAGGGTTACCGGGGCGATGAAAAAATCGGTCAATCAGGCATCGAGAAATCGATGGAGCAGTACCTGGCCGGCAAACACGGCGGTTCCTTATATGTGGTAGATCCCAACGGGCAGATCGTGACACGCCTGGCCGCCAGCGACCCGCAACCGGCCGATTCGGTATATTTGACCATTGATCGCAACTTACAGTATTATGCCCAACAGCTGCTCAGCGGCTATGACGGATCGGTGGTCGTGTTAGAACGCGATACGGGACGTGTGCTGGCCATGGCATCCTCACCAGGATACGACCAAAACGTGTTCGATCCTAATAACGCAAACAGCAATGCATTGCGCAGCGCCTTGTTTAATGACACGGAGCAGCCGCTAGTCAACCGCGCCTCGCAAGGTGCTTACCCGCTTGGCTCGGCTTTCAAACCCATTACCTTTTCTGCGGCGCTGGAAAGCGGACTTTACCTTCCCGTAACGACCTACGATTGCCAATACGATTTTAGCGAGCTTCAGAAATACGGCGGACCGGTCTTGCACGACTGGACCTGGGAACATTGCCAAGCCAGATTGCAGGCGGGAAATCAATGCAATACAAGCGACAGCAAGCCATCCGGTCTGCTCACTTTACAGGAAGGCCTGATGCGCTCCTGCAATCCCTATTTCTGGCACATCGGCCTGGACTTATTCAATAACGATCGCGGCGGTGATATTGCCAGCATGGCCCGCGAGTTTGGCCTGGGGTCACCGACCGGTATCGGTGTGGTCGCGGAAGCAACGGGGAATATCCCCGTTCCGGCCCAGCCGGTCGATGCAACCAACGAAGCCATTGGTCAGGGCGAAGTGTTAGTGACTCCGCTCCAGGTGGCAAGATTCGTCGCAGCAATCGGCAACGGCGGGACCCTTTACCGTCCTCAACTGATCGAGAAGATCCAACCTGTTACCGGGGATCCGATCAGCACTTTCAAACCGGAAGCCATGGGAACCCTACCTCTGCGGGCTGATAATTTAGCCGCCCTGCAGCAAGCAATGCAAATGGTAGTGAAGAACCCGCTTGGGACAGCTTACTATCCGATGCTCGGCCTTAATTTTCCTATAGCGGGGAAGACCGGCACGGCCCAATCCGGTTCCAGCAAGCCCCACGCCTGGTTCATCGGGTATACGATGGATGCACAAAATAGCGGCAAACCGGATATTGCCGTAGCTGTCATGCTCGAGAACGCAGGAGAGGGTTTCGAGTTTGCCGCACCGGTTTTCAGACGAATCATTGAAACTTATTATTATGGCAGCCCTCAAGGCTCCCTGCCCTTCAAGGACCAATACGGTAATACACAAACACCCACACCACTGGGAGGCGTCCCGACCAAGCCGCCAAAGCCTAGCCGAGGCAAACCCACACCGACGCCATAAAAAAGTGATCAGGGTTTAGCGATCAGTGAGAGTCGGAAAGAGGAAAGACAGCTAATCATTGGATGATGTCGTCCTTGCAGGTTTGATCGTCAAGGCCCAATCTGGTTTCTCCACAGTGGAGACCGAAGAGGGCCTTGTCATTTGCCAATTGCGCGGAAAACTTAAACAGGGCAAAGCATTAGGCGATATCGCGGCATTGGGGGACCGCGTACGCATCAGAGTCTTAACGGATGGGTCTGGAGTAATCGATGAAGTCGAACCCAGAAAGCGGTCCATCGTCCGGCGGGACCCGAGACCGCAAGGGGTGTATCAACAAGTCTTGCTTGCGAATCCAGATCAGGCAGTGTTCGTTTTCGCCTGCACACAGCCAGATCCAAAATTAAGAATGCTCGACAGGTTTTTGGTCATCGCAGAAAAACAACGCCTGCCTGCCCTCATCGTAGCGAATAAAATCGATCTTATCAATAAACCTGAAGAGATTTTCGGATTCTACGAGCCGCTCGGTTATCCAGTTGTTTACACATCGGCCTATAGCGGCGAGGGCATGGACGAATTCAAAACGAGGCTGGGCGGAAAGATCAGTGTCATGGCCGGGCCGAGCGGGGCAGGCAAATCCAGTTTACTCAATGCCATCCAGCCCGGACTCGGGTTGGCCGTGAACGAAATCAGCGCGGCAATGAACAAGGGGAAACATACGACCGTTGTTCGCCAATTATTCCGTCTCGAAGGCGGCGGTTATCTGGCTGATACTCCCGGATGGAAGTCGCTGGCTTTGTGGGATACCGAACCCGAAGAAATAGACGCATATTTTCCGGAACTTGCACCCCTTGTGGCTGAATGTCAATTCAGCGATTGCAGTCACCAGCATGAGCCCGGGTGTGCAGTGCTTGCGGCATTGAAGGCTGGGGAGATCAACCCCGAACGATATGAGTCGTATTTGCGTCTGCGAGCGGGGCAGGCGTAAACGCCTTAGCGGGTGAGAAACTAATGGGTACAATTTACGTTTGGCGATTTACGATTTATGATTGGAAACCGAATACTAAAACCTAATGACTGACTCTTCGCCTCACGCTTCGAATAACTCAGCCCAGCGATTCACGACCGGAAATTGGAATTTACTTGGACATGAATGGGCCGTGGAGATGCTGCGCCAGCATGTCGCGCTAGATTCGGTGCGTCACGCCTATCTCTTCGCAGGGGCTCCGGGTGTGGGACGCCGCACCCTGGCTTTGCGCTTCGCCCAGGCTTTGAACTGCACACAGAAGCTTCAACCGGGCATCCCCTGTGGGAAATGCCGTGATTGCAAACAGATCG
>JBGQIO010000068.1:0-15868 GCA_041498515.1 Anaerolineae bacterium
CTTTGAGAACGGCAAAGGCCATCTGATCGACTTCCCCAGCGACACAACACGCCTCTGCCCCGAAATGCTGACGCGGCTGGGTAAGCTGATGGGCGAAGAAAGCTGGCGGATCGAGGAGATTACGTTCCAGTAATCAGCGGCAACCCGATTTATCGGTGGCCTTCAACCATGCTAAAAATGTGCCTCGTTTTGTGGCGGGGTCAAGACCCTCACGGAGCGATTATAGATATATATGAAGACGATTGGAATCATTGGAGGGATCGCGCCCGCCTCCACCATTGAATATTATCGTTTGATTATTTCAGCGTACCGCGCGCAAAAACGCGACGGTAGTTATCCTTCTATTATTATCAATAGCATAGATCTGACAAAGATGCTGGATCTGATCGGCGCACAGGAGCTGACCGAAGTCACCGAATATCTATTGGACGAGGTCATCAAGCTCGCAAAGGCGGGAGCCGATTTCGGTCTCTTCGCATCCAATACGCCTCATATTGTTTTTGACGATATTCAACGGCAGTCCCCCATACCTCTCATTAGCATAGTGGAGGCGACCTGTCAGGCTGCGCTAACACTGGGTTTGAAAAAAGTAGGCCTGTTCGGTACACGCTTTACAATGCAGGCGCAATTCTACCCCAAGGTGTTTTCCAGACAAGGAATCGCTGTCATCGCACCTGATTTGGCGGATCAGGATTATATTCACGACAAATATATGAACGAACTGATCAATGGGGTCTATCAAGACGAAACACGGGAGCGATTGCTGGCGATCATTGATGGGATGATCGAAAAACACGACATTCAGGGCCTCATTTTAGGTGGAACAGAACTACCCTTCATTTTGCGAGATCCAATAGACAAAAGATTCCAATTTCTGGACACGACCAGAATTCATGTCGAACGGGCCACAGCCGAAATGTTATCAGAGTAGGACGGACTTACAAATTACATCACGTGTACGGTGTACCATTGCTTGTAAAGTAAAAGCTATGTAAGCAATATATGATCTTCCGGTAGAAAATCGGCCAATCCTCCGAAATCTTCATCTGGAGATCCATGTCAATATTTCAAGTATCAGATACCTGGAAAACAACTTACCCGGAGGCGCATGCGGGTGTGCTCATCATGCGCAACGCAGCCAACCCGGCACACCTTCCTGTTTTAGAAAGCCATAAAGAGGCTCTCGAACAGGAGCTGCGTTCCCGGTTCTCCGGTCAGGACCGCGCCGCGCTTGTAAAGCATCCGGTTTTGCAGGCTTACGCCTCCTATTATCGACAATTTAAAAAGACCTATCATGTGCAGCTTCAGCTTGAGTCGCTGCTCTTCAAGGGGAAATCCATACCCACGGTGGCCTCCTTGGTGGAGGCCATGTTCATGGCCGAGATGAACAATCTGCTCCTGACGGCCGGACATGATCTGGACACAGTCCGATTACCTGCCATGCTGGATGTAGCTCTGGGTACGGAAAGCTATATATTGCTGCGCGGTGAACCACAGACGCCGAAAGCAGGGGATATGATGATCGTAGACCGCGAAGGAATCATCTCAAACATCGTGTATGGTCCGGACCAAAGGACACAAATCACACCTCAGACGCATAACGTCCTGTTTACCGTTTACGCACCGGCTGGCATAGAAGAACAGCTGATAGAACATCATCTTCAGGAAATCAAAGGAAATGTGCAGCTTGTTGCCGAGAACGCGCAGGTAGAACTGCTGAAAGTCTTGGATGCACGTTAGTTTGAGCACAAAGAGCGGTATATAGATGAAGACGGAGGTGATCTGGGAGCAGCTGGTTGGAAAAGGACTGGAGCATCTTATCCTGCGCCAAGACAAAAAAATCGAGGCCGATAGCCTGGCAGTGGGAATGATCGAAGGTTCTGTTTATAGAATAAAATATCAAATCATTTGTGATATCGATTGGAGGGTGGAAAGAGTCAGAGTTGAGGACTTAATCAACGATAAAGCATTGGTTTTCATTAAGAGAGACGAGGAGGTCTGGACAGATGAACGGGATAATCCGGTCGAAGCATTAAATAGCTGTACCGATGTTGACATTATGATCACGCCTTTCACAAATACTTTGCCGATCAGGAGATTAAATTTGGGGCTGCATGAGTCAAAAGAGATCGCGGTGGTCTATTTTAGGGTGCCTGACCTCACCGGTTCAAAGCTGGATCAAAGATATACTTTTCTTTCGCAGGAGAAAGATCACAGAGTTTATAAGTACGAAAGCCTGGGCAGCGGCTTCACTTCGGAGATCAAGGTGGATGCCGATGGGTTAGTGATCGACTATCCCGGCATTTTCAAATTGGTTTGGAAGGAACAGTTTTAGGAGTTGATCATGGGTGTTTATATCTGTCCAATTGCAAATATAGAGGCTCCGCTCGAGAGAGTCTGGAGTTTTCTCTCAGAGCCTGCAAATTACGCCCTGTGGTGGGATGCCCAAACTCAGGCGATCGCCCCCGCGGGATCCGCTCAACCGGGGCAGAAAATCAAAGCTCAGTCTCGCGCACTGGGAAAGCAATGGGAGGTGAACATCCTCGTGGAAGGAGTTGATGAGCCAAAACATCAGCTCCACTTGAAAACCATGCTGCCGTTTGGTATAACGGTCTTCAATCATATAACCTGCACGGCCATCAACAACGCCGCGACCCAGGTCACATTTGGCTGAGACTTTATTTTCTCACCTGTATGGTGGGGTCAAATCCTTGAGCGGTTCGCCTCAAAAGAGCTTCACGAAGGGGTTGCTGATGCGCTCGCACGCCTGAAACGCGCTGCAGAAGATATGAACGCTGAAGCTTGATAAGTAAACTAAAGCGAAAATGTAAAATGTTCCGTGTTATTTAACAACCGAAGAAGTGAGAGCAAGGTACAGATAATAATTCATTTGAGACCTGCGGTCGCTTCTCGGCGGGGACCCCGCGATGCGGGGTAAACTCCGACCCACGCCAAGCGGCGTAGGTTCATCTATGTCTGCGCCAGGTGGAGGCAGATTTTCCTCTATGAAGATCTCCGTACCACGAAGAACGCTTGGTATCCACGATTGCGCTTAGGCAAAACCAGGTTGCTCATCAGGAAACCTTTTTCATGCTCACCGCTTCCCTGACCGCATTACAACGTTCACAATCCGTCCTCTCGCAAAGCAAAGCCAGCGGGTTTGCCTGGAGGGTCTCATTGACTGATTGAATTAATGTCCGCAGTGAAACTGCCTGCACGATCGAATCGCCAACCTTTACGCGGCGCGTCTCATTTATGAGCACCGGTGTGATCGCTTCGAACCCAGCCGAGTCGCCGGGGAAGCCCGGACATTCAAGGATCCGGTCGGGCAGCAGTGCCCAGCGCGTAAATTGTTTTCTACCCGCCAGCCGCTCGGCATAATGGATGCTGGTATTGACCGTATGATCAACACCAAGCAGCAAGATCCAGCCGTCTGCCTCCGCTAGCGCACCGATCGGCCCCAATGGATTTTGCAACGTCTGGGCGGCAAGGAATTTATCGGCGTAGATACCGGCAAACGATTGAATTGGATGCGCCGTCCGCCGGGCACGCGGGTGTTGACGCAGCAGCTCAGGAATGACCCCCATCTGTTTATCCACAGGCATATCAGGCTTGAACGGCTCGGCTATGCGGTTCAAATCGTGTTCACTGCCGTAGGTGACCCCATTGTTTGGCGGGCCGACTTCCGGTGTGATCATGGTCATATAGGTGAAGGTCGGCATGACCAGCGCCCAGACCGAATCCAAAATGGCTCGCAGCAGAGTCTCCCCGCCGCCGACCACCTCACCAAAGGCGCTAAGCGAGGCGTGAGCGATCACAGGCGTATGAGAAAGCCCAAGTTTGAATAAAGCGGTTCGGAGGTCCGTGAAAGTGACTGTTACCATTTGGGAAAGAGCCGCCAGATGATCCCGGATGGATTAGCGAAAAACAAACTGGGGAACCATCCAATTGCCACCTGGACCATCTTATTTACCCTTCCAAACCGGTTTGCGTTTTTCGATGAAAGCTTGCATGCCTTCTTTCTGATCCTCCGTCGCGAATAGATTATAAAACTCCTGCCGCTCCTGATGAAGACCCTCCCTCAAAGCCTGTCCGTAAGCCTGATCGATCATTCTCTTTGCAGCCCTTACCGCGAGCGGCGCGCGTGCCGCGATCTCCTCGGCCAGTTTCAAAGCTTCAGCCAGATATCGTTCCGCCGGGACGACGCGATTCACAAGGCCAAACTGAAGCGCTTCCTGCGCGCTCAAGACCCGGTTGTTGAGGATCATTTCCATGGCAAGAGCTTTACCCACCGCGCGTGTGAGGCGTTGCGCTCCACCCGCACCGGGGATCACGCCAATCGTGATCTCAGGCTGGCCAAACCTGGCACTTTCCGAGGCGACGATCATGTCACACGACAGAGCCAGCTCACATCCGCCCCCAAGTGCCCAACCGGAGACCGCCGCGATGACGGGTTTGCGGATGACCATGATGCGGCTGAATTCTGCCAACGGATCGCCTTCCCTCATCTCGGTCATGCTTCTATCGGCCATCTCTTTGATGTCCGCGCCGGCGGCGAAGGCTTTCTCACTCCCAGTTACGACCAACGCGCCTACTCCGTCATCTTTATCGTAGGCTTCGAGGGCGTCCATCAGCTCGTGTAACAGCTGATTGTTAAGCGCGTTCCTTACTTCCGGGCGATTAAGGGTAACCAAACCCACGCGCCCGCGCTGTTCAACCAGGATCATTTCGTAAGGCATGCTTTCTCCTTCCCGGATTCAAGGATAAATATAATTCCTTCGTGATCCTTCCGATCCGTCTCTCGATTAATATGTCTGCTAAAAAAACACAAGATTTAACGCAAGGACGCAAAGCCTCAAAGTTTCTTTAAGTGGCTTTGAAACTTTTCAAATTCGGCATATGTTGGCGTCTTTGCTCCGCAATGTGATATTTCGTTTTTGGACAGCGATCACAAGGTTTTACGTTGAGACTCGCTTTTTGCAATATAGTCATTGATTCTACACGAGAAATTTGGCAGAGGCGTGCAGTGCTGCAAAGATAATCCTACTATAATATGGTCTTAATAAAGATAGGGTAAACAAATTGTCCTTCATCCCAACATACAATCCATCAACCCCATGACTACAACTGAAACCATCGCCCCCATCGAAAAACTGGATATCAAAAAAGTCCTGCCCATCATCTGCATCGTGCTTGTTGACCTGATGGGTCTCTCGATCATCATCCCTCTGCTGCCCCTCTTCGCCGCCCGCTTCGGCGCGACGCCCCTGATCATCGGCATATTGCAAGCTGCTTATCCCATGATGCAGTTCCTCGGGACGCCGATCCTCGGCAGTTTGTCGGACCGTTTTGGCCGTAAGCCCATCCTGCTCTTCAGCCAGCTCGGAACCTTTGCGGGTTTCGTCCTGCTCGGCTTTGCAAACACCCTGCCGCTCTTATTCCTCTCACGCATCATTGACGGCCTGTCCGGCGCGAACCTATCCACCGCCCAAGCCGCCATCACAGACAGCACCACCGAGAAGACTCGCACGCAGGGATTGGGACTCATCGGTGCAGCTTTCGGTGTTGGATTCATCCTTGGACCGATCATTGCTTACTTCGTGCTCGCCGCTTCGGGAGGAGACTATCGAGCGGTCGCCCTGACTGCTGCCTTCTTCTCGCTGATATCGATCCTGATGACAACCTTCTGGTTTCATGAAACACACAGCAAAGATATCAACGCAGCCTCCTCGCGCAGACCACCCATTTCCATCGTCGCGATGGGACAAGCCCTCAACCGACCGGTGATAGGCTTTTTGCTGCTTGTGATGTTCTTCTATCAAATCGCGTTCGGCGGTTACGAACAACTCTTTTCGCTCTTCACCCTGACGCGCCTGGGCATGGACGCCACCGACACCGTCGGCTTGTTCGCGCTGGCCGGTATGTTCATTGTGATCGTTCAAGGCGTGCTCATCGGTCGTTGGTCCCGGCAAAAAGGCGACCGCTGGCTTGTCATTCTAGGTGTCTCGACGCTGGCAATCGGTTTAATCGGCACCTCGCTTACACCACGCGTCCCCGTACCGTGGTACAACCAGTCGAAAGTTTTAGAAAGTCTGGCGGGGCAAAGCGCCATCCAAGTGTCGACTCAAACCATAAAAGTAACCCTGCCTGATGAAGCTGCCAGAGGTCCGTTCGGGATCATTTGGCTTTTGGCTGCCAGTTTTCCTGCAGCGCTGGGAGGCGGCGTTCTTCATCCGGCGGTTAACAGCCTGATCACCAAATCTGCGGATAAGAACGAGGTGGGCAGCATGCTCGGTATCTCGGCCGGGTTCTACAGCGCTGCCAACGCCTTTGCGCCGCTGTTCTATGGTTCGTTGTTTCAATGGCTCGGCCCCTCTGTACCGTTCTTGGCAGGAGGCGTGATCCTTGCCATATTATGGATATTTGCAGCAAAGGCCATCCCGCAAACGAAGGCAGCCTGAGACAAAAACAGAAATACGGGCCCTATCACAGTGACGGATAAATATAAGGAGATCAAATGGTGATTTTGGAAAATATCCTGATCGGTATTATAGCGATCCTGCATGTTGGTTTTCTAGTCCTCGAGATGTTCCTGTGGAACAAGCCGTTCGGCATGAAAACCTTTAGTTTGACCAAAGCGACCGCGAAGGCTTCGGCCACGCTGGCAGCCAACCAGGGACTCTATAACGGTTTTCTGGCGGCGGGTCTTATTTGGGGTCTATGGTCGGGGATGACGTCTGTCAAAATATTTTTCCTGACTTGCATTGTCCTCGCCGGGGTTTTCGGCGGGCTGACAGCCAAACGGTCCATCTTATATATTCAAGGACTTCCAGCTTTAATTGGTTTGATCCTGATCGTCCTTGCCAGATAAATTCATTTGTTAGAGTGGGCTTGAAGGCAAACTGCAGGCTATATATATCTAATTCTTCAACAACACCTCATCCAAATCCGCCGTTCCAGGCAAGATCAAATCCGCACCCTGGCGGCGCAGCTCGGCTTCCTCGCCGAACCCGCACAGAACGCCGACCGTTTGTGCGCCTGCAGATTTGCCCGCCCGGATATCCACAGTGGTATCGCCGGTCATCAAACAAGCCTCAGGCTGGACTCCCATCTTTCCCGCAGCCAACAATATGGGATCCGGATAAGGCTTCGTATGCTTGGCGCTCAAGGCGGTAACGACCACAACGAAATAATTCACCAAGTCAAACTGCTCGAGGAATGCCATCGTGCTGGCTTCATCGCGCGCACTGACCACCGCCAGCGGGTAGCGATCTTTGAGCCGCCGCAACGATTCCTCAGCTCCGGGAACCATCAGGTATCGATGTTTCTTCTTCCGTCGGTGACGAGACATCCAGTCGATGAGTGCGATCATCTCGTTATCAAGTCCGATGGTATCCGTCAGGCCGAGCAGGGCATTGCCCGGCGATTCCGACCACATGACAAGCCGGCGCACCAACCGTTCGGGGTTCCGGACCCAGGGTACGCGGCGAAGCCAGCTTGAGAATTTATTGACATAATAATCGTCGGTATCGCTGAGCGTGCCGTCCACGTCGAAACACAAAGCCTGAATACGCTGTACATCGAGGGGCATGCCGCAATTGTAAACGATACCAGCCGCCTCCCATTCCATCCTGTTCTCACGTTTTGCGGGAACAGGATGGAAAGTAAGTTGGATGATACCCAAGGGAGCCACTTTCACCGCCACAACCCTGGCTGCCCGAAAACCAGCAATCAGGCGGAGTAAACTTGGTGAACTCGTGGTATTATTTATTATATGAAGCGGGTTAAAATATCCATCAGGAGTATGTACTTACGACCCGGATGGCCCTTTAAAGAACTCTTCAATTGTGAAGAGAGCGCTTCGCACCTACGACGTTCGTTCCCTGAGCCAATCAAACAATAATATAAAAATGACCATGGCTGAAGACCCGACCAAAGCACTGCTGGAACTTCTCATCCAGATAAACCGAGAAGTCGCCGCGGCTCTCGACCTGCGGACAGTATTGCAGCGCCTGGTCTTTGCCGCCATGCAGCATGTAGGTGGTGAGCGCGGCAGCATTATCGTGCTTGACGATACGGGGAGTCCGGTAGACGCCACCATCGTTTACGGCAAAAGTTTGCTTGAGAACAGCACCAAACAATTAAGGGATACCGTTGAGCGCGGCCTGGCGGGATGGGTCATCCGTCACCGCAAAGCGGCGCTCGTCCCAGATACAAGCATGGATGAACGGTGGCTTCGCCGTCCCGACGACGCCTTTGATCGAAGCGGATCAAAGTCGGCGCTGTGCGTCCCGCTGATCGCCCGCGAACGGATGGTGGGCGTACTTACCCTCGTCCACTCTGTCCCCAAAGCGTTTGGCCCCGAACATCTGGAGCTGACACAAGCCATCGCAGACCAAGCCAGTATCGCCGTATTGAACGCGCGGCTCTATACGGAAAGCTCCCGGCAGGCACGCATTATGACCGCATTAGCCGATGGGGCTACAGCCTTCAGCACCTCCCTGGATGTACGTGAAGTTTGGCAACGGGTGCTCAACCAAACCCTTCAAGCCTTGCAGGTGGAGACCGCTGCGATCGGGGTGATCGAAGGCCCTGAACACAGCATCGTCTTCCGGGCCGCAGCAGGACAAAATTCAGGCAATATCCTAGACCGGCATGTTCCGGGCGGAAAAGGCTTGGTCGGACGGGTTGTACGCGAAGGTCACGGAATTATCATCGATCATGTCAAAGAAGATAATAGCTTTACAGAGGTAGACCGGTTTACCGGCATTGAAGCCTTGGCGATTGCGATCGCACCCATTCAATCACAAGGCAAGGTCATCGGCGTGCTCGAAGCGATCAATCCGGTCTCAAGGATTTTCGATCCAGACGCCCTGACGGTGATGATGGGCATCGGCGGCCTGGCAGGGGCGACAATCACAAACGCGCAATTGTTCGAGCGGTTACAGACCGCCCACCAGCATTATCGCGAACTATTTCAGGAAAGCGTCGACCCGATCTTCATCACGGATTGGGAAGGCAAAATTACCGAGGCCAATCGCGAAGCCGTCATATTATGCGGTTTCAAAACCGAAGAACTTCAACATATGAGCATTGACCAGCTGCACCAAGTAAACTGGAACAAAGTCGGGATGGAATTCGAGAGTTTGCGGGAGAATGCCGGCCGCACCTATGAATCAGTATTGCATAAGGCCAATTCGGACAAAGTGCCGATCGAAGTCCGCTGCCGGCGCGTGGAGTTTGAAGACGCAGACTCAATCCAATGGACCGTGCGCAATATTACCGAACGGAAAGAGTTGGATTCTCTGCGCGAGGACCTGACCTCCATGATCTATCACGACTTGCGCTCACCCCTCAGCAATATCGTATCGAGCCTTGAGATGCTCGGTGGAATGATGGACGAGAACGAAGCCACGCGTTCGATCTTGAATGTCGCCGTCCATTCCACAGATCGCATTCAACGGTTGGTTAATTCCCTGCTGGATATATATCGTCTGGAGGCGGGTCAGTCGATCGAGCCACTTACCGTAACCGACCCAGTAGAACTCATAAAGAACGCTGTAAACGATGTCAGCCCGGCATCCACAGGCCGCCGCCAGACGATCCAGATCAAGACCGGGGAGAAATTACCCAGTATCCATGTGGACACCGACATGCTGCGCCGCGTGCTCATCAACCTTCTGGAGAATGCGATCAAGTTCTCAAAGACCGGGACCGAGATCGAGATCGGTGCCAGGAAAAACGGTGGATCCATAGAATTCTGGGTAAAGGATAATGGACCCGGCATCCCGTCATCAGAGCAGAAACGCATCTTTGAAAAATTCACAAGGCTTAATATCAGGGCAGAACGCCGTCCCTCAGGTTTGGGCATTGGGCTGGCGTTCTGCCGCATCGCCATCCAAGCTCACGGTGGAACGATCTGGGTTGAAAGCGAAGAAGGCAAAGGCTCCAGATTTATATTTACCCTGCCCGTGAAAGATGTGAAAGAGTAAGAAGAATAAGAGTAAAATAAAGCCCACTCCTTCCCTGCCCTTACCCTCCCCATTGCTCCTTTCTCCCCTTTCCGGGCGCCTCGCAGAAGGAGGAAATGACGAGTGCCCGGGCGTGAGGGGTCAGGTGAGGCCGGAGTTTTCATGCAATCCATTGCTGACAATGTTTATATAGAAGATAATTACCTGGGCGTGACGTTGGGTGTCATCCAACAGTCGCGCGGTCTGATCCAGATCGATGCGCCACCCTCACCCGAAGACAGCCGTTCATGGCGCGCGGCGCTGATGAGTCTCAGCGGTGGACCGGAACGCATACTGGCGAATTTGGATTCGCATCCCGATCGGACCCTTGGGGCTCGCGCAATGGATTGCACGGTCGTTGCCCAGGAAAAGACGGCACAAGTTTTTCGGTCGCGCCCCACGACTTTCAAAGCCCAGGGAACCGAAACCGGTTCGGATTGGGAGACCATTCCGGGCCTTGGAACTGTCCGTTGGGCACCGCCTGAAATATCATTCACCAATCAAATATCCCTGCATTGGGGCGAAACGCCGGTGATCTTCGAACACCATCCGGCATCCTCGGTCGGTGCGATGTGGGTCATCTTACCCGAAGAAAAGGTCGTGTTCATCGGGGATCTTGTCCCAAGAAATCAACCTCCATTTTTGGCGCACGCGGACCTACCTGCCTGGATGGAAGCATTGGACACGCTTTTAAGTCCGAAATATCGCGGTTTCACGTATGTCAGCGGCCGTGGTGGAACAATCTCCACCTCTGCCATCAAAGCCGAGGCCGAGCTTATCAAACAGATCCACGACAGGCTCGAGAAGATGGCATATCGAGGAAGTTCACTCGATGCGACCGAAAAACTGGTCGAACCGTTCCTAACCAGGTTCAAATCATCCGCCGCCCGGCACAAACAATATGTCCAACGGATGCGCTACGGACTCCGCCATTATTATGCACGGCATTATCATCTCGGCAGTTCCGCTGAAGAATAAATGACCGAGCGTTTCCTGCCCATCTTCGAACTCACTCGAGGACAAATCGTCGAATCCATCCACTACGGCGCGATCGCCGTGGTGGACTCACATGGAAAGCTGCTGTATTCACACGGCGACCCACAAACGGTCGCCTTTTTACGATCTTCCGCCAAACCCTTCCAGGCTTTGCCCTTTTTCGAACGAGGCGGTCCCAAAACTTTTAACCTGACCCAAAAAGAACAGGCGTTGATCTGCGCCTCACACGAAGGCTCGGATGAACACGTACGTGTTGCAGAAAGTATCCAAGCCAAAACAGGGATCAAAGAAAGCGACTTGCAGTGCGGCATCCATATGCCCGGCGATGCAACCGCCTATAAAGCCCTGATCGCACGCGGCGAAGCCCCGTCAGCGAACCGCAACAACTGCTCGGGTAAACACAGCGGCATGCTGGCTCATGCAAAAATGCGAGGGCTTCCCCTGGATACTTACCTCGATATCCGTCACCCCATCCAGCAGGATATCCTGACCGGTTTTGCGGAGATGTGCGATTATCCGAAGGATAAAGTAGAGATCGGGATCGACGGTTGTTCAGCGCCGAACTTTGCAGTACCGCTTTATAACTCCGCACTGGCGTTTGCCCGGTTGTGCGATCCACACGATATTCGCGACGCGCGCACAAAAGCCTGTCATGAGATAACCTGGGCGATGACAGGCGATCCCGAAATGATCAGCGGGATCAACGAGTTCGATTGCCGATTGATGCGAACAGGCAAAGGTCGGATCGTCTGCAAACGCGGTGCGGAAGGATTTCAGGCCATCGGGCTGCAGCCCGGTATGCTGAGTGTCAATTCCCCGGGTATCGGCATCACATTCAAGGTCTCAGACGGCGATCTGCTGTTCCGTACACTCAATATCGAGCCCCTTAATCGCGTCCGCCCGGCAGTAACCCTGGAGATCCTGCGCCAGATCGGGGCCTTGGATTTGGCAGAATCGAAAGACCTGGCCGAGTTCGGTCCGACACTTCCGATCAAGAATCATCGCGGGATTGTGGTCGGTGAGTCGAGGCCGGTGTTTAAATTAAAAACCAAGAACTAACTTTCCTGCTTCTTGATCGGGCAAGAGCCTACCACTTTGTATAAATCTCTAAACTCACGGCTTCGCAGTACCTTGTGTTTTCATCATTTATTAGGTAAAGAACAAAACCTTGGTTAAGATACTGATAGAACGCATACTTCTGCGCAGCACCCTGGAGCTACATCGTAATGCATAGAGCGCAGAATGCAAACTAATCTTTCCAGGCGCGCCCTCAAAGTCCACGAAAAACTTTTGGAAGCATTTGGCCAGCCGACCTGGCGCAATCCCCTGCCGCCGGTCGACGAGTTGATCTCAACCATTCTTTCCCAAAATACCAACGACATCAACCGTGACCGCGCTTTCAAAGCCTTGCGGGCGAAGTTCCCAACCTGGGAAAGGGTGCGAGATGCAAAGACAGAAGGTGTGATCGCCGCCATCCGGCCTGCAGGCCTGGCGAATCAAAAAGGCCCGCGGATACAACAGGTTTTACGATCCATCACAGAAGAACGCGGGAACCTTGATCTATATTTTCTAAAAGACCTGCCGCTCGAAGAAGCCCGGACCTGGCTGACTAAATTTAACGGAGTCGGCCCGAAAACTGCCGCCATCGTTTTATGTTTTTCACTGAACCGGCCGGCTTTTCCGGTGGACACCCATATTTATCGCGTCACCGGCCGCATTGGCTTGCGCCCTGAGAAGATGACGGTCGAACAGGCCCATCCATTCCTGGAGAGCTTGCTGCCCTCGGAGACGTATTACGCCGTACATTTGAATTTGATCCGCCTCGGACGCGAGATCTGTCATGCACGAAAACCGGATTGCCCGAAATGCCCAATCCGCAAACTGTGTGCTTACGAGCCGAAGACCAAATAAAGAGATATATGGGTCACCCGATCGATGATTTTCCTCTAATCAATATATGATCGATAAACCTCCGGCCAGTCTTGCTTTAGATAAACTTGGAATCCCGCACAAAATTTTTAGACACTCAGGCCAAGTCAACTCATTGGAGCAAGCCGCGCAGGAACGCGGCCAAAGGCCTGAACAAGTAGTCCGAAGTATTTTGTTCCGGCTGGGCGAAGGCGAATTCATAATGGCACTTGTCGCCGGTCCCGCTCAGATCTCGTGGAAGAGACTCCGGCAGCACCTCGGCCAGTCGCGGCTGACGATGGCGAGCGAGGCCGAGGTGTTGTCAGAAACGGGCTACGGAATTGGGACGGTTTCACCTTTCGGGTTGCCGCAACCTCTCAAAATTCTTATTGACCCGGGCGTCTTTAAAGAAATGGAAATTTCAATCGGCTCAGGCATCCGCAACACAGGCATCATCTTGAGTAGTACAGATTTGCAGCGTGCACTGCAGGAAGCTGAGATAGTTCAGCTTATCGAAATTACTTGACAAAATTCAGTCACTGAATTATATTCCGACTTGAAAGTCTATAAATTCAATAGACTTATTAGACAATGCGACTCTCTAAACGCGGTGAATACGGCTTACGGGCCATGATCATGTTAGCGACGCCAAGCGCCGACGGACGCCCCTCTGTTTTGCAGATCCGAGAAATCTCACAACACGAGCAAATTCCAGGCAAGTTCCTGGAACAGATTCTGCTCTCCTTGAAGAATGCCGGCTTACTACATAGCAAAATGGGGGTTGGCGGCGGATATCACTTGGCCAAGCCACCCAACGAGATCAGCCTCGGCCAAATTGTCCGTATCCTAGATGGACCGCTGGCACCCGTTAAATGTGTAAGCCAGATGGCTTACGAACCTTGCGGCTGCCCTGACGAAGAGACTTGTGGTCTGCGCCTGGTAATGGGTGATGTCCGCAATGCCATCGCCAACCTGCTTGACGGCACTTCGCTGGCAGACGTCACACTGCGCGTACATTCACTCCCTGAATAAGTGACGACTCAATAATTGCCTGAATGAATGCGCATTAGGCTGATTTTTTTCACGGATTGAAAGTCTACTTGTATTATAGACTTTCTTGCATAATGGAAGCCTTGGAGGTGACGATTGAAGATAACAGTCCCTTTTCACTGTCGTTCAAAGAATAACCAGACAATTTCTAACTTAAGATAAGATAGGAGATAAAAGATGCGTAAACTGAGTTTCATTTTCTTTTCCACCATCATTGCGTTCTCTCTCTTGCTGGGCGCCTGTGCGAGCGCGGCTACATCCGCACCTGCGGCTACACAAGTACCGGGTTCCACGACAGCTCCGATAACTGAATCATTAAGCGGGAATATATCCATCTCCGGTGCCTTTGCCCTCTACCCAATGATGACCGTCTGGGCTGCCGAATACAGCAAGATAAACCCTAATGTAAAATTTGACGTACAGGGCGGTGGTGCAGGCAAAGGCATGACCGACACTCTGTCCGGTGCGGTCGACATCGGAATGATCTCACGGGCAATCAAACCGGCGGAAGAAGCGCAGGGCGCTTATTGGGTAGCCGTTACAAAGGATGCTGTCTTTCCAGTGGTCAGCGCGCAAAACCCGGTTGCAGCGGACCTGACTGCCAAAGGTATCACGCAGGACACATTTAATAAGATATTCATCACCGGCGAGGTCAAGACCTGGGGCGATGTTGTGGGCAAGCCTGAAGTTAAAGATGCGATCCACGTTTATACTCGCTCCGATTCGGCGGGAGCTGCTGATACGTGGGCCCTGTTCTGCGGCGGAAAAGTACAAGCAGACATTCTGACCGGCGCGATCGGCGTCAACGGGGAACCGGCGCTCGTAGATACAGTTATCAAAGATCCATTGGGGATCGGCTACAGCAACCTGAACAGCGTGTTCGATGCAACTAGTGGTAAACTTGTGACTGGCGCTCTTGTTCCACCCATAGACGCCAACAAGAACGGAATGGCGGATGCAGACGAGTATTTCCAAAGCAAAGCAGATGCGGTCAGTGCAGTGTCATCGGGCAAGTACCCTTCTCCTCCGGCGCGATTTGAATTCCTGGCCACGAAAGGAAAACCTACTGGTCTGACCCTTGCCTTCCTTAATTGGATCCTGACCGATGGACAGAAATATCTTGACGCTGCGGGTTATGTCCCGCTAACACCCGATCAACAAGCTGAGTCCCTAGCAAAGCTCAAATGAATGGTTCCAATCAGACCCTAACAATTGAATCCCGAAATGAAACAGAAGGCCGGCAAAACCGGCCTTCTGCCGCGTCACGCAGAGGTCGGGACAATACTGCGCGGAAGGCCTTCCTGGTTATTACCTTGCTGCCTTTATTCTTAATCGTTCTGATTTCCATCGCACTCATTCTGCGAACATGGCCCATTCTAAGAGTCCATTCATTAGCAGAGTTGGTTTTCGGAATGACCTGGAAACCTGATAATGGACTATTTGGCTTCTGGCCTTTTATCACCGGAACGATCTGGGTAACGGTGGTAGGGGTACTGCTGGCAGTCCCGGCCTGCCTGCTCGTTTCGCTTTATTTATCGGAATATGCCAACTCAACGACCCGCTCGATCGCCAAGCCGGTACTCGACCTATTGGCTGCCATTCCTCCGGTCGTATACGGCGTATGGGGGCTGCTGGCGATCGTTCCATTCGTCGAAAAAGTATTGGCACCTTTGTCACAGAGGTGGCTCAGTTCCATTCCAATTTTCGCCGTTAATCAGCCCACGGGATTCAGCATATTATCAGGCGGCATCGTATTAGCGGTCATGATCGCGCCATTGATCATTTCGGTGGTTTATGAAATACTGGCAACCGTTCCCAATGATCTTAGGCATGCTTCATTGGCCGTTGGCGCAACCAAGTGGCAAACCATCCGTCAGGTCGTTTTACCGCAAGTACTGCCGGGA
>JBGQIO010000069.1:0-15820 GCA_041498515.1 Anaerolineae bacterium
AAGACCCGGCATGAGGGCCTTCATGTATAACTCATTGACTTTCTCTTCGAACTCGCGAATCTTTGCCATCTGCTCATACATATGCAGCCAATGCTCAACGTCTGGCGATTCCAAACGCGGTTCGACGGTTTTTTCCACTTTTTTTGTCATTATTGAACTCCCGACATCCGCGCCAGTACTTCGAACAGGATCGCAAAATCCTGCTCTTCCAAACCCTGCGCTCGAGCGGTTGTGAGAAATTCATTCGTAACGGCAGTGGTGGGAAGCGGCACGGCCAATTGACGGCCCAATTCGAGGGCAAGATTCATATCCTTCTGCATCATGTTCACATTGAACCAGGCTTCATCAGGCATTTGTAATACGAAAGGCCCCCGATATTTCACCATTGGCGATCCAATTACACTATTCGTCAATACTTCCACCGCAATATCTCGGCGTATACCGCTCTTCTCAGCAATCAAAACACCCTCACTGAAGGCAAGCATTTGGACAGCCAGGCTTAGGTTCGTGGCTATTTTCATTGTAACTGCAAGACCATTTGCTCCAACATGCGTTACTTTTGGGCCTATGTCCAGAAGGATCGGCTTTACTTTCTCAAACACAGCCGGATCGCCGCCCACCATGATGGACAATTTCCCTTCTTCAAGAGTGATCACGCTTCCAGACACAGGGGCGTCCAGCAGCGAAGCGCCGCGGGCCGAAACTTGCTTTGCCAATTCCTGGCTGTACGCCGGGCTGATTGTGCTCATGTCAATGTGCACTTTACCTGCACTCAGGCCATTCAGGAAACCATCAGGTTCTTCAGCAATACTGCGAAGGGCAGAGGTGTTGGTAACCATGCTGAAAGACACATCCGCAGACTCTGCTACTGCGCGGGGCGATTTACCCCAGGCCATGCCGCTATCCAGAAGCCATTGGGCTTTTGAGCGGGTGCGGTTATAACCTACAACGCTATGACCGGCATCCAGAAGCCGTTTTGCCATGCGTCCACCCATAACTCCGAGTCCGATGAAACCGAGTCTTGCCATTATCCTCTCCGGAATCAAAAAAACCTCAGCTGAATAAAATCAGCTTGAGGTTTCTGAGTCTTTCCGCACTTGCTCTAGATGCTGCTGCATCGCCCGACGAGCTGCCTTCGAATCATGGCGTATGATAGCATCCAGTATCTTCTTATGGTGATATTGTCCCCGGGCTAAACCGCCATTCACAAGAGCGATACGCTTTCGCTGCTCGCGAAGCAGGTCGATAATAGAGTTCATCAAGATGGGAATAATGGGATTTTGGGTTGCCTGAGCTAACGCAAGATGAAAGTCAAGGTCCGCTTCGACAAAAACATTTACATTGTCCAATGCAGTATCCATGAGATCAACAGCTTCAGTCATGGCAACGATCTGTTCATCGGAAATTCTTGTCGCTGCCAGGCCAGCAATTTCCGGCTCCATAATCTCTCGTACTTCCACCAAATTGGGGGAAGCGCCTGCTGATCCAAACTTCATTAGCAAACCAAGCGAGTGCCGGATAACACCTTGCGTTCCATTCGTAATGAACGTTCCTCGACCTGGCCTGATCTCTACCAGACCTTTCTCGCGCAGGGCTTTAACAGCCTCCCTTACAGCGATTCGACTCACTGCAAACTGCTCCGCAAGTTCCCGCTCGGAGGGCAATTGGTCGCCGACTTTGAGCTCTCCACTGACAAACCGGAGCTCTATTTGCTCGACGATCTGCTGGTAAAGACGTTCTGTTTGAACAGGCAGGTACATAATCTAATTTATTAACTGGTATAGTGGTATGATGTCTATAACAGTATAACATGGTAAATTAGATTGTCAATATCTACTTTGCTTGATAAAGAAAAAACTCTCACTTTGAATTAAACCCTTAGAAATAGAAATAAAAAAGAAAGACCCTGCTCGAGAAAATATGCAAACCTGAATGGATCGACCTACCGCCAGCGGGAAATACGCTTTGGGATTTGTTCCTCACCTAGCTCGTGACATAATTTTTTCAGGCGATTCCAAGCACCCTGCCACTTCAGGTCACCTAGCTTCTCCTGCAGAGGAACATCCTGACGAAGAGTCGCCAAATTCCGATAGAGAAAAGCTTCCTCATGCCGTTGCGAGAGGCTTTCTACCAAACTTGCGGCGCGGCCTTGACTTACCGAACTTAATCCCCACTTTCTCGCGTCGCTTGGGATCGACTCCAAATGCTCAAAGCGCGAAAGCACAATAGAAGATGACTTGGCTCCCCACCCTGGAATACCGGGGTAGCCGTCAGCAGAATCACCCACCAATGCGAGCCAGTCCGGTATTGAGTGGGGTCGAACCCCAAACTTCTCGATTACGCCTTTCTCATTAAGCACGATGTCCCGCCGGCGATCCCAACAGACGATACGGTCCTCCGACACCAATTGAGCCAGATCTTTGTCTGGTGAACAAATGACAATCTGATCCACAGACTTCTTGTTTTTGAACCGAGCTGTGGCAGTGGCCAAAGCATCGTCGGCTTCAAATTCCGTCATAGGCCAGACGATGATCCCCAACGCAGAAACAGCTTCCTCTGCCAGCTGGAACTGTGCCAGAAGCTTTGGATCAACCCCTGCGCCTGTTTTGTATCCGGGAAAAAGATCATTGCGGAAGGATTCGATAACGTGATCGAAGGCGCATGCGATGTGAGTCGTATCTGGCCTTGCCAACAGTGCAAGCAGGCTCCTTAATAGGCCGAGGGTAGCGCCGACCTCACGTCCATCGGGGGCCTTCTTAGGAGGGGCGCCGAAGTAATTCCGGAAAAGCTCATATGTGCCATCAACAAGGTGGATTTGCATTTGAGGCGAACTCCTCTAAATTGTCCAATAGGGTAAAGTTCTTATTCTCTCTTATCTGGCTTAAATGAAAGGAGGACATCACCTAAAACGAATGATTTTGATTCCATATGTCGAAAGGTTGCGCGGTTCCCTTTTCTAAAAAGACGCTTTCCCTTCCCTAAACAAATGGATAGGTTAGGAATCGAAATTCGTCAACGAGGTTATGTTCCAACAATATGTAGACCAGCGTGGCACTGCCTGCGACTAAAATATCTCGACCAGACATCTGCTTTAACTTGGATACTTCACCGGCAAAGCTCTCACTAATAATCGTGGAATTATTCCATTCAGCCTTTTTCAGTATATTTGAAACTACGTACTTGGGGCGGCTGTTCATTCTTCCAGAAAAACCCGCTTCATCCGTCCTGGACGGCGATGCTACGGCAAAACCTTGATAGGTCATCCGTCCTAATAAAAAAGCGTCGCAGGCAAATAGTTCTTCAAATCTATTCCTCCCGATCTCTTGATTCCCATATGAAATAGTCCAACCACGATACTCGAACGGATCATCGGGACCAGGGCCTTCCATAACACCATCCAATGACACAACTCGCTTAGGACAACTCCTCTCATTCTAATTCTCCCTCTTCCCTTTTGCAAACGAAAGGCCTTTGTCGCCGAGGGCGCGGCGGAGCTTAGCGAGGGCAATGGGTCCTATACCGTGCAATTGACTGACCTGGTACTTGCTCAATGTGGTTAAATGCTCGAGGCGCTGAATCCCAGCCGCAGCGAGAGCCCGGCGAGCCGGACTAGCCAATTCCTGCGAAAAGTCATCTTCCATTGGATCGTGCTGGTAAATCTTCATGATTATTCTTCTTATTTCTTTGCTGGCTCGTAATAGAGCAAAACGTTCCCTGAATTAAACACTTTCGTTTTTAGAAGTTTCAGGTCAAGTTTATTTTGGAGGCCTTTGAATAATGATTTGCCACCTCCCAAGACAACAGGGTTTATCATGATCCGATATTCATCGATCAAATCATGTTCAATAAAAGTCACTGCCAGGTCGGAACTTCCAAAAATAATCAGGTCTTTCCCAGGCAGTTGTCTTAGCTTTGAGATTTCTTCCACAAAATTTTCTTTTATCAGTCTCGTATTCTGCCAAGTCGCACTTGAAAGCGTTTTTGAAAAAACAATTTTGGGTAAGGAATTCATTTCCCCGGCAACCACTGGATCGTTCGCGATCGCGTCCGTGGTGGGCCAGTACGTAGCCATCATCTCATATGTTACCCTTCCGAATAAAAGAGTGTCTACATTGTTTATCTGATCAATGGCAAATTTATTGAATTCTTCATCCACTGTATGCCAATTTATATCTCTGTCGGATCCCTCAAAAAAGCCGTCCAGTGATATGAGCATAAAGAAAATCACCTTTCTCATTAAAGCCTCCGATTGAGGAATAAATGATCATGCTGTCTCGATCCAGGAAAGAGTATGGTTTTAACCGCATTTGCCTGTCGGTGAGTCTGGGGTCAAACTTTCAATTCGGGGCGCTGACTTTACCCCAACGCGAGTTCAGGCTCTTATTTCGCGTTATTCTGCTATATTATAGGCTTGGTTAAACCACGCGAGCACTTCAGCGTAGATTTGTTTGGGGTCATCGATGAGCACTCGATGGATGCCAATGCTGTTCCGCGGTGCAGCAGCTTCGAACCGTCTGGTCGGTTCGACGTCCTTAATCGTGATCCGAAGTCCAGGCGCTCGGCTTCAGAGGGTTGCACAATATCATATTTCCTGCTGCCACGTCTCAGACTAGAGTATAACGTAGAATGCTTTCCCGAATTCTCTACCCCATTATCGTCTTCGGTCCATATTGCAGCGCTTCCGAACGGGTATCTAAAATATTAGCAGTATCATCTCAATGAAAGGGAAGACCTGGAACACAACAGCCTGATTGATACGGTCGATGAGACGCTTTTTGTATTCATCACCCAAGTGGAATCCTAGGAGAAACACATCAACAGAGGCGTGAAATATGGTTCAATCCGACATACTCCAGCTTATTGAGTTTGTAATTAAGATGATTTCGTGATCCTCTATGACCATTCCATATTATTCACGGTCAGTGACTTTTCCAACGTAACGAAATTGTCCCGCTTGCAAGCCTTTGCGTTTGGCCATTACCAATGTCAACATTTGAAGCGGAAGGATCTCGATCAACGGCCGTATTAAGTCGCTTGTTTTTGGCAGGAGCAAAGTAGGTAACTCAGGATCAGGGTTTGAATCCACCCACAATACGCGGCCACCGTGAGAAATGATCTCAAGTCCTAAATTACGATTCAATTCGGATGTTAACGGCGAACCCGCAAATATCATTGCAGCAAAACCGGGTGAGACTAGCTCAAGCGGTCCGTGACGGAAATCCGCACTATTCATGCCTTCGAAAGAGCTCTTGGCTGCTTCCTTGTTGATCAGGGAGCCATTCCAAACAGCGCTCATCGATGATCCTCTCCCAAGGATAAAAAGTAGATGGAATTCATCAAGGAGCACGTCCAACTCGTCGATGCGCGCCTGCCATTCCGAAAGGTATGTTTCCATTGTATCGGCGGCAGTCAACAAATCCCCGAACACCGTTTCCAGATCGCCATGGGTGAATTGCTCCGCGACTAGCAAATTGGCAGCCAGCATGTTGACATATGTCTTGGTACTGACGGTTGCCTCTGGGCCAGCATGAATAAAGAGGCATACATCTGCGCGAGATACCATAGGGCTCGTTTCGTCATTGACGAAGCTCAAGATACTGACCGGTTTACGAGTTGTGAGGTGGTCGAGAAGATGCACGAGTTCTGCGCTCCGCCCCGACTGTGAATTCAACCATAGTAAGGTTCGGCTACTGACCATCTTATCCATAAAATGTAATAGTTCTGCCGCGTTCACATATTGGACTGGTACAGGTTGGTCGCATAACTGAATAACTGCCGGATAAGCGGCATTCAACGAGGATCCCATACCGGTAACAATTATGCGGTCAAATTTGCCGCTCTTGAGATCTTGATGTAAATTCTCGAGCGCGCTCCTGGGGTATTTCCTCAGCAAGTCACGGAGAGCGGAAGGTTGGGCGAGCAGGTCTTCAATATAAGGGTTCATAATACGGTAGCGCTCCAGCATGCCACACCGATCATGCCGGCGTTATTCCCTAATTGCGAAAGGACAATTTCCACATGGTCGACCGGCATGACGAAAACATGCTCCTGCAAGCAGCGGCGCATCGGCTCCAGCAGGAGGTCGCCTGCCTTTGCAACACCGCCCCCTATTATAATTCGGCGCGGTCCGATCGAAACACAAACGTTGGTCGCGGCTATGCCAAGATAAAAACCGGCTTTTTCATAAATACTTTTGGCAATCCCGTCGCCTGACTCTGCTGCATCGGCGATCAATTCTGGGGTAATGCGATTAAGATCGTACCCGCACAATTCGGCGATACGTGTGGTCAAACCCTGGGCAACAGCCTTCATGCCCATCGCGGCGATAGCGGGCCCGGATGCGTAGGCTTCAAGGCATCCCTTGTTGCCGCATCCGCATTGGGGGCCATTAAAATCAATGATGCTGTGACCCAACTCACCGCCTGTACCGCCAATGCCAAGATGTAACTGTCCATTAATAACTAAACCACCACCAATCCCCGTACCGATGGCAAAGACGGCTATAGTCTCCATGCCGCGGCCCGCGCCAAAACGCCATTCACCATTAGTGATCGAACGGACATCGTTTAGTAACTTTGTAGGCAGGTTTGTGAGCTTGGTGATCGTATCGCGCAAAGGGACGTGCGACCAGGTGCCGGGCAGATTCGGCAGAAACAAAGTCTCGCCTTTTTCCAGGTCGAGCACGCCAGGCACACCGATACCTATTCCGCCGATATCTTCTTTATTCATCCCGGCAGATTTGATCACCTGGAGAACCAGATCGGCCATTCTTTGCATAACTGCTTTATGGCCTTCGCGCGCCAGTGTGGGAATACTTAGCTGATGTAGGACCTCTCCGGTCTCCACATCGACGATCGCAGTGCGCAGGTTGGTACCGCCCAGGTCACACCCGATATATTTCAGCATGACAGATCCTTGTTAGATATTTTTACCCCTCCTTTTCCGAACTCTATAATTTGGGGAGGGGTGAAGACTAATTAAATACTATGGTTGATTAATGGAAATACGGTTTTAGGATATCGCGCGACAAATAAAAACCACGCTTGACCAGTTCCTCGTCGCCTTCGAAGACGCGGTCTTCGTGCTCTATGCTTACGACGTAATCATAACGGGCAGCGGTGAGCGCTGCAAAGAACTTTGCCCAGTCCATGTCGCCCAGTCCCGGCAAGCGCGGTACCTGCCAGCCCATTCCCTGTGACAATACTCCATTGTTGTACAAACCTTCGTGATCGATATGCAGGTCCTTGGCGTGAACATGGAATATCTTGCCAGCGAACTCACGCACAACGCGCTCGTAGTCGATCATCTGCAAAATGAGATGCGATGGGTCCAGGTTCAGCCCGAAGTTGTCATCAGGGATGAGTTCCCACATCTTACGCCAGATAGCCGGAGTGCTGGCCAAGTTATTGCCTCCAGGCCATTCATCCAACGAGAAGATCATCGGGCAGTTTTCAATGGCAATCTTTATGCCTCGCTCTTTTGCAAACTTGACGATGGGCGGCCAGATTTTAGCGTAATCCTCGAGGTTCTGAGGAACGGTTTTGTTCTTGTCCTTGCCTATAAATGTCCCCACTATAGGTACTTCCAACATCGCGGCGCCCTCGATAACCTTCTTCAGGTGGCCGATCACCATTTCACGGTGTTCAGACTCCGGGTGGAGGGGATTCGGATAATAAGCGAGCGACGAAATCGGTAGTCCGAAACTATCAAGCATCTTACGGATCCCTTTAGCCTGACCTTTATCCAGATCCACCACATTGATATGAGTCACACCCGCATAACGGCGGGAAGCTTTTTCAAGTGGCCAGCAAGCGATCTCGATCGCTTGAAAACCGCTTTCAGCACCCCATTGGGCTGCCTGTTCGAGTGTATTGCCTGGCAGGGCTGCAGTAAAGAATCCAAGTTTCATTTTGACTCCTTATTTGATTTTGACCCAGGTTTTCTCACGGGCACTGCGTTCAATGGATTCACATAATTGCATTTCATAGTGGCCATCGGCGAAAGTCGGGAAGTCGGGCGTTTTATCATAGTCGCCGGCCAGAATGTAGCTATAAACTTTGTTATAGAGTTGCTTGAAGGTATCTGGGAAGCCCTCGTTATGACCACCGGGGTAAGAAGAAACCGCACGCGCCTCGGTCGATAGGAGCGAAGGATCTTTCATCAAGACCTGGTTGGCCGCCGTTCGATGACCGATCCATAACTCGTTCGGTTTCTCCGAATCCCACCCAAGCGAAGATTTGGATCCATTGATCTCATAGAACAGACGGTTCTTGCGACCCGATGAAACTTGAGAAACAGTCATTACGCCTCGTACGCCGTTCTCGTAATGCAGGATAACAGTGGCGTAATCTTCGGTGCTGATGGGCTGGTCAACAAGATCGGATGGTTGCAGGATCTTACCTGTAAAGGTCTCAAGTGGTTTTGAGGGTTTCTTGCGGACCGGATAGAAAGTCTTGAAATCTGCGTAGACTTCTTCTACACGCAATCCGGTGATAAAGGTCATCAAGTCAAGCCAATGGGAACCGATGTCACCGACGGCACGTAAGGATCCGCCCTGATTGGGTTCAAGCCGCCAGTTCCAGTCGGTTGGAAAGAGCAGCCAGTCCTGTAGATATGAACCTTGCAGGATGAAGAGGTCTCCTATTTCACCACTTCGAACCATGCTGCGTGCCTGTTGGGACATGGGGTACATTCGGATGTTGAAGTTGATCACGTTTACGAGTTTCTTCTGCGATGCGAGCTTGACCAATTCTGCCGACTCCGTGGTGTTCATCGCCAGCGGCTTTTCACAGACTACATGCTTGCCTGCCAGGAGCGCCGCTTTTGCGTGTGGATGGTGCAGGTAATTGGGAGTAGCGAGATGCACCACATCAATGTCGGGATCCGCCAGCAGTTCCTGGAGAGAACCATATATACGCGGAATGTTAAGTTCAGCAGCCTTATCGCGTGCCTTCTCTATTGTATTCTCGGCCAACCCCAGCACTTGGATACCGTTTCGACGCAGACCCTCAACGTGCGCCGGCCCAATGAAACCCGTCCCCGCCACACCGACTCCGATAGTTTGCCTGGAAAGTTGCTTGGTCATGATGAAAGCTCCATTGGCTATTAGATTCTTGAATCGGATTCAAAATGAGGCCTCATGAGAGCGTCCCCTCTTTCATCCGTTTGAAATCATCCAGGATGGCCGCTGTAGCGGTTGCCCCGCACCGTGTAGCGCCAGCATCGATCACATCTAAAAGCGCCGGTAATGTGCGAACGCCTCCAGCCGCTTTGACCTGAACCTTCTCACTGACCGACTTGCGCATGAGACGCAAGTCGTCAAGTGTGGCGCCGCTAGGAGCAAAACCGGTGGATGTCTTTACCCAATCTGCCCCTGCTGCCTCGGCTAGTTTGCATGCTGTGATCTTTTCGTCATCGGTCAGGTATGCGTTTTCGAAAATGACTTTTACTTTAACATTGCGCACGTGTGCTTTGTCGCACACGGCTTTGATGTCGTCACTCACATAGTCGGTCTTACCCGAGCGTAGCTCACCGATGTTCAGGACCATATCCAGCTCGACTGCACCTTCGTCCATCGCTTGGTTGGCTTCTGCAACTTTAATAGCTGTCACATTGCCTCCGTGCGGGAAGCCGATCACCGTACTCACCAGGACATCTGAGTCTTTTAGGCACTCTTTAGCCAACTTGACGTGACATGGTTTAACGCAGACAGTGGCAGTATGGTAACGCGCGGCTAGTTCGCAGCCAGCTACCACGTCCGCTTCGGTCAGCTCTGGACGCAGCAGGGAATGATCAATGACCTTGGCAAGCTGTTCATACGTTATAGTCTTACTATTTAGCGTGGACATAGGTTTTTCGTCTCCGAATAGGATGACACATTCGTTATTCATGATATGACATTAATTATTTAAGACTTCCTCCAAAGATCTATCGGATTATTGACTTTAGGCGGTTTATAGGGAAACTCGATCCGGCGACCTTCCCCTGCGGATTGATATGCAGCATACAAAATCTTGAGCACCTCACGGCCGTCATCTCCGGTCTCCATCGGATCTTCGAGGGCCAAGACACAGTTGACGAAGTGCTGCATTTCCTGAGGAAAACCGTAATTCCACACTTCCTCGAACATGGTGAAGGTCCAGCCTTGTGTTGCGCCGGCTTTCTCGACCGCGTAGCCATAGCCTTCTTGGCTGTATGTCCACAATGAACTGCCTTTCAATAAGTCGGCTCGGGTGTTACCTTTCGAGCCATAGATCTCGCACCGGTCATCCACTCCCCCGCCTTTGGCCCATGAATTCTCTGCGATATTGATCTTATTCCCTTCATATTCGATCACCATTAAGGAATGGTCCTCGCCTTTGGTGCGCACCTTATGGACGAAGGTATTACAGTAGGCAGTTACACTTTTGACTTTAGGTTTTCCCAGCACCCAGCGACCATACTCCACCGAGTGGCAGCCCATGTCCAATAGCACGCCTCCGCCCGAAAGATTCACATCCCAAAACCAGGGCATGTGTGGACCGTCGTGCTCTTCCGACTGTTTGATGAGGAACGGCTCGCCGATTGCACCTTCAGTGATCAATTGTTTGGCGCGGACGTACTTGGGTGCAAAGCATAGCTCCTCGGCATACATGAGTAGCACGCCTGCCTTTGCTGTTGCATCAATCATCATGTCCGCCTCTTCGAGGGTCTTGCATAGTGGTTTTTCACAGATGATGTGTTTGCCTGCTTTGGCGATTTCTAGCGCTGCCTGGCAGTGTAGATAATTGGGGATTGCGATCGTGACGACGTCTATCTCCTTAATCTTTAGCATCTCACGATAATCTTCAAACGCATTCGGGATACCATGCTCCCTTGCGAATACCCCGGCATGCTTGGGTGATGTCACCGCGACGACTTCCGCGTCGCGCACGAAATTCTTGAAGGCGTGCATATGAAGCCCGCTGACGAAACCCGCCCCGATCAATCCGACTTTTACAGTTTTACTCATGATGGATTCCTCTCTTTGAAGGTGTGGCAAGCTGCTGTCTGAAAGGATTCACTGCGAGAATAAGCGAGGCGCATCATTTTACAATGAGAGCATGGTGGAGGCTTTGATGAGGCAGCATTGCCGACGCGCCTCGCCTATTTCCAAATTTATTGTCGCAGCGAATGCTGTCGACCGTAAATAGAGATCAAGACCAGCAGCGTTGCACCCAGCACCATACGGCGGACCGAATCAGGCATCTGCATCGTGGTTAATAAGCTGGTGAGCAGGGTCAACACCAACGCACCAGCCATCGTTCCAAAATAACTGCCTTTACCACCTGAAAGCAATGTCCCACCGACGGCCACTGCAGCAATGGATGGGAACAGGAACGGGTTTCCAATATTAATGAATACCACACCAGTATTTCCCAGCACAAGAAAACCACCCAGACCGGAGAGTGCTCCGGCAAGCATATACGTTGCCAGAACCATTCCGGTAACGTTGACTCCCGACAGTCGCGCCGTGATGCGATTCGTACCGATCGCGAAAAGGTTTTTTCCAAAAGCTGTGCGTTCCATAAGAAGCCACATCAATCCGGCAAAGACGATCCAAATGATAATGGCGCCTGGGATGCCAAATATGAGCGGCCGGGCGATTACTTTGGTCATGATGGGCGACACGGCGCCGCTGACATTGCCATGTTGGACGACCAGGATCAAGCCGGTAACGACGCCGGACATACCCAGCGTCATCACCAGAGGTGAAATTTGTAAGAATGCTACACCGATGCCGTTGACCAATCCGATCACAGCACCGACAAGTATCGCGGCTGCCAGCGCAGGCAAGATATGCCCATCCTGGCCATTGACCATTACATAAGTCACAATCGCTGAAAGGGTCACCACCGCCCCAACGGAAAGGTCTATTCCTTCACTGCCACTGATGATGACTAGCGTCTGACCGGCAGCAATGACACCCAGGAACACCGACAAGCGGATAATATTCAACGCTTGGCCTCTTGCGATATCCAGGTTATTGCCAAAACCGTTAGGAAGTAAACCGCTTAAAATAAACAAGATGATTGCTAGCAACACAGCCGCAACCGGCGGAGAAATGGTGATGCGTTTCATCAGCGCCTCCTCCGGAATAAGTTAATAACCCCGGGCGCGGCAAGGGCCACAACGATGATAGCGGCATTTACTAAGGTTTGCCACCATGTATCGATATTTGCAAACGAAATGATATTTTTGACTAAACCTAAAATAACGGCCCCGATAATAGCCCCTGCTACACCTCCTATACCGCCGCTTAACGTTGTCCCGCCGATAACGACTGCGGTTACAGAAGATAATGTCAGTTGATCTCCTGTACCTGCATTGCCGGAAGCAACCAACATTGTGATGGCTATACCACTAATTCCAGCCATCAACCCGGCGATGACGTAAGTACTGAATTGCACAGCGCTGACGGGGACTGCTGTTTCGTAAGCAGCCTCGGCCTTCCCACCCACGGCAAATAAATAACGCCCATAACGGGTTTTCTGTAATAAACCCCAGGCTAGCAGAATAATGGCAATGAAAATGAAAGCGAGAGGTAATCCGAGCGGAGTAGTATCCCGATAAAAATTGGAAAAGGATTGTGGGATCCCGCCGCCAGGATTGGGTAAAATGAATAACGCGAGCCCGGCATATAAGAAACTTGTAGCATAAGTGGTAATGATTGGCTGGAGACGCATAAATGCCACAAAAAAGCCGTTTAGCGCTCCGGCAAGCATACTAACCAACAAAGCGAACGCCATTATTAAATACATCTTTTGCGAGTCGCCTTCCAGGCCGACCTGGGTAGCAAGGATGACATTGACGATGGAAACGATCGAACCGACGGAGATATCAATACCGCCGCCCAAGATAACAACCGCTTGACCGGCTGCCAAAATAATGAGCGGCAGAAAAATACGCATATTGCTGTTTAGGGTTTCACGCTCGAAGATATTATGCTGAAAAAAAAGATTGACAAATACGATAATTACCAACAGCAACAAAGAAAACAGATAAGGATTCCGCCTTGAGAAGGACTGCCAGCGCTGTATATTCACTGCATACTCTCTTGCGATGCACCAAGACTTGCAGCAACAAGATTGGATTTGGTCAGCGATTCACCAGCCAGTTCCGTACGGATAAGCCCATCATGCATCACCAACACCCGGTCGCATAATCCAAGTAATTCTTCGTCATCACTACTGTAGAATAAAACGGAAACCCCGTCGGCGCAAAGCTTCGCCAGCAGACGATAGAACTCTGCCTTGGTACCGACGTCCACGCCTTTGGTAGGGTCATCAAGCAGCAGCAAGCGTGGCTTGCGCAGCAGCCATTTTCCGATGACTACCTTTTGTGCGTTGCCTCCCGAGAGTCCGCTGACGGGCTCATTCAGCCCGGCCATTTTCAGGCTTAGACTTGTGCTGACCTCCGCAGCAGAATGTTGCGCCTTTTGGATGCGGGTTGGAAAACCGTAATCTCCCCAGGAAGGCAACAAGAGATTTTCAAGAATTGATCGGATGAATAAAAGACCTTCTTTGGCGCGTTCACCCGGCACCAGTGCTACACCCTTATTCATCGCCTGGCGAGGACTTTTAAACCGCACAAGCGCACCATCAAATTTGACTTCGCCCGTATGGTCTAGAGCACCAAAAAGAGTGTGCAGCAAAGTCCGTTGGCCTTGTCCCTTGAGTCCGCCAATGCCTAACAATTCACCTGCATGCAAGCTCAGGTTCACACCCCTCAGCCCATCAGTGCTCAGATCGGTGACTTCAAGTTGGATTTTTTGACTCAGGGAATTTTGGCGGACTGATTTCTTCCTTTCCACTACACTTTCTGCTGATTCATCACCAACCATTAAGGCGACGATATCTTTGGTTTTTACCTGTTTCATCTCCCCGGATCCGACCGTTTTTCCATTGCGCAGCACATAGTAGCGATCTGCAATTCGGAAGATCTCCTCCATACGATGAGAAACGAAAATAATAGCCTTACCATCCTGCTTCCAACGGACGACCATTTCAAAAAGACGTTCCACCTGTCGGCTATCCAGGCTGGCAGTGGCTTCGTCTAGAATGAGCAGCTGCGGTTCAAAGCTGACAGCTTTGAGGATCTCAACGATTTGTTTTTCGTCAGAAGGTAGTGATGCTACCGTCACCTCTGGACGCAGGCTATCTTTGTAGGTGCCGGCAAACAGACCGAGCAATGCATCCGTTTTTTCGCGGATTTGCTTTTGGTCCACAATACCGCCCCACTGGAGTGGTTCGCGGGCCAACCAGACATTCTCGGCTACGGTCATATGGGGTACAAGACTCAGGTCCTGGAAAACAGTTGATATACCGAGGTTTTTAGCCGCTTGCGGTGAGGAAAAATTTACAGGTTGGCCATTAAGGAGTAGTTGTCCTCGGTCGAGGACAACTACTCCGTTGATGATCTTGCTCAGTGTGCTCTTGCCGCTTCCATTGGCTCCAATCAATGCAACGACTTCGCCTGCATTTACATCCAGGTTTGCATCCGAAAGGGCAACTACGCCTGCATATCGTTTAACTACGTTGCGGGCAGAAAGCGACAGTGACATCGTTTTACTTCACGAAGAACTGCTGAACTTCATCATCGGTCATGATACCATCCAGCAAGAATGTGGCTGGTTTGCCATTGCACTGCGTGGTGAAGACCTGTTGGAAGTTATCCTTGGTGACGATGACAGGGATCGGGATAACGAACTGGGTTCCTGAAGGGCCGCCCAGTTTGGTCGAATCGACCTTCTTTCCCATCAGCATATTGACAGCAATACGCAGACCGGTGGGAGAAACTCCCGGAGGATTGGCAACTGCAATGGTCTCGAAGTTCGGATCAACCTTCAGACGGTCAGACCATAGTTGAAGGAATTGGCAGCGGCCTTCACCGACTACAACGGGGAATTTAGCGGGATTAGCAGCCAGAACAGCCTGGAAAGCGCCAATGGCCATACCATCCTGAGTCCAGTAAGCATCGAGATTCGGGTAGGCAGAGAGGAAGTTCGACATGACCTGTTGACCGGTGGCTTCGTCCCATTTGCCGGTGTCCTTCCCCAAAAGCTTGATACCTGGATACTTGGCAAACACTTCATCAACACCGCTCATGCGTGCCACATTTGCGGGATGTCCAGGGAAGCCTTCGATTTCGACGATGTTGCCTTTACCGCTGAGTTTATCGGCCAGCCATTGAGCCGACTTCATCGCCCAATCCTTCTGGTCGATGCCTACATCATAAACGCCCTTTGCATTAAGCGCCTGGTCAACGGAAATAACGATGATGCCTTTGCTGACAGCTTCTTCGAGGGTGGCATTCAAGCCGTTGACATCACCGGGGTTGACAAGGATGGCATCCACATTCTTTGCCATCAAGTTCTGGAGTTGTTGAATCTGGCCTGGAACATCGGTATCGGCACTTTCAATGACAAGATCATTCGTGATGCCCTTTGCCATATACTCCGCGTTGGTTGCTTTAAGTTCATCGATCATCTGTGTGCGGTATTCGCTGCTAATGAAAGAGTTTGAAATACCGATGGTGAACTTCTTCTGGGTTGGAGCTGTCGTCGCAGCGGGCGCCTGAGTATTAGCAGGAGCCGCTGTCGCAGCTGGGGCTTGCGTCGGTGTGGCAGCGTTGCCACAGGCCGCGAGCATGGAGGTGATAGTGATCAGAACTGTCACCAGCAAAACGAACTTCGAGCTTTTTGTTGACATGGTTTCTTCTCCTATTGTCCTACAGTTTTTTAGTTTGCCAGCTTTCTTGGGTATATCATGTTTTTATATGAAGTATCACCTCCTTGGTTAAA
>JBGQIO010000070.1:0-15775 GCA_041498515.1 Anaerolineae bacterium
AGGAAATAGCCGAGTACGTTCGTGGCAAAAGTCAATTCGATGCCCTCCGCGTTCTCGACCTTTGGCAAGGTCCCGCGGTTGCCTCCGGCGTTATTGATCAGCACGTCCAGGCGGCGGTACTTTTGACGAAATCCCCGGGCAAATTCCCGGATGGACTGCTGGCTCGAAGTATCAATATGCATGACCAGGACCTTCGAGGAGCCGGTCTTTTTTGCGATCTCATTCGCCGTTTGTTCGCCCTTTTTGATATCGCGGCAGCCGAGGATCAGTTCAGCGCCGAGAGCGGCCAGCTGGATCGCGATCTCCTTCCCGATGCCGGAAGTCGGGCCGGTGATCACGGCACGCTTTCCTTTCATAATTAGCCTCTCCATTCTCTGTTTAGCCGCCTTTAGTTCGATATGATCAATGCGTATCATACCGTTTGAATTTGAATTAGCCTGGAAATACAAAAAAACAAGCTTGACTTCGCTGGGATCAAAGCGTCAAATCCCGTTCTCTTTTGATTTACTGCTCGGCGTTTGGTAGCAAATCGGTAATTTCTTCTACGAAACACTATTTGTTGAGCATCAACGTATTATAGTAAGCAAAAAGTAAACCACTTTTATCCAGGCCGATTTGTGCAAATGGGAAATTCATTGAAGTTGGTGTGATCTCATCATACCAACTGAAGAAATAATAGTCCCCTTTTGCACCTTCTTCATATTTCCATGAAGACTGCAGATGATCAAAATTGGGGATGGTGGCCTTGAAATATTTCATTGCTTTGGATTTCAAAACTTCCATTGAAAATGTTGGTGCGTTGGGAGAAATGTTCGTTAATAATGTTCGAGCATCGATTTCTACAACCTGGTTGGTATCGGGGTTCACGGAATATTTTCGTCCGGCGCCATCTTGATAATTGACAACTACCAGACCACCGCTAGGCGAGTTTAGCATCCCCGTTTTTTCTATAAAACTTAATGGCAATTCTGGTAGTTCCAAGTCCGTGCGAATTATTTGTATGGCACGAACCTGCGGAGAAATCGTGAGCGGAATAAGGGTTTCGGTTGAAATTGGCTCAGGAGTGAATGTGGATGGGTTGGGCGAAGCCGTCGGTGATGGCGAAATGGTTGAAGAAGTAATAGCAGGAGCGCATCCACTAATTAAAACCCCTGGACAGGCAAGCACAAGGAATATTGATCCGACCGGATTTTTTATTCTATTTTCCTTATTATTTTCAGCGATTCAACCAATTATACGGATAGGGCAGTGGTACCTCGCTCGCCTGATTCAGCCTGGATACCTGCTCTTCGGACATTGCCCACCCCGCCGCGCCCAGATTATCTTCTAGGTGCGCAATCGTCCGCACGCCAACGATAGGGGCTGTGATACCCGGGCGGTTCAACACCCAATTAAGTGCCACCTGCGCCGGGGTTTTGCCGGTCTCTTTGGCGACGGCGAGCAGGGCGTCGATCACATTCCAGGTGCTGTCTGTGGCATATGCTGACCAGCTCTCGCTCCAGCCGTGTTTTTCGGCGTCTTCGATACGCGTCCCGGCAGGTGGGGCGGACATGTCCCGGCGGTATTTCCCACTCAGCCATCCACCGCGCAGTGGGCTCCAGGGGATCACGCCTACTCCCTCATTCCGGCAAACCGGGAACAGTTCCCACTCCATGGAACGGTCGAGTAGGTTATATAGCGGCTGCAAGCAGGCGAATGGTTCCCAGCCATTGGCACGGCTCATGTCGATGGCTTTTTGAAGCTGGTAACCCGCTACGTTGCTCGCGCCCAGATAGCGCACTTTACCCGCCTTAACCAGCGAGTTCAGCGTGTCGAGCGTTTCCTCGAGTGGAGTGAGCGCGTCCCACATGTGGATCTGGTAGAGGTCCAGGTAGTCTGTACCCAGGCGGCGCAAGCTTTTCTCCGCGCCGGATAATATGTGCTTACGGCTCAGTCCAACGTCGTTCGTGCCGGGACCGGTGGAGGAACGGACCTTGGTGGCGAGGACAAAATCATCCCGGTTTTTGCCTTTTAGCCAGCGGCCCAATATCTCCTCGGATAACCCGGCGGAATATACATCGGCGGTGTCAATGAAGTTGCCACCCGCCTCGACAAAACGGTCCAGAATATTAATACTATCTTTTTCGGCAGCCTCGCGCCCGAACGTCATCGCACCCAGGCAAAGTTCGCTTACTCGCAGGCCGGTGCGGCCCATTTGGCGGTAGTGCATGGACGACTCCTTTGGTATTTTGCAGGGTTTGGAAAACACCTGATTGCTGGGAATATTATATCCCGTTGACTTGTGCCAGTGCTGTAGCTAAAGGCTGCCCGTCGTCAACGGCATCAGCAGCGCGAGCCCAGTCATGTGCGGCAAAGGAGAGGCTTTCGGTCAAACCTCTATTATCCGACCTGGCAAAAGAGCGGATCAACGTTTATTGATAAATCATTCTAACAAAGCAAAAGTTTCTGCAGTGTAGTACTGCAATTACGCCGCCCCTGAGACTCCTGTCCCAGGGGCACTCGAAGCAGGAAAGGCGACTCTGGTTTCACTTTCGTTTCGAGTCTTCAGACGCGTCTGCCGCTTCCGTCTCTCGTCGCCGTTGGACAGACAAACTCCCTAGGTGCTCTTGGTGCCTCGTGTGGTTCTTTGTCAAATAGGCCGTTCGGCCAGGGCGTATTCAATCGCCTGCTCCATATCCATCTCCTGGCCTTCGGCCTGCAGGGCTTTGAACTTCTCATCGCTTAATTGTGTGCGCACGCGCGTGACATACCGATCATAGGCACCTTGATCGTCCAGCTGTAATCTGACCCCCAAGTTTTTCGACAGCGCCTCTCCGGCTCCGATCAGCCTAGCGGCCCTTTCCGGTTGGCCGCGCACTTGCCAGAACGAGGTCAGGTTGGCTAGGCCGCTGAGGATGTTCGGGGAGTTCCCACGTTCCCGGGCCCATACCAGAGTTCGCGTGAAGAGCGTCATGGCGGTCTCGTAATCCCCATCCGCTAGAGCCAGACTACCCAGATTCGAGTATTCGATCTGCTCGCGGATTTGATCACCGATGGCGCGGGCAATCTCCAGGGATTCTTGAAAAGCGGCTTTCGCCCGAACGTGATCACCATGAGCGATGGCATACTGTCCCAGGTTATTCAGACCCTGGCCGACGTCAGCCACGTCGCCGGCTTGGCGTAGCAGTTCTAAGGCCTCCTCGGTAAGCGCAATCGCTCGGGCATATTCGTCCGCATTTTCCATGAGTCCGATCGAGCAGGTGTTCAGCCAAAAAATGGCCCAGGCGAGGCTGCGCTGGTCACTCAGACGTCGATAGAGCGCCACCGCTTCCTCTCCATACCTCCGGGCGGTGTCCATATTACGTTTCACGTACAAATTCACACCGCACAGCGCCACCAACGCCGCGGCCCGGGCGGCGCCTGGGTCTCCTTCAATCTTCGTAGCCGCGAGCGCCGTCCAGCGCTCCCATTCGAGCCAGTGGCCGGCCCGCCACCAGAAGTAAAAGATGGCACCCACCAGCCGCAGGCCCAATTCGCTGTCCCCGCCGCCCAGCGACCACTCCAGCGCAGCCCCTATGTTGGCTTGCTCCACTTCGAGTTGTTCAAACCGGTCTAATTGGGTTGGCCCCGCGCGCAGCTCCATCCCCATCTGCTCGACCCAGGTTGTAAAGTAGGCGGAGTGCTGCCGACGCACGGCTTCAGCCTCGCCGGATTCGCCCAGCCTTTCCTGAGCGAACTGGCGGATGGTTTCAAGCATGTGATGGCGCGGCTGGCTGGCTTGCGTATCTGAGACGACCAATGACTTGTCGACCAGCCGCAGCTCCGAGTCAAGTACAAGCTTCGAAGGCAGTCTTTCGCCGGAACAGATGGCCTCGGCGGCTTCCAAATTCCATTCGCCGGCGAAGACGGACAAGCGCTGGAAGAGCAGGCGTTCATCCTCAGACAGCAATTTGTAGCTCCAATCGATCGTGGCCTGCAGTGTGCGCTGCCGGGGGAGGGCGGTGCGGCTGCCGTCGGTGAGCAGCTGAAAGCGATCGTCGAGGCGGGAGGCGATTTGCTCTGGGCTAAGTCCCTTGACTAAAGCGGCGGCAAGCTCCAATGCAAGAGGGATGCCATCCAGGCGAGAGCAGATCCTCTGGATGGAGGCCGAATTTTGATCGTTGATGCTGAAACCTGGCTGGATGGCAGCGGCGCGTTCGACGAAAAGGCGCACAGCCTCACTGCTAGCCGCTTCGGCCATGGAGACAGCTGTGGCGGCAGGAAGGGAAAGAGAACGGACGGGGAAGGTGACTTCTCCGCCGATCCCGAGCGCTTCCCGGCTGGTGGCAAGGATACGCAGTGGCGGACAGGCTTGCAGCAGTGCATCGGCCGCCTCAGCGCACTCCCCGACCAAATGCTCACAATTATCAAATACCAGCAGCAGGTGCTTGGAATGAAGATAGGCGCACAGTGTATCAATGAGTGGACGGCCTGGATCTTCACGAACCTTCAAAGCCGAAGCGATTGTCTGATAGACCAGTGTGGAGTCGGATACCGGCGCAAAGGCCACAAACCAGGCACCGTCGGAAAATAGATCCGTTATCTGACGTGCAGCTTCTATCGCCAGGCGGGTCTTGCCACAACCACCCGCGCCGGTCAACGTCACCAGGCGTGATAGTTTCATCATGTTTTTTACCTCCCCAATTTCACGTTCCCGGCCGATGAAACTGCTGATTGGATGTGGCAGGTTGTCAGGTGGTGTCGTCGTAGTGATGGATTTGGCAGGTTCTCCGCCCCGTGCAAAATGCATTAAACTCTCGCGCTCATCCGCAGGGACACGCAACTGCTCCATCAGCAGGTCCGCGAGCTGCTTCGATGGGCGCGCCTGGTCTGCTTCGATTTTGCGTAGGGTAATGCGGGCGCAGCCGACCTGACGCGCCAATTCCCCCTGCGTCAGATCCAGTTCCCGGCGGCGATGCCGAAGCCACTGGCCAAAGGACTTCGTTTCAGCCATTTCGCCTGTTTTCATAAAAATTATCGCTTTTTCTATCTTTTATTATATCTATAAAGGCCTTAGAGGATCGCCCGCTTTTTGATTTAATGACTATAGATTCACAGGCCAAAGGAAGAAGAACACCGCCCTGTCAGAATAACCCAAAACAATATGCCCTAAAGGAGGCAGAAATGAACAACCTGGATATGTACACCCGTGAGATGGCTAACAAAGTCCACCTGGACGACCTGCACCGAGAGGCTCAAAACCGCCGTATGCTGCGCAATGTGGAAAGAGAAGCGGACTCGAAAAACATCGCCGTCAACCGCAGGCGCTACCTCGCCTTGGCTGTTTCGGTTCTGATCGCCGCGATCGCATCCTTCCTCGTCGCATATAACATGGGCTTCTTCCATTTTGCATGAACCGATCGCAGATCAGGCGGCGACCCGGCGAGGGGAGGCGAAAGCTCACCCGCTCATCTCCTACTGAGCGGGTGAGACTGTAATTTCTTCCTCATTCTTTTCTGTTACCCCACTTTAATTGGTTCCATTCAGGCTTTCTCTAAATTTCAACGCGTCGTCTTCTATAACGCGACTCAAGCAGAGGATATGTCCGGTGAGGTAGAGATCGTGACTGACTCTTCTACGGTTCTTCCATTTTCGGCTCGTACACCTCAAACAGACGGATGCTCGTCCCTTTAGCTCCGGCTAGGGCGGGCATTAAAATCGGGCTTATCACCAAAGCGGCGGCGTCCGCGGCCTGTTTCGACTCCCATAGGACCACGATACCGTAGTCGCCGGCCGCCTCATCAGCGATGAATTCACATCGATCACACCCTTTTTGCTCTCGGATGGCCGGGACGATTTTGTCCGCGATGGCCTCGGCCGCCGAACGCTTTCCGGTGCCCAGGTTGAATTGGACCAATCTTATATACATAGGTTACCTCGATTCGACAAATCGACACTTATCTCCATTATTTGTGCAGACACCTTTAGCTCGCTGGACTCAATGCGTAGAATCCCCGTTCTTGTTTTGGGGGATAACATCCCCGTTCCGGTTCCTGGGGGATAAAATCCCCGTTCCGGTTCCTGGGGGATAACATCCCCGTTCCTGCTCCTGGGGGATAAAATCCCCGTTCCGGTTCCTGGGGGATAAAACTTCTTATCGAATGGATCTGCTTATGAATAGTGCCAAACGGTCTACAAAAGCCGTACGCGATGCGGGTTAGTTACAAATGCACATTTCTTTTATTCAAGCACGTATCGTGGGTATGTCCCTTTTGCTTGTTCGGCTTCGAACACATCAATTTCAATGGTTACAAACGGATGCTGACGCGATGTGAGCCCTAAAACTTGACCATCTGGCGCGATGACCCATCCTTGTCCGCCATATTCTGGCGATTCTCCTCCTGAACTGACACGATTCGATGACAGCGCGAATGCACCAGAAACGATGGCGGCTGTTCGTCCACCTGCCAACCACTCGTCTAGAGTAGCCTGGGGTGTCGAGCGCGGAGTGACGATGAGATGAACACCTAGTTTGCTATAATAGCGTGCCCACTGCATGAACCAGAGTTCAGTGCAAATCAAGAATCCTATTCGTAAGTTACCGTTATCGATGGGAGTAAAATCGCCATCGCCCCGATGATACCAGGATAGTTCCCAGAAACCTTCTTCTTCTGGCAGGTAATATTTTCTATGCGCTGCGTGGTATCCAGATCGTTGCTCCCATACAAATCCTTCATTCATGCGGAAGTTGTCTTCGTTCACTGGTCGCGATCCGAGGATAATTGCGGGCGCGAGTTCATTGAAACGTTTTTGCCAAACATCGTGAGCAAGAACCGTTTCCTGCCACACTGCCGGGTCAAAGTGTTGTGCCCGAGCGAACCAAGGGTAAAACGGCATTTCGGGAACAAGAACCGCATCGCTGGCTTCGGCTTTGATATGTGCGACTAATTGCTCCCAATCCTGAGCTAAACCATTCGGGTCATCTTGAAATTCGCAAACAGTAACTTTCAATTTCATATCTTCACCGCTTGTTGATTAGAGATTACCCAGCCGGCGAACTAGGTATTTATCAGGCATTTGGTGTCCTAACGGCAGATAGATTATAAATCCTGCCGCCCGAAATTAATTTAAGCATTATGCAGATTAAAAGTCTTTTGGTTTTTCCCTTCATGAAGTATATATAGCCTCGCAAACTCTGTATAACCTGATACGCAGTGGACAACCCTCAGCTTGACATTAGAACAAATGTTTCATATAATGACTATGGATTAAAAGGCCTCCACCCATGTCCTGCAACCTCATTTTCGGCTGTTACCTTGCGTCTTGGTATTACCAGACTGAATTTTCTATTGGGAGTGGGAAGCAAAGTCAGGACCGAGCTCACCGCGGGAAGGTTTGGCTATTTCGATTGCATATTTACCATACATGTTTCCCATACATGGAAGGGAGGAATTGAACCTCAATTGAACACTTATTTAAATAAGGGTAGGAAATATTACGACCGTTCCATTGAATATGACCGGAAATGCTCTAACCTTCCGCCGCCGGGAGGGGTCGAATTACAAGGTACTGCGGAATAATATGAACAAAATATTGTTTATCGCCTTACATTTTCTGAAATCAAATCTCAAGGTAGTTGTGATAAGCAGTAGAGTCGAATCCGGCGCGACTCCCTTTATTTTGAGTAAAAAATTTCGGCCGTATCCAATCTCCTCTTCGCACATACCATTCTCTACTCTCTACTCTCTATTCTCTCCTCTCTATTCTCTACTTTCCGGTTTCTCCTCTCTCAAACGAAATTTTTTTTATGCTAGAATATGACCCTACTTATCCACTTTGCACCATGCACGGATCAAGTCATACACAACTTCTGCTGGGGAACCCTCATTGAACACAGATCTTTGAAAGATGAACTGTCCCAACTGTAAAACGGTCAACCCCGAGAGCGCCAAATTCTGCATGAATTGCGGTGCGGCGTTAACCGCGGCTCCAGGCACGGGGGAAGGAAGCCAGCCATCGAAGAGCGGATTTCTGGACCAATATCTCCCTCAGGAACTGATCGCCAAATTACAAGCAGCCCGATCAGGCAATGTATTGGCCGGCGAGCGGCGCGTGATCACGATGTTGTTCTGCGACGTCAAGGGCTCCACCGCCGCCGCAGAGACCATGGACCCCGAAGTGTGGACGGAGATCATCAACGGCGCGTTCGAGCGCATGATCGCTCCGATCTATAAATATGAAGGCCTCGTCCCGCGCCTGATGGGGGACGCCATTCTAGCCTTCTTCGGCGCACCCATTGCGCATGAAGACGATCCGCAGCGCGCCATCCTCGCCGGGTTGGAGATCCAGTCTGGCATCAAAGCCTACGCCGAGCAGATGCGGATTAAACATAAGATCGAATTCGGCTTGCGCGTCGGCATTAACACCGGACTTGTTGTAGTGGGTGAGATCGGTTCCGACCTCCGCATGGAATATACGGCGATCGGCGATGCGATTAACCTGGCTGCCCGCATGGAACAGACGGCTCTTCCCGGAACGGTGCAGGTTACGGAGGAAACCTATAAGCTCATCGCGCCTCTTTTTGATTTTGAGCCGTTGGGTGATATTGAGGTTAAGGGCAAATCGGCACCGGTCAAGGCCTATCGAGTGCTTGGTGCAAAGCAGACACCCGGCCATCTGCGTGGATTGGAAGGATTGTCTTCTCCCCTCGTCGGTCGGACCTCGCAGTTATCCTTGCTCGAAGCATCTCTTACCCGCCTCAACAAAGGAATAGGAAGCTTTACCGTGGTTGTCGGCGAAGCCGGGCTGGGTAAGTCCACCCTGGTGGCCGAAGTTCAAAAACTGGAAGCTGCTTCACAGCTCATTTGGTTCCGGGGCGAGGCGCTTTCTTATGCTCGCTCGACGAGTTACTTCGTTTGGCGTCAGGTGCTGCGTCAATCGCTGGACGCTCGCGAGGACGACCCGCCTTCTCAGGTCCGCGAAAAGCTGTGCACTGTCTGCGAGGGCTGCGGCTTGCCGGGTGGGAACCTCCCATTCCTGGAAGCTGTACTGGCCGTCGAGAGTCCGGAGAGTTTGCAGACTCTGTCGGGCTTTCAAGGTGAAGACTTCGTCCAGCATATGACGGAAGCGACGCGCGGATATTTGTGCGGTCTCACGGGAGAAACCCCGCTGGCGCTGATCTTCGACGATCTGCACTGGGCGGATGAAGCCTCCCTGACCCTGCTCATAAACCTGGCCGACCTGGTCCAGCAGCAGCGCATTATATTTATCTGTATGACCCGGCCTGAGAATCATACGGCTTTCATCCAACAGATCGGTGCCAAGCTTCAGGAAAAATTCATCCAGATCGACCTTGAGCCCCTGCAGGAGGATCAAGCGTCCATGTTATTGAGCAATCTGGTGGGCGCCGAGGGCCTTCCGGGTGCTTTGCGTGATCAGATCTTGAAAAAGGTGGAAGGCAATCCCTACTTTGTCGAAGAGATGATCCGATCTCTGATCGAGACAAAACAGATCGTGCGTGAGAACAGTCATTGGCGGATTGCAGATAAGAATGTCAGTCTTTCCCTGCCGGGCACATTGAACGGGGTATTGACCGCCCGCATCGACCGGCTGCCCGAGGACACTAAACAATTGCTGCAAATGGCATCGGTGATCGGCCGTTCCTTTGACCTGCGTTTACTGCGCAGCCTCTCAAATCTCAACGGCAGCCTGGATGTACATATTCAGAGACTACATCAAGCAGGTTTGATCCAGCCGCTCGCACCGGAGGGATATATCTTCCGTCACGTGCTCGTTCAGGAAGCTGCCTATAACTCTACCTTGATCAAACGCCGCCGCGCCCTGCATCAGCGGATCGGTGAGATCCTGGAAGGGTTTCATGCGGACCGCCTCGAAGAATATGCGCCTCTTCTGGCTTATCATTTTTACAATGCGGAAGATGACCGCTCGCTCAAATATGATCGATTGGCAGGTGAGAAAGCCGAGCATCTTTATGCCAACGCAGAAGCCGCTACACACTACAGCCGGGCGCTCGAAACTGCCAAACGCATCGGTGCAGGGAGAGATCAGATTGGGTCGCTCTACATCAAGAACGGTCATGTATTGGAACAGGATGGTCGGCATCAGCAGGCGCTGGCAAATTATGAAGAGATGGAGGCTTTTGCCCGTGAAGTTGGCGATCGTTCGCTGGAACTTGAATCATTGACTGCCCGTGCTACCATCTATTCGATATTTACACAGCTTCACTCTCCCCACCTCGCGCAAAAAATGCTCGTTCGGGCGCTTGACCTGGCCCGGCAAATCGGCGACCAGGCCTCCCAGGCTAAATTGCATTGGAGCCTGATGCTTAATTATTTATTCTCCAAGGTCATTGATAAGGCCGTTGAGCACGGGGAACAAGCTCTAGCCATAGCGCGTAGAACGGGCGACCGTGAGCAGTTGGCGTTCATTCTTAATGACCTGACGAGAGTTTATACCTGCACTGGGGAATTCGAGAAGGGGTACGCCGTCGTTGGTGAGGCGCGCGGCTTGTGGCGGGAACTCGAGAATCAATCCATGCTCGCAGATAGCTTTGGCGCGGAAGCCGAGGCGGGTTTTAATGCCGGTGATTACGAGAGGGCCTTGGATTGCGCTGCTCAGTCGCTGGAGATCAGTATAACGACCGGTAATTTATGGGGTCAGGCGTACAACAATATGTTAATTGGCTTTATAACCCTCGATCGAGGCGAGGCGGATAGGGCCCTATCACTGATGCAGGACAGCGTTCGCCAGGGTGACCAGGCCGGCTTGCTTGCCAGCTCGGTGGCAGAACGCGCGGAACTTGGCTGGGTTTATGGTTCGTTCGGGGATATCGAAAAAGGCCTTGAAACGTGTCGGGAGTCGTTAAGCATAGCTCTCGCCAAATTGCCGGGTTGGAAAACACTGCCGGTTGCGATGATGGTCCGCCTCCAGCTTCTTAAGAATGACCTTGCGGAGGCCGAAGAAACAGCCGGGCCGAATAAATTAGACCCTATTACCATTCCCTATGCGCGCTATACGATCCTTGTAGAAATGGCAAATATAGAATTAGCACTCGCCAAAAAAGATTTTGCAATTGCTCTTTCGATCATTGATGACCTCCAGGTGCAGATACCCGTGACGATCCGCCCGGATATTCCCGAGTTGCTGTGGCATAAAGGCGAAGCCCTGCTTGGGCTGGGACAAGTCAAAGCGGCGCAGCAGGCGCTGGTTCAGGCACGGACAATGGCTGAAGCATTGAATTCCCGGCAAAGCTTATGGCGGATCTTTTCCCTGATGTCCGAAATAGAAATAAAAGCTGGTAATCATGTGGAAGCCGGTGTATTAAAAGAAAAAGCACGCCAGAACGCTTCTTTCATTGCCGACCGACTGGAAGCTGTTGGTTTGAAGGACCTTTTTCTCAATAAGCCTGAGGTAAAGGCCGTGCTGAATTGATGAGTCTCCTATGCAGCGGATAGCCTCTCTATTAAAAGTCCGCCCGGAAGAACGGCAGCTCGTCCTGCTCGTCGGAATTCTGTTCCTATGCATCCAGGCTGGGCAGGGCATGGGCGATAACGCCGCCTCGGCTCTGTTCTTCCTGCGCTTCGGTGTGGATTTTCTGCCTTATATGTATTTGATCCTGGGCGGGGTAACGTTTGTTTTAACCCTGGCTTATTCTGCCGGCCTGGGCCGACTCGGCCGGAATCGTTTCTTCCAGGCTCTGATCCTTGGGCTGGTCTTTTTACTTCTCATCGAGCGCCTGGCCCTGCTCCGGCCCTTTTCGCTTTTATATCCGGTCTTATGGCTGACGGTCAGCTGCATGGGTATGATCCTGGGCACGTTCACCTGGAATTTGGCCGGTGAGGTCAGCGATGCGCGCCAGGGCAAGCGTTTGTTCCCGTTATATGCAAGTGCCGGAATCCTCGGCAGCGTGTTGGGAAATTCAGTGACCGGCGTCATCGCCAAAATGCTCGGCACAGACAACCTGATTTTCTTTTATGCGGTCTTGCTCGGCCTTTCATATTTTCTCACGCGTTCCATTGCCCAAAAATATTTTGGCCCTGCCAAAGCGACTAATAAAAGATCGAGTTTATTGGACGATCTGCGTTCCGGCTTCGATTTTGTGCGCAGCTCTTCTTTAATGAAGTTGATCGCTTATGCCTCGGTCTTGTTTTCGATATTGTTCTTTGCGATCGCTTTTCCTTTCAATAAGGTTGTCACCACTTCTTTCCCGGATGAAGCCAGCGTGGCGGGTTTTCTGGGTTTGTTCAGCAGCATCACAACGGCGGTTACTTTTCTGGTTTCTCTCTTCCTGGCAAATCGCATTTACGGGCGGTTGGGTATCGTCAACAGCGTGTTCCTGATGCCCTTGGTCTATGTTTTTGGCTTCCTTGTTTTTGCAAACCGGTATTCGTTGGACGGCGCGATCATTGCCCGTTTCTCTCAGTTGGTCATCCTATCCGGAATTGCCGGCACGGCCTGGAATGCTCTGTTCAACGTCGTTCCCTCGCAAAAACGCGGACAGGTGCTGGCATTTACGAATGGTGTTCCATCCCAGGTCGGTGTGGCGCTATCGGGGTTGCTGCTCGTCCTGGGCGAGCGAGTGCTGACCGTTACCCAGATCTTTTTGATGGGTATGCTTGTCACCCTGGTTTGCGGCTTTATGGTCTGGAGGATGCGCGCCGCTTATGGGCAGGCATTGATCGATGCCCTGCGTGCCGGCCGATTGGAGGTATTCAGTTTGGATGAGCCTTCCTTCACCGGTCTGCAAGGTGACGCGGTTGCGTTGGAGGTCGTCACGCGCGCCTTGCGGGAATCCAAACCCACGGCGCGCCGCCTGGCTGCCGAAATCCTTGGAAAAATGCAGAACGCCTCGGCCATCCCGGCTTTGAGGGATCACCTTTCTGACCCGGAGGCAGGTGTGCGCTCTGCTAGCCTGCGCGCCCTCGGAGAGTTGTATGCCCTCTCTGCCCTCGAACAGATCACGGACTTGCTCGGTGACGCAGACCCGGAAGTCCGTTACCAGGCTTTGGTTGCCTTAACACAATTCGAATTGGAACCCTCTCCGAGGCTTTTGGCAAAACTTGCGGACCTTCTTGAGGATGAGTCGATCACCGTACGGACACAAACGGTGGTGATAATGTCTAAACTTGGGCGGGGCGAACAGGCGCTTCCAGGGTTGACAAAGTGGTTACAAAATGGTGACCCTCCGCTGCGCATTGCTTCCCTCGATACGTTCGGCCGCGTGGCCGCATACTTTGACGGCAAACTGGATGCTGCACCGGTTTTGACGGCTCTCCAGGACTCGTCTGTAGCGATCCGGCAGGCGGCATGCCGGGCTGTAAGCGGATTAAAAGATGTGACTTCAACACGCGCGCTGGTGGTGCTCTTATCTGACCCGGATGCCTCCGTTCGGACGGCTGCCGCTGATTCTTTACGAAGAGGCGGCTTGACCGATCGAACACCAATTTTGGATGTACTGGATTCTGAAGATGAACTCGCCCGTGATGCTGCTTTGGATGCGCTTTCTCCCGGAGATGTCCTCACCTCGGACCGGTTGCGGAATTATGCTCGTGACGAAATAACCTATCTCCGGTTGCTGTTCGCCCAGGTCGCCGGCCTACCGGCAACCGGAAGGGCGGTCGCTCTTTTGCGGGAAATTTTGCAGAACAAGATCGGCCTCGGCGAGAGCCGGTTGGTTAAGGTTGTCGGTTTGATCGGCGATCCGCACGCCATGGATTTGGTGCGGAAAAGCCTGCGCGGCTCCGATCCCGAAGTTCGCGCGGCTGCCTTGGAGGCCCTGGACACACTTGGAGATAAATCACTGGCGCGCGGCATCCTGTCTCTTCTGGATGAAGAACCAGCCCGCCTGACGCCCTCCACGTATATTGAAAAGTTCCTGGAAAGCGGAGATCGCTGGTTGTGTGCGCTGGCGATTCGCGCAATTCAGGAGATGGATTTACGAGAATTCATTCCGAAGCTGGTCGATTTGAAGTCCGATCCAGACTCCCTCATTCAAGAATCAGCCGGTGAGGCTTTGGTTAAATTTGGCGAGGATAAACTCATGGATACTTTGCAAACTGTTTCTATACTTGAACGCGTCCTGCTTTTGCGGGAAGTGCCCATCTTTGCCGATCTCTCACCTGAAGATTTGCAGCAGGTGGCAGAAATTGCAGATGAGCAGTGGTTTCCGGATACGACAACCATATTCCATCAGGGGGATGAAGGGAATATGATGTTCATCATCGTGAACGGCCAGGTACAGGTAGTCCGTTCGGTTAACGGCAAAGATCAGGTGTTGGCGCAGCGCGGCCCTGGCGAATTTGTCGGTGAGATGGCTATCATTGAATCTGCGCCGCGTTCGGCGACCCTGCTTACACAGGGTGAAGTCCGTATGCTTGCAATTGAAGGAGATACTTTCAAACAGATCTTGCGTGAACGTCCCGAGGTCTCGTTAGCGGTGTTGCGCAGCTTTTCTCGCAGGCTGCGGGAAATGGTTGCTTGAAAGGGTAAGACGATGTCTCTCGAAGCAAACAAACAACTCGTCCGCCGTTATCAGGAAATCTATAACGACAATAACCTTGAAGCCTTAAGCGAAGTCCTGGCGGATGACCTTCTCACACCCAGGATCATGCCCGGTGTTCCACCCGGCCTGGAAGGTGCAAAAGCCGCTCATCGCATAATGCTTCTCGGATTCCCTGATTATCACACCGTGATCGAGGAGCTGATCGCTGAAAAAGATAAGGTGGCAGCGCGTATTGCGATGACCGGGACCCACACAGGCGATTTTATGGGCACCCCTGCGACTGGCATCCATGTTGAATTTTCCGGAATGTATTTTGTGCGTATCAAAGAGGGCAAGATCGTCGAGCATTGGGGCGAAGAGGATGCCATGAGTTTACTGACCCAGCTCGGCGCGATGCCTGGACCCGGCTAGGTTGAAAGGAGATTCTCGAAAATGACGGGAAAGAATCTGGTTAATCATCTTCCTCTTTATGTTTACCGAACACTCTGATGACCGCTGCCTCGATCTCTTCCTCTGAATGCCTCTCGCAGGCCACCAGCGGTCGGTCCGGGTTCGGGACAAGTTTTCCGCCTCCGCTCATTACTTGGCAGTCAATGAATTTGCCTTTTGCATCGTATACGGCATAAAGTTCGTATAGTTTTCCGCACACGATGCAGCCGTGCCACTCACCTTTAGTATGTTTCTCAGCCATAGTGCCCTCCAATCCGTATAACTGCAAAATCACATCGGACCTTGTTCTTGCTTTTTCTAAGCCCGGTTCTTGCCTCTCTCCTTATAACCGTTGAAATAAAATCTAATATAACTATACATCAAGACCGCTGGTCACGCCCGGAATAAAATTCTAACTGGAGGTTGGCAGTCCATGGATCCTGAAATGGTCACCCGTACAATCCAATTGATCATCGCTCCCGTGGTAATGATTCCTTCGTGTAGTATCCTTGGAAGCGGTCTACTGGCGCATTATTCTGCGCTTGGAGAACGTCTGCGTCGTATGGTCCGCGAACGGGTGGAGTTGGACCATGAAACTGCCTCCGGCTCAATCTCTGGTTTGTTGGAATATATCAATTCTCAATTATTGGCTTTATTTCATCGTCATCAGCTGGTGAGGACTTCACTGGTCGGCGTTCTCATAGCGATCGTTTTCTTCATCGCCGATATGTTCACGATTGCTTTATCAGTCATCTCGAATTCTCCTGGTTTATCTAGTGCGGTTCTCATCGTTTTCCTGGCAGGTGTCGCCTCCTTGCTGCTGGGTTCGCTTTTTGCGGTGTTCGATGTTACCTTGTCCCATAGCAT
>JBGQIO010000071.1:0-15704 GCA_041498515.1 Anaerolineae bacterium
TCTAGTGTTACCACGGGCAGGGGTTTTAACCCCGGCGGAATTGAAGTCACTATAACCGAAGGAATATCCTATTCGAACCTCATTCGAACCTCCTGCTTTTCAATCTGAAATTACCCGTAGTTTACGGGAAAGATGTTACATTCGAACCTTTTTTTTTCGTGCTTTTTAGTGAAATCGTACAGCCTGTTCAACTGCCGCTTCTTAAGACCTCAATGGTTACTCCGCCTCACATCCAAAGGTTGATATGTCAATAAATGTCATTCGCGTGGTGGGTGCGCGCGTCCATAACCTGAAAAATATTACGGTCGAGATCCCGCGCGATAAGCTGGTCGTCATCACCGGCCTATCCGGCTCGGGTAAATCATCTTTGGCCTTCGACACGATCTTCGCCGAAGGTCAGCGTCGTTATGTCGAATCGCTCTCTGCCTATGCACGCCAATTCCTCGGCCAGATGAACAAACCCGATGTCGATCATATCGATGGCCTCTCCCCTGCTGTTTCGATTGACCAGAAAGGTACTTCCCATAATCCGCGCTCGACGGTAGGCACCGTAACGGAGATCTATGATTATCTGCGTTTGCTGTTCGCTCGGGCGGGTATACCGCACTGCCCGATTTGTGGGCGTGAAGTCGTCAGGCAATCGGCGCAGGAAATCGTCGACATGATCGAATCGCTTCCCGATGGCAGCCGCATCCTCGTGCTGGCACCGGTCGTGCGCGGGCGGAAAGGCACCTACCAGGCTGTATTCGAAGAGATCCGCAAAGCGGGCTTTGTGCGCGCCCGGGTGGATGGGACCGTCCATTCCCTCGACGATGAGATCAGCCTCGATCGCTACAAACAGCACAACATTGATGCAGTCGTTGACCGTCTCGTTATTTCGAAAGATGGGGTGGAAGAAGATAAGAAAGCGGCCCGCACACGCTTGACCGACTCGGTGGAGACCGCTCTAAAATTCGGAGAAGGATTCTTAACCATTGCCAGGGTTGAAAATCGGGAAGCGGCTTCCGGTTCCCGGAAATCGGAGGCTAATCCAGCTGCTCGCAGTTCGAGTAGCGATTTGCATTTCTCCGAAAACCTTTCCTGTCCGGTGCATGGCCTCAGCTTGCCGGAGATTGAACCGCGCACGTTTTCATTTAACACGCCGCATGGCGCCTGCCCTGATTGCCAGGGATTGGGTAACAAGCTTGAGATTGATCCCGACCTATTGATTCCCGATAAGGACCTTACGTTTAATGATGGAGCCATCATTGCAATGGAATGGAGCGGGCCGAAGGAAGAAGGCGGCTATTACTGGCAGTCTCTTCAGGCCGCGGCGCGTTTCTTCAGCGTTGACCTGGATAAGCCGGTTAAAGATTTATCAAAAGAACAGCTTGAAATTATTCTTTACGGCACGCGCGGCAAGGAAATTCCCATCAAATACAAAAGCGCAAAGGGACATGAATTTACCTTCGCGCGCGACTTCGAGGGCGTGGTCGGGAACCTCGAACGGCGCTATCGCGAAACCAACTCGGAATACATCCGGGAGCGCATCACGGAATACATGTCCGATAGACCGTGCCCGACCTGTAAAGGCCAGCGTCTGCGCCCCGAAGCGATCGCGGTAACAGTCGCCGGTGCGAATATCATCGAAGTGACCTCCTGGCCGATTCTGCGCACGCTTGATTGGACCAACGAACTCGGTGGGAAGAAATCCGTGTTGACCAATCGGCAGAAGGCCATAGCGGAACGGGTGATTAAAGAGATCAAGTCGCGCCTCGGTTTCCTCGTGGACGTTGGGCTTGATTACCTGACCCTCAATCGTGCGGCGGGTTCGCTCTCCGGTGGCGAAGCGCAGCGCATTCGACTGGCGACCCAGGTTGGCTCTCGGTTGGTGGGTGTGTTGTACGTCCTGGATGAACCTTCCATCGGCTTGCATCCGCGTGATAATACGCGTTTGCTTAATACCCTCAAAGGCTTGCGCGACCTGGGCAACTCTGTATTAGTCGTTGAGCACGACGACGAGACCATCCGCGAAGCCGATTGGGTCATTGACCTTGGTCCCGCGGCGGGTGAGCATGGTGGACGCGTCGTCGCCGAGGGAACGCCGAAAGCGATTTTGGAAAATCCGCACTCATTGACGGGACAATATTTATCGGGGCGCAAGCAGATCCCCATCCCGAAAACAAGGCGGGAAGGAAATGGCAAGAATCTTAAAATAGTGGAAGCACTGGCGAACAACCTAAAGAACCTCACCGTACAAATCCCGCTTGGGAAGCTGGTCTGTATCACAGGCGTCTCCGGGAGTGGCAAGTCTACCCTGATGACGGAGGTGCTCTACAATGATCTGGCCGCCAGGTTGATGGGCGCTCGCACACAAGCCGGCGAACATAAACGCATCGAAGGCGTCGAGCATCTGGATAAGATCATCAACATTGACCAGTCGCCTATCGGCCGCACGCCGCGTTCGAACCCCGGTACTTATACGGGGATGTTTGACGAGATTCGCAAATTGTTCGCGGAACTGCCCGAGAGCAAGGTGCGTGGTTATAAACCCGGACGTTTCTCTTTCAACGTGCACGGTGGACGCTGCGAGGCTTGTCAGGGTCAGGGTGAGCTGCGCATCGAAATGCAGTTCCTGCCCGATGTGTATGTCCCTTGCGATGTTTGCCACGGGAAGCGGTTCAACCGTGAGACGCTCCAGGTGGAGTTCAAGGGCTACAATATCGCCGACGTGCTGGATATGACGGTTGACCATGCGCTCGGCGAGTTCTCCGCATTTCCAAACATGATGAACAAATTGAGCTTGCTGCAGGAAGTTGGTCTGGGTTACGTCAAGATTGGGCAACCCGGCACGACTTTGAGCGGTGGCGAAGCACAGCGAGTTAAACTGGCAAAGGAATTATCGCGTCGCGCGACGGGTCGGACTTTATATGTGCTCGACGAACCCTCGGTTGGACTCCATGCTGCAGACGTGCATAAGCTCATCGAAGTGCTTCAGCGGCTGGTGGATGCGGGCAACTCGGTGCTCATCATTGAGCATAATTTGGATATCGTCAAAGTCGCCGATTGGTTGATCGACCTTGGCCCCGAGGGCGGCGATCGCGGTGGCGAATTGGTGGCGGAGGGTACGCCTGAAGAAGTGATGAAGATCAAGACCTCGTATACAGGCCAATTCCTAAAAGAACACTTGCAAAATATTAAAAATCAGCGGACAAGAGTAAAAGGATAAGAGCCTTGCAACGGCTTCACCCTTCTTATTCCCGGTTATCCTCTCAACTTACTTTTCCGCTGATCCCACAAATATTCAAAGTTCAGGTAAAATCCTTTAAGCGCGCCTCTCAATTTTTAGGCGTGCTGTAGAGGCCCATCTAATGGACAAAAAAGGTTCTTCCAGCGGTGTCATTTCTTCCTACCGAAAGAAACGGCAGCAAAGCAACATCATGTTCGTCTACGGCGCTTCTGGCTTGCTCGTTCTGGCGGGATTAGCGCTGCTCATCATTTGGTTAACCGGCCCCAGTAAGCCCTTTAACGGGCTCTTTGCCACTGAAACACCGACTCCAACGCTTACCTTTACAGCTACCATCACACCCAGCCCCACCGCAACTCCTACCATCACAGACACTCCGACTCTCACCGCTACGCTAACTCCTTCAGCGCCGTTTACTTACACGATCCAGGATGGTGATAATCTTCAAGCCATTGCGACTAAGTTCGGTTTGGGCGATGACGGCATCCAATTGATATTACTGCTCAATCCATACGATCCCAAATCGGGTAATGGAATCGATCCGCTCACTTCGATTGTCTACCCAGGTCAGCAGATTACGATACCCAACCCGGGTATGCCGCTGCCTACTCCAACCCCCATCCCGGCGAACATCTTTCCGGGCACCAAAGTAACTTACATGGTACGAAAAGGCGACACGCTGGCAGGTATTGCATCCACGTTCAACAGCACAGTGGACGATATCGTTAAGACGAACAATCTGACGGACGCGAATTCCATTGCCGTCGGGCAGCAGTTACAGATCCGGGTCAACCTTGTCACACCTACCGCCACGCGTCCACCGACCAGCACTCCCCGTACACCGATTCCGACAGCGACGCAAACGCTGGCGGTGACACCGACCCCTTAGTGGTATGAAACCTGCATTCTTCAATTGGGTGCAGGTCTTTATTGCTAGACAAATCCAACTGCTTCATGTACAATACCGCTCCGCATACAGATATTGAATTAAAGTCTATCCGGAAAATGGAGTATGTTGATGGAATTTGCGGGTAGCCTTTATGCAAGTCTGAAAGAAATTTTTTGGAGGAACGCCTTTGGCTAACATTAAGTCTCAGATCAAACGCAATCGTCAGAACGAGAAGCGCCGCTTGCGCAACCGTACTTACCGCGGCGCCGCCCGTACTGCCGTTAAAGATGCGCGCACAGCGCTCGGAAGCAAGGTGGATTTACAAACTTCCGTTATGTTCGCTATCAGCATGCTCGATAAGGCTGCCAAGAAAGGCGCCGTACACCCGCGTAACGCAGCTCGCCGTAAGGGCCGCTTGATGAAACAACTTGCCGCGCTGGGCAGTCAACCCCAGGCTGCTGTTTCGAAACCTGTTGAATCCGTTCCGGAGAAAACAGTCGAGAAGAAACCCGCAAAGGCTGAAAAGGAAACAAAGCCGCCTAAAGAAGCTAAACCTAAGGTCGAGAAGAAAAAGACAACGGAGAAGAAGCCTGCCGTAAAAAAGACGGCGGCCAAGAAATAATCCTTGGAATAAGGATAGCGGGAGCGGAAGCGCTCCCGCTTTTGTTATAATCCCACTCAGCCATGTTTGAAAAAGAACAACAAGTCATCGAAGCCAGCATCCATGAGTTCTGCGCGCGAAACGATATTCCCCTTGCGGAACTCAAGTGGTCGCGCATCCCTTTCTCAGGTGAATGGGGCCTTTCCACCTCCTTTTTCGCGACCGCAGCCCTTGAAGCGCGTTCAGGCAAAAAGATTTCGGTGCCGCAGCGCGCCCAGGAGATTGCCGAGCAGGTTAAGGCTCAAATAGGCAGAGTGGAAGGGATCAGCCGCATTGAAGCAGTTAAGGGTTATCTCAATCTCTATTTCTTTACCTCTGAGTTTGCGCACCGCGTAGTGGATGAAGTGCTCGCCTCTGGCGCAGACTTTGGTCGTGGCGTGGCTAAGAACGAGCGTGTCATGGTTGAATACGCTCAGCCGAACACGCATCATTCGTTCCATATCGGCCACGCACGTACGACATTGTTGGGCGAATCGCTGGCGAGGATCGTGGAATTCGCCGGCTTCGAGACGATACGCGCTTCCTACCCCGGCGATATCGGTCTGGGCGTGATTACCATTCTTTGGGCATACAATAAATTTTACAAGGGTCAGGAACCCAAAGGTATCCATGAGCGCGGACAGTGGTTGTTGAAGATATATGCGGAAGCCACTGCCCTGCTTGACCCGAAGGCGGACGAGACCCCCGCAGATAAAGATAAGCGCGAGGCCTATGATGCCGAGCGCCGCGAGATGTATCTCAAATGGGATGCCGGCGACAAGTACGTTCGCGACTTATGGCTCCAAACGCGCGAGTGGAGCTTGGAAGAATTGCGCGACATACTCGCCATGTTGGACGTGAAGATAGATGTTTGGTTCTACGAGAGTGACGTAGATGAGCCCTCAAAAGCCATTGTGGACGAATTGATCCAAAAGGGGATCGCGCAGGACGAACGCCCACAGGGTGGCCCGGTGATCGTCAAGATCGATGAGAAACTCGGGCTCACAAAAGAGAAGTATCGGACGGCGGTCATTCTGCGCAACGACGGCACCTCCCTTTACCTCACGAAAGACCTGGCCTTGGCCAAGATCAAGTTCGAGCAGTATCACGTGGACCGTTCGATCTATGTGGTGGACTTCCGTCAAAACCTGCACTTTCAGCAGGCGTTCAAGATCCTTGAATTGTGGGGATTCCCTCAGGCGCTCAAATGCTATCATCTATCTTATGGTTATGTCACCCTGCCCGAGGGTGGTATGTCTGCGAGGCGTGGACGGGTAGTGCTGTTCAAAGACGTAGCCGATGAAGCCATCAAGCGTGTTCTGGCCGTGGAATCCGAAAAGACGCCCGACCTGTCTCAAATGCAGCGCGAACAGGTGGCTAAAATGATCGGCCTCGGAGCGCTAGCTTACTCCATCCTCTCGGTAGACAATGACCGGGATATCGTCTTTGATATGGATTCAGCCTTATCCTTCGATGGCCGAACGGGGCCATATATTCAGAATGCCTACGTACGCGCTAACAGCATCTTGAAAAAAGCGCAGGTTGAAAAACTGGCGGTTAAAGGTTCCTCTGCCGGGGCCGAGGTCCTTTTTAACCTTCAACCTGCATCCTTCAACTATGAACTAAGTTCGCATGAAGTTCAGTTGATCGAATTAATTTCACGTTTCCCCGATACAGTCCAACAAGCAGCGAACGAATATCGTCCGCTGGTCATTGCCGCCTATGCCTATGACTTGGCGAATGTATTTCATTCGTTCTATCATGCGGTGCCGGTCATCCAGGCGGATACGGAGGAAATTCGAATGGCGCGCCTGTGTCTGGTAGCGGCGGCCAGACAAACCCTCTCTCTTGCGTTGCGGTTGCTTGATATTCAAGCGCCGGAGGTCATGTAAATAACAGGCTAAACGTTTTCTACACGTTAAGCCTGTTTTATCTGTGATCAATATTTATTTCGTCTCCATTAACTCCAGGAAGGGTCTCGGATGGTCTTTATCAATTATCGCAATATTCTCCTCATCGATTTACACGTAAAAGCCGTTATTGGCAATATCGTTACCGCCTGCCAAATCTGGAGAATGGGCTTTCCTTTGATTTTTATTATCAAACCTTAATGTTCCTTGGTGTCCTTTGTTTTTAATAATGTGTAAGGTCTCACACAGCTTGTCTACAATGCCATTCCGGGTCAAAAGAAGAGGCTCAAATCCAAAGCCGGGCTTCTTTGGACAATGTCCTCGGAGGGGCATCCATAGGAGGATCCCATGCCAATCAGGACCATTATCATGGGCGCGGCCGGACGTGACTTCCACAACTTCAACACGTTCTTTCGCGGCAACAAAGATTATGAAGTCGTAGCCTTCACCGCGACGCAGATCCCTGACATTGAAGGCCGCCTCTATCCGCAGGAATTGGCGGGCGACCTCTACCCAAAGGGCATCCCCATTCGCGCCGAAGAGGAATTATCGGAGCTGATCAAGAAATACGGCGTGGAGCAGGTCGTTTTCGCTTATTCGGATGTGCCGCATGAATTTGTGATGCACAAGGCCTCCCTGGTCAATTCATTGGGAGCGGACTTCCGGCTGATGGGTACGAAATATACTCAAGTCAAGTCTACCAAGCCGGTCGTCTCCGTCTGCGCGGTCCGAACAGGTTCCGGAAAGAGTCAGACCACGCGTCGGGTGTCTCTCATCCTGCGGGAAATGGGTTTTAAAGTTGCGGCCATTCGTCATCCCATGCCGTATGGCAATCTCATTCGTCAGGAAGTCCAGCGCTTTGCAGATTATGGCGATCTCGACGAACAAGAGACCACAATTGAGGAGCGGGAGGAATACGAGCCGCACATCGATAATGGCGTGATCGTCTATGCGGGTGTGGATTATGAAAAGATTATCCGCGCAGCCGAGAAAGAAGTGGACATCGTGCTGTGGGATGGCGGCAACAACGACTTCCCATTCTATGTATCCGACCTCCAGATCGTGGTTGCCGACCCGCACCGCCCCGGGCATGAGTCCACGTACTACCCCGGTGAGACCAATGTCCGAATGGCAGACGTGTTCGTCATTAACAAGGTGGATACCGCCGACCCTGAGAATGTTATCAAAGTGCGCGAAAATCTGCGCCGGCTTAACCCCAAGGCCATACAGATCGAAGCTGCTTCCCCGCTTTTCGTGGACGACTCGGAGGCGATCCGCGGCAAACGCGTACTGGTCATCGAAGATGGCCCAACGCTGACACACGGTGAAATGGCTTACGGTGCCGGATACGTCGCTGCACGCCGCTTTGGCGCAGCTGAGATTGTCGATCCACGCCCGTTCGCTGTTAAATCCATTGCGGCCACCTATGCCAAATATCCCAAGACCGGACCGATCCTGCCTGCCATGGGTTATGGCGAAGCACAGATGAAGGATTTGGAAGAGACCATCAACAAGTCCGATGTCGACCTGGTCATCGTCGGTACACCGATTGACCTGACCCGCGTCATCAAGCTCAGGAAGCCCTTCCAGCGTGTGCGCTATGAACTCCAGGAGATTGGTCAGCCTACCCTGCAGGATTTGCTGATGAAAAAGTTTGGGAAGAAGAAGTAACTCGTAATTTGTAACCCTCACCTTCTCGGGGCGCTGCCTAACGGAGGGAGCTGATTGTAACATCCTTAAAGTATAGATCCGTAGAAATGGAATTCGGGCAAATTGCCCGAATTCTTATTATTTCCATATTCTACAATTCTAGAAGTCAATATTTTTTAGACTTACTTTAATGTGATTTATTTCCATTCACTGACTTCATCTTCCAGCGTCTTGACCATTTTAACGTACTTGTCGAGTGAGTCAGCGCTGGTGTCTTCGAAAGCGATAACGTTTAAATGCACCGCCGCTTTTTGCTCATCTTCCAGAGTAAGAGATTGTTCGATCAGGGGATGGATCAGATTTTTTAGCAGTTCCATGTGCCGGTGCATGACGCCGGTGTATTCGCTCGCCGCCCAGATCACTTCGATGCGGCTGGCTTCATCCCCATTGAGCCAATCTCTCGCTGCTTCGGATAGTTTTTTTGAGATCTCAAGACTTTTTTGATACCCATCGTGCATGGTCCCAACCGGGCCTTCGCCAGGGGGAAAGCCGTAATCTTCAAGGGCCTTCAATAGGACTTCTTCTTTCTTGAAATATGTTGTTTCAAGGTATTCATGGATGAAGTTGGCAGCAAAGACGAAGAATCCCGGACGGGCGGCTCTGCTTTGGCCTGCCACGGCTAAACCGCTGGCGAATACCTCTAGAAAGCGGTCAACCAGATCCTGATCGGTGCGCAGAATTTTGATTATTCTCAAGGTTGTCCCGGTTGGTAAATTAATCGCTACGAGGAAAATTACCTGAAAGGAAGATCATTATTCCCAAAAGTTTTCCAACAGATTAAAGTATATCATGCGCGTTGCAAATGACAAACTACGGGAATCGCCCCTAACAAATTTGAAATGGACCTGAGGTTAAAGCTTAAAAAGTCCTTTCAGCGACCGTCCGCAATGAATTGCTGGAGAACGGTTTACACCGATCTTGGTAGTTTCGCCGAATGAAAATTTTGGACCAAAATCAGTTGCAGGGGTAGGATGCCCTCTCGTCGTACAACAAGCGGACCTAAAGCTTATAAGTACATACACGACTTGTAGTGCTAGATGCTGATTTTTGCTCTGGTATTTTGTTTTAAACCCTCGCGCACCTGCTCGCGATAGCCAACCGTGTTATAGGTACAGAACGGGATCATGCGCCCATCAGGCGTGAGGAATTCCACGCAGCACTTCATAGCGTTCTTCACGTTGAACGTCCATGGGTCCATAAAATCGCGGGTGTTTATCATAAACACATGACGGCTGAGATCACGCGGCGAATGTTCACTCATAGGCAGGTGTGCATGGCAAGAGCTGCATCGTTCTTCGGCGCGCGTAGCTTGGATGGACCCCTTATTCTCGCCTATATACTTTCCTTTTAACATGGACGTGATGTCGGCTGCGGCTTCATCGGAACCGACTTTCGCTGAACTACTCCACAAACGTTCGAGTGTTTTCAGCAGATCATCATTCAGAGCCGGGACGGTGCGATTCTTGATGTAATCCAGGTAGAACGATACATCCAGGATGCGAGTGATCGGAGTGACCGAGTCGCCTTCGATCATCATGTATGTGACAAAATTACAGGTCGGCATGCAGCAAGGTACAGGCACAAAATCGTCGATTCTGAGCAGGCCATTTGTTTGTTCCTCCAGGTTCGACAGCACGTCAGGAATGGTTATACGCGTCAAAGGGTCTGCTTCCAGGTGGCGTTGGGCGCGGAATGCAGGCTGGAAGTTTACCCCAAAGACAGCCGGGTGTCGTAATCCAAATTCGACGATTTTTCCAACCTCATGCTCGTTCACACCGCGCTCTATCGCCGCCACAAGTACCACACGCAGTTCGGCTTGCGCAAGGCGGTCGAGTGCCTTTAATTTGATATCGATTAGATCGGCTCTGCCTCGCAGCAATTCATTTGTCCGTGCCTCAAAACCGTCAAATTGCAGATAAACATGTGCCTTTGTTTTAGCCAATTCTTCCAGGAAATGATCGTCGCGCGCAATGCGAATGCCGTTGGTGTTCAGCATCACATATTTGATTCCCTTGCGGTTTGCCAGCTTGATAAAGTCAATGATCTGCGGATGCAGGCTCGGCTCCCCGCCTGAGAACTGCAGGACCTCCGGGTTGCCTTCTGCAGCGATATAGGTATCGATCATGAATTCTACTTGCTCGTAGGTCAACTCAAACCCACTTTGAGCGTACTGCGTTCCCGCGTCTGCAAAACATAAGGGACAATCGAGATTGCAGGCCTGGTTTACTTCGATGAGCGCCAGGCACGCGTGCTGTTGGTGATCAGGACAGAGGCCGCAATCCAGCGGACAGCCCTCATGGACCTCTGTCGCAAACTTCAAAGGGATTGTTCCGGGCTTGTTATATGGTGCGATCTTCACATAAAGGTCTGCGTCCCCAAAAAACAATGCCTCGAACTTCCCGTGTTCAGGACAACTCTTACGCATGTAAACCTTGCCTTCGCGCAGGATGATGCGTGCGTCGATTACTTTTTTACATTCGGGGCATATGGACTTGGTCAACTCCCAGAAGATTTCATTGCGATCTTGTTTGACGGCAGGCTGGGTCAAGGTACCTCCAATAAATTGGTTGATTAAAACTAATCCTAAAGTTAATTCGGCGACCTCTTACAAGCTCCTGAACCATTACGGTTGATAAGAGCCAAGCATTACAAAACAAGCCACGGTGAAAATCATACCCAGGCAAATGACGGCGGCAAGCAATATACCAAATCCGGCTAACATACCCAGCGCGATCTGACCTCGCTTCGTGACTGCGAAGAAGATTATAAAACCGATATTGAGAACGTATGGAAGAAAGCCGAAGATCGTAATTAGGATATTGCCAATGCTGCCCGTCGCGTTGAAGCTATTTTGATAAAACACAGCCAGCACGGCAATGTAGATAACGAACCATAATACGTTCAACCCGAAGAATAGAAGCACACCCAGCCTGAATTGTTTGCGGTTCTTGGCAAGTTCAGGGTCCATGGGTGGCGGTTCAATTCCCATGGAGGTCAGGGTCGCGATGGCCTCTTTTCTTGCGGAATTATTGGGTTCCCGTGAAGCGATGGCTTTTAAGGCATCAATAATTCGCTCGTCTGTCACCTTTTGTTCTCGTATGCTCTTTGCAGCTTTTTTTCTGCGAGAGGCATTATCGCTCTGCAGGTCTGCGAGCAATTCTTCAATATCGGGGGCAGTAAGTTCCGGGTTCATTTATTAAGTCTTTTATCTTGATGGCTTTGCATTTTATGAATCTAATGGATCAGGTTATTTTTTGCCGGTAAAATTCAATAGTCGATCTATTTAACATAAAAGGGGATAAAACACCAACCGTTGAATGCCACTCCAATGATTAATGACACAACCAGGTTAAGTGCTAAGGCGACCAGGATACCGAAGGCGATCCAGTGTGTCTGCTTTATTCTAGCGAATACAATAAGTACTATGAGATTTAGAGGGAAAGTGATACACCCAGAACCCCCATTAACAGCGGCACCTCCATTGATTATCCCTGGGTTGATTATTATCCACAATAATCCATTTATGATATACCAACCGAAAAAACCGATCGCAAAATCACGGATTTTTTCGTTTCGGGAAAGCGTGCGCTCGGGGGGCAAATCGACATATCCTGGTTTTTTGTCCTCGAATCCTAACTTTTTGAGAGTTTGCGCTGCGGTATCTTGGACATATTGATCAGGGTCACTTGTAGATAATCGTTCCAACTCCTTCACAAGTTGAGGATTGTCGATCACTTTATTGGCGATCTCTTGCGCGGCTTCCTTTCGGATAGAGGCCTCGCTACTTCGCAAGCCTGCCAGCAGTTTTTCTATATCGATTTCAGATGGTTCTTTGCTCATCTCTGAAATTTCCTCACGTATGGATTATTCTGCTTTTAGCCTGCCGCCGCCTTTTGTCCTATGAACCACAGCCTGCCATAATAAACGGCCAAGGCAGCAAGCATAAGAATGCAGGCATACTGCTGACCCGTCAACCCGAGCTCTAGAACACGATTGTTCCGCACGAATTCTACAAAGAAGCGGAAGACTGCATATCCCGCAACGCCGAATTTAAGCAAGTTGCCATCCTGCATTCGGGGATGGTCACGCAATGCCCATAACACGCCCAGCCACATCAGATTGAAGGCGGCGTCATAAAGCGGCGTAGGGTGGACGAGATAATCAACGCCCGGGATAGGAACGCCCCAGGGTAGAGTGGTGGGCTTACCCAATCCATCTTCCGCGGCGAGAAAATCTCCAATGCGGCCAACCGCGGTTGCAAGCGCCATCGCCGGTGCGAATGCATCACAAGCGCAGCCATTCTTACCGATGGCCTTGGAGGCGATATATCCACCGATATAAGCACCGGCAACGCCTCCTAAGATCGAGCCGGGGCCGATGCGTGGATCGAATAAGGCAAAGAAATTAAGCACGATTGGCGCAGTCTCCCAACCGTTGAAGAATAGGATGGAAAGCCTTGCGCCGATCATCCCGCCGACAAATGCCGCCAATATTATCGGGATCACTTCCTCTTTCGGCCAATGCCTGCGCCGAGCTTCAAAGATAAGTAAGGCAGTGCCGGCTAGCAATGCCAGGAGGAAAAAAAAGCCGTGCGAATAAATCGGGACACCATTAATTTCAAAAAGAATAGGGTACATGCTCGCCTCCTATGGTGTACAATGAATTATACAACTTCTACGATAATAATCCTAATATCATTTTGGATGATCCGCACACGTCGTATTCTTCTTCTGATTGTCCCTTTACTTGGCGGTCTGCTGCCTTTGCTGATCTATTGGTTTGAGCAGGGAGGCCTCGTCGCACCTGTCTTTATGGAATATAAAACCATGAGCAGAGCGCAACAATTAGCCCAGGTCTTCGCAGGTCTAATAATAAAACCCACATACATGCTCTTAAGCCTCGCGTTGATCACCGGGTTGCTTGGCCAAACCGCGCGCGATATCGTTTCTATGTTTTGGGGATTGAGCGCCTTCTTGATCGGGGAAATTTTCTGCGCGGTCAATTTCATCATATTTCGGCATGCCTCCCTCCTTTCCGAATATGTCCACAGTTATGGCATGGTGCTCGCCTTTGGGTTTATCGCGTACGCCTTCCTCGAGATTGTTGATCGGAGGCTGCTCCATATCAATGACGGACGCTGCGCGGCCGGCGGACTTTGCGGTGTATGCAAACGGACTTCTCCACGGTATTGTGCTGCTCGCCGGATCTCGCAGCTTCTTGTTGTTTTGATGGCTTTGGCTTCCTTATTCCCTCTATCGGCTGCAGGCTCCCCTGAAAGTTATATCACCGACGTGTTCGGGTTCCCTTATTCCTACGCCCGATTCGGCTTCTACCAGTGGTACGAGATGCGCGCTCTGCCTTTGTTGGCTTTGGCTTGCTTCGTGACAGCATGGATGCTATTGTTGCAGCCAGGAGCAGGTCCCATCCCCAATTCGACCAAAATTCTGTTCTCGGCGGGGATCGGCGCGCTCGGTTTCTCGCTCTTCCGCTTAACGCTGGCTTCGGTTTTTACAAAGAATCTTGTCTGGTTTGAATTCTGGGAGGAGGCAACAGAGTTGATGTTCATTTCCGCTGTTGGATTTATCTTATGGCAGTTTCGGAATACTTTGCTCGAGAAGACACCGATCCTTGATTCAGTTTTAGATTATATAAACTGAAGGAACGATCACATCAGCCATGGTTGACCGCCTCTGCAATTTTCAATTGTGGATCCATCATGATCTTCTTCAGGTGGATGGGATAGATCGCTTATCCTTCCTCCCCAAAATGAATATATTTATTAATTGCATCAAATTTTCGTTTCGTATTTTGGGGAGTTTTCATTAATTTACCTGTATTTTTAAGGATGGAGGCGGGCTTCGGAATGGCTTTGGATTTGTGGATAACGATTTCGATATAAATGTGTTATCAATAAGGAACCGGACATTTTAACGAAAAGGACTTCCTATCACAACTCTAGCCCCCTCCCTCTCAACTCGTTACTTTCCCCGTGTATCCTCCTGGCTCAGAGATCTTGGGCTGATCGTTGCGGGTAGCTTGCTGCTTGCCGTTCTCGCCCAAATCAGCATCCCCCTGCCTTTTACCCCCGTCCCATTAACCGGACAGACATTTGGCGTTTTACTTGTCGCTGCTGCCCTGGGATCAAAGCGCGGTACTTCATCGATGATCCTGTACATCCTTGAAGGCGCGCTGGGTTTGCCCTTCTTCGCAGGCGGCGCAAGCGGATGGCACGTGCTTGTCGGCGCGACAGCTGGATATTTGGTCGGCTTCGTCGTGGCAGCTTATGTCATTGGTCTGCTCGCCGAACGCGGCCTTGAAAGAACTATCCGCACTTCGTTCGTTCCGTTCGTTGTTGGCACCCTGGTTATTTATTTCTTCGGCGTTGCATGGCTGGCAATCGTGCTTGGTAGTATAAGCAAAGCCATTGGTGCAGGTCTATTGCCTTTCGTGATCGGCGATGTCATCAAACTGATTCTGGCTGCGCTGGCTTTGCCCGCCGCCTGGAAGATGGCTAAATAGCCTCAGCCGCTCTCCGAACATCGGTATACCTTCCTTCCGTTCCATACAATTTACTCAAAGCGGATTTTGCGGGGGCTCTAAGGGGGTAAAGTTATTTATGTATCGCATCCAGCGTGATCTTCTTCGGGTGGATGCGGCAGATCACGCGCCTCTCACGCATTTGTTGTTCGCATGGATAAACATATCCGTAATACTGCGGATGGTCCGTATATTCTCTCGTGACTTTGTCCAGATGTTCCACGGCGCCTTCGGTCACTAATTCCACTTCGCCGCGGATCTCAAGATAGCGCCCGGTATTATCAGGGTCGACCACCAGCAAGCTAACCTTGGGATTCCTCGACATATTCCTACCCTTCTGTCGACCGAGCGTGGTATTAACACAGGCGCATTCGCCGTCATAGTCGCACCAAACCAGGCTGGACTGCGGCTGTCCGTCGGGCATCATGGTGGTCAGTACGCCGATGGTAGGGCAAGTCAACAGATCAAGATGCGAATCAGGAATTTCAAGTTTAACGTCCATCCTTCACCTTTCAACTTTCAACCTTCGGGCGACCGGAGGTGCAGGTGTTTTTCCTGCTCGGTAACACCGTTCGTGCCGCCGCAACGGCGGTCACGTGATTTGCTAAGCAAATCATGCGAGACGGCAAGCCGCCCTCACCCACTTCGGCGATATGACCGAAGGTGCGGGTATTCTCTCCGCTCGCCGAAGCCAACCTTGAACCTTCAACCTTTTTGGACCTCGCATCCAAAACGGTTACATGCGTCGGCATGATTTTGCACAAGACGGGGATTTCTTTCCCCTTTAATTCA
>JBGQIO010000072.1:0-15678 GCA_041498515.1 Anaerolineae bacterium
ATTTTGCAATCGGCAGCGTAAACGTGAAGGTACTTCCCTGCCCTTCGCCCGCCGACTCGGCCCAGATGTGCCCGCCGTGCGCTTCGACCAGCGCGCGGGCGATCGTTAGACCGATGCCGCTCCCACCGCCTTCCCGGCGCGAGCGTGATTTATCCACACGGTAGAACCGGTCGAAGATATGCGCCAGATGTTCGGGCGGAATGCCAATGCCGGTATCACGAACGGCAAGTTGAACTGCGCCATTGATCCGTTTTGCCATAATGGTGACTCTCCCGCCTTCGGGCGTGTACTGCAATGCGTTCCCGGTGAGATTGGTCAGCACCTGCACGGCGCGATCTTCGTCGGCGAGGACGCGCGGCAGATCGGGAGCCAGTTCGAAGTCCAATGAGATACGCCTGGTTTCCGCTTGAGGTGTGAGACGTTTGGTTACGCTGCCTACGAGAGAAGAGACATCCACAGGGCGGATATCCAATTCGTAGGCGCGGGCTTCGACACGGCTGAGTTCCTGCAGGTCATCCACCAGGCGATTGAGCCGGTCGGCCTCGGCGTGGATTTGCTGATAGGTTCCTTCATCAGCGGGTAGCACCCCATCCATCAATCCTTCCATCGAGCCTTTGATGGCAGTAAGCGGCGTACGCAGTTCGTGGCTGACGTCGGCGATGAGGCGGCGACGCATTGCTTCAATTTGATTAAGTTTTTCAGCCATTTGGTTGAAGCGCCTCGCGAGTTGGGCAAGTTCATCGGCACCGCGTACCTGCAGGCGTTCCTCATAACGCCCATCGGCAATGCGCTGAGTGGCAAGGGACATGGCGCGCACAGGCGCAACCACGCTGCCGCTAAAAAATAGGCTGAGAGCGACGGCCACGACCATGGCCGCCAACCCGGCATATGTGAGAGCTTCATTGAAGCCGGCGCGATAATCAATGTAGAGTTGGGCCATTGTGCCGGAGTTGCCGAAGCCGGGGTTGCCAAAGCCCTGGTTACCCATCCCCATGCCCATCCCGTTGTCCGTGATGCCCATCATCCCAACCATATGGCGATTGAAAGAGTCCGGCAGGACAAACTGGCTGGCAGCGACCAATACCGCCACGCCCACTACGATGACGACAAGATAAGAGAGCAGAAGTTTTGCGCCCAAATGACGGCGAAAGTAGTCAATCATAATTCCTCACAATAGCTAAAGCGGTTCGTCCTCGAAGCGATAGCCTACGCCGCGCACGGTGACGATCAATTCTTCGCGGCCAAGTTTCTGACGCACGTGACCGAGATGCACATCCACGACGCGCATCTCGCCGAAATACTTGCCGCCCCAGACTTTGTCAAGCAATTGTTCGCGTGTTACGACACGCCCACGGTTTTCTGCAAGCGCCTTCAGCAGATCGAACTCGATCGCGGTTAAATCCACCGGTTTCTCATCCACACTGACTTTGCGCGCACCGATATCCATCCGCAGATGACGGAAGGAGAGAACACTCATTTCGGACCCTGATGTGGCCGCCGTTTGGATGCGTCTCAAGGCGGCTTTGACGCGCGCCGTCAATTCACGCGGGCTGAAAGGCTTGGTCATGTAGTCGTCTGCCCCCACCGAGAGGCCGACGACCTTATCGGTCTCTTCCGTTTTTGCCGTGAGCAGGATCACGTACACCTGCGATTCCCGGCGCAGACGCGAGAGCAGCTCCAACCCATCCATGCCGGGGAGCATGAGGTCCAGGATAACAAGGTCGGGCTTGAAGGCACGCGCCGCTTTGAGGCCCGATGGCCCATCCATGGCGGTGTGCACCTCATAACCCTCCGGTTTGAGATAAGCCGTAACAAGATTTACAATGGAGGGTTCATCATCGATCACAAGGATTTTAGCCATGAGCGAACCTCAATATCCGTTTCAGATTAGTTGCCTATGATATTGTAACTTTAAACCAGGGATAAACAGAATGCGCCGAATTTCGTACCTTCGGCGCATTCCAAACGTTATTATATTTTGTTACCTCGATTCTTCAACAAAAGTTCCATGCCAGGTGTGAAGGAAAATCTGTCCATTGTAGCCGTTGACGCTCAACATGCCGACTACCTTGCCATCTTTCGAGAAGTCGAGGGTGTAGTAGCCGTAGAACTGCATGGGATCATCCGCAGCGGTGGTGCCGGGTTGAACTTGGTCAAGGTAAGCCTGCGCATTCTGGATGGCCTGATCTTTTGTCACAGGCATATCCGCTGAGACATTACCGGGGGTCGTAGATTGGTAATTCCAATTATTCATCATGCCGCTATACCCACCCATCATGCCATTCCCACCCATCATTCTTCCACGGTTCATACCACCATACTTGATATTCCACATCATGTTGGGGCCATATTCAGGGTAAGCCACCTGCGAGACCGGGTCTACCAGCAGTTCGAAAGCGCCCAACCCCGTGCCGCTTTCCTTGACGGCGACATAGGCATTATTATCGAAGATCATGACTTCGCTTATTTCCAGCCCTTGAATGTTAAGGGATTGGATATATTTCTCAGCAGCCAGTTTTGCCTGGTCAACGGTCAGGGGCGTGACGGTGGAGTTGGTTCCGTTATTCCAGCCGTAGCCGCCCATCATGCCCGGGCCCATACCGTAACCGCCGCCCCTGCTCACACCTGCACTCCCTGGCACTTGCACCCAGGGCAAGTGTGCGCCAGGTGCAAGTGTCATACCCGGGCCCATCCTATAACCGTTATTGTTATTCCGATCATAGCCGAACAGCATGGCAGGTCCAAAGGCATAGGCGCGTGCGTACATGCTCCCGGCGAAAAAGATGCCTCCCGCTAAAGCGAGGAGGGCGATGACGATCAGGATCGTGCTCAAAGTTTTGTTCATGGTTTATCTCCTGTTGAATTAAATTCACACGATTGTGTGCTGTTTTATGATTTCAGTATAGGCCTCCCCTTTGAAGCCGGCATAAAGCGATTATGAAGATCAGGTAAAGATTTTTTGGACGTACAAATGCCTTTGACAATCAACTTACTCAATAAAGGAGGCTGGAAATCTCCAGCCTCTTTTATTGCGCGGTGGGGCACAACTTTTTCAATGAAAAATTAGAGGAGAATCCGAAACGCCAACAGAACATCGGGTGCGAATTCGGTTTTTGTGTTCATATTGATCTTCTGGTGGGTGGACACAACCCTATACAGTATATAAAATCAACAATCATTATCGCATATCATGGATTTCATAAAAGCTTGACGGTTGTGGAAAATACTGTATAACTATAATTTAGATGGGGGAGGCAGATTGGTGGCGCCATTTCATTACGCTTTCATCGCTGACGAAATGCCGTTTTGGTTTGGAGGTACCATGATCAACCATATTCTTGTTCCTTTAGATGGGTCCGCCCTGGCGGAATGTGTTCTTCCGCACGTAATGGCAATTGCCCCCGTGTTTGAAGCGAATATTACTCTGTTACACATTCTTGAACTCCCAAGCAATAAAGGAGACGAGCAGGCAATTGATCCGTTGGAATGGCATCTTAAAAAGCGCGAGGCGGGGGTCTATCTCGATGGCATTGCCGCTCGACTGCGACACACGAATCTGAAGGTCAAAGACGTGATTTTGGAGGGGCTGCCTGCCGAATGTGTCATTGACTTTGCCAATACTAATGATGTAGATCTGATCGCACTCAGCACGCACGGACGGAGCGGCTTGAGCGGGTGGAATGTCAGCAGTGTGGTGCAAAAGATCATTTTGCGCTCATTTAAATCCACTCTGCTGATAAGAGCCTATAAATCTTCCGGCACAGAGTTTGCAGTTATCCGATACAACCGCCTGTTCGTAGGGTTGGATTGCTCAACACGGGCGGAATATATCCTGCCGGTAGCGATTGGCCTGGCACAGTTCTACAATGCCCAACTCATCCTGGGGTCAATTATCCGCAAGCCAGAAATGCTCCATCGCTTTCCGCTCTCGGAAGATGACGTGGACCTTGTCAACCGCATTGCCGACCGAAATTACAGTGCGGCTTCTCATTACTTCGAGCAAATTCACTCACAATTATCGTTGCGAGGAGTAGATCTTCAGACTCGCCTGGTCGTTAGCAATAACATGACAGCTGCCCTTCATGACATGGTGGAGCAGGAAAACGCCGATCTTGTATTGCTGGTGGCGCATGGCCATTCGGGCGAAGTCCGCTGGCCTTACGGAAGCATTGCCAGCAGTTTTATCGCTTATGGCACTACTTCTCTCATGATCATGCAAGACCTTTCCGGAGATGAAATCAAACGAACCCAGGCTGAAATGGCTGTACGCGAAACAAAAGGACATTGATCCATGCTAGATACCGTTCCGCGACCCGACGTGGAACCTGTCACCGACTCGCAAAATGCTACGCCATCCCGCGACTGGCTGGAAGAGCTTGCTCTCCATCTTGCCCAAAACCTCGAACCTGTCAGCCGCTCCAACGACAACCCGCTTCCCGCGCGATTGAGAACACTGGGAACATTCCTGCAATCCGCTTATCGTTATTTCGACGAATCCAGCCTGGAAGTAACAGCCGCCTCGCAGGCCGCTGAGTGGATGCTGGATAATTACTACATCATTGAGCAGGCCCTTCGCCAGACCAATGAAGACCTTCCTCCCGATTTTTACCAGCGTCTACCCAAAGCGAACATGATCGACCGTGAAATGGCACGAGTTCAGGTTCTGGCCTTCGTACTCACCAGAGCCAACGAAAATCACCTCGATGCTGAACAGATTAAAAGTTTCATCCGGAAATTTCAGAGTATTACCGTGCTCAAGATCGGGGAAATCTGGGCACTAGCACCCATGCTGAGGCTGAGTGTCCTGGAAAATCTCGCGGACGCACTAACCCATATCACACATCTGGACTTACCTCCCGCTGCCTTCCTGGGCGTTTGGCCCGCCTCGCCGGACGAGAAGCTGGATCGCCCCCTGGCCAGTCACGAAACAATCGTCGTCAACAGCATTCTCAGTCTGCGCATACTTGCCACGCAAGATTGGCAGGCGTTTTTCGAAAACACCAATGTTGTGGAAAGCATCCTGCGCGACGATCCGGCGCGTATTTACAACCTCATGGACTTTGAAACGCGCAACCGCTATCGTAATGTGATCGAAGAACTCGCACAAGGCACGCAGGTGGATGAAATAGAAATCGCGCGCGAAGTGGTCCACATTGCTCAAGACGGGCAACGGTCTCGCACACGTCACATTGGTTATTACCTGATCGGTCGCGGCAGGCCGATGCTTGAAACGAGACTGGGCTATCGGTCTCCGCGTGAAAGCTGGCTGCGCCGCTGGTTGATCCGTCATAACGTACAGGCCTATCTGGGCAGTAATGCTGTTATAACAGCATTACTGTGTCTGGTCGCTGTCTGGTACGCTATCAATACAGGCGGAAGTCTTTTTCAAATCTTGCTCACGATTGTATTAGCACTCTTGCCAGCCTCTGCTGTAGCTGCGGATCTGGTCAACTGGCTCGTTGTCCAGATCGTACCGCCCAATATTTTGCCCCGTCTCAATTTCGAGGATGGCATTCCATCCGAATTCAGCACCTTTGTGGTCATCCCCTCCCTGCTCAAGAATGAGGCTGAACTAAATTCGCTCCTGGGTCAACTCGAAAATCATTACCTTGGCAACGCGGACCTTAACGTCCATTTTGCCCTGTTGACCGATTTTGTAGACGCTCCGCAAAAAGAATTGCCCGGTGAGGCACAGTTAGTTGAACAGGCAAAAGCCGGCATCCAGCAACTCAATACCAGTTATGGTAACGAGGATTACCATCCCTTCTATCTATTCCACCGCGAGCGTCTCTGGAATCCCGCCGAAGGCTGTTGGATGGGCTGGGAGCGCAAACGCGGTAAACTGGCTGAGTTCAACAATTTGCTCAGCGGAAAACATACAGGTACGTTTACCGTTCAGATCGGGGACTTGAGTGTATTGCCTTCAGCCCGCTATATCCTGACACTGGACGCGGATACTACTTTGCCGCGCGACAGTGTCCGCCGCCTAACTGGTACCTTCGCCCATCCATTGAACCAGGCAGAATTTGATCCTGAAACAGGGGTGCTCATTGATGGTTATACGGTGCTCCAGCCTCGGGTCCAAGTAAGACCGATGGTGGCGAATCATTCGATCTTCACCCGTGTCTATTCCGGCGATATGGCGCTTGATCTCTATACTCGCGCCGTTTCGGATGTCTATCAGGATTTGTTCGGCGAGGGCTGTTATGTAGGCAAAGGGATCTACGATGTCACGGCCTTCGAACGAAGCCTCGATGGACGCATCCCTGATAACATGTTATTGAGTCACGATCTGCTCGAGGGGATTCATGGACGCTGCAGCCTGGTAACCAATGTGGTGCTGTTTGAAGATTATCCCCAGCACTACCTGACATACACGAATCGTCTGCATCGCTGGCTCAGAGGCGACTGGCAGTTGTTGCCCTGGCTGATGACCCACGTGCCGCATCGAACGAAGGGCCGATTTCCCAATAATCTTTCCATCCTTGATCGTTGGAAGATTCTCGATAACCTGCGCCGCAGTCTGGTCAGCCCGGGAGTTCTGTTACTGATGATTGGTGGATGGTTGGTGCTGCCGGGTTTCAGTTTGGTCTGGATAGCACTGGTGCTCTCAACGTTTGTTTTGGCAGTTTCGTTCGGCTTGCTCGCATCCCTTAGAGCGAGGCGAACGGATCAGTATCCCGAAACCACCACGCGCCCCGTTCAGCAGGCCGCGCTCCGCGCGCTATTCCAAATTGTCTTCCTGCCTCATGAGGCGCTTATTGCCTTGGATGCTATCGCTACGACGCTTGTCCGCATGACGATCACGCACAAGCGTTTGCTCCAGTGGGTCACGGCCGCGCATACGCTCAGCGTGTTTGGCCGGGAATTAAGAATACGTGTGGCCTGGCGAGAGATGATCTTCACACCGATGTTTTCCATTTTGCTTTTGCTGATGACATTACGCAATCCGCTTGTTTTGCCTCTGGCCGCGCCATTTCTGATCGGTTGGATCCTTTCGCCGTACATTGCCTTTCGGATCAGTCGGCCCATTTATTATGAACCGGAGAAACTCACCCCACAGCATGAAAAACGCTTACATTTGCTAGCGCGCACAACCTGGCTGTATTTTGAGCATTTTGTTGGTCCGGATGATCACTGGCTTCCCCCCGATCACTTTCAGGAAGACCCGCGCGGGTTGGTAGCCCATCGCACCTCACCGACAAATATCGGCCTGCTCCTGCTTTCCACTCTATCAGCCTTCGATTTGGGCTACATTGGCCCACAGGAACTTGTGTTGAGGATTCGAAATACTCTAGATGGCATGGACAGATTGGAAAAGCAGCGCGGCCATTTCCTGAACTGGTACGATACGCACACCTTGACTCCGCTTCCACCGCGCTATATTTCAACCGTGGACAGTGGCAACCTGGGAGCCTGCCTGTTGACTCTACGTCAGGGATGCAGGGATGTTGCGAATAAGCCCATTATTCGTTGGGATGGATTGATTGACACACTCGACATGTTGGATACAACCCTGCATCAAGCGCGCCTCGGCAGCGCGGCGAACGAACTGTACGAGGTCATTTCCCATCTAAGGAAACAAGCTGAGAGTCTGCGCGAGACGCGTCAGTGTACCCCACAATTTCTGATGAGTCTTTTCCATGAAAGCCGCGCGGAAATGGAAGAGCTGCTGGTTAAGGTGGTCGAGGCGTCAGTTGAACAGCTCGATTCAGATACAATCCACCGTCTTTCCATATGGATTGAACGTACGCGTCATCATTTGGCCCAAACCCAGCGTGATATGGAAAATCTATGTCCCTGGTCAATGACGATGGCACAAGCCCCATTGCTGTTCAATCAACTGGATCTCCGGCCTGATCTTGCAACCTCCTGGAATAAACTCCTGTCCGCCTTTTCATTCAGGCCGCCGCTGGAGGATGTGCCTGCTATCTGCGTTCGCGCGCTGGATGCCCTTCAATATGTCCGCGCTTTACTACGTGATGATGAACAGGATTCGATTTCTTGGTGCGATTCTTTCGCCAGCCAACTTGAAATTGCTCAAACATCTGCCAACGGGCTTCTGGATGATTTACTAGCCATCAGCGCCCGCGCGGAGGCTTATTTCCATGCAATGAATTTTCGCTTCCTGTACGATCCACAGCGGAAAGTTTTCCATATTGGCTACAACGTCGATTCGGGACGGCTTGATTCAAGTTATTATGATCTTCTTGCTTCAGAGTCACGCCTCACCAGTCTGCTGGCAATTGCGAAAGGAGATGTTCCACAGAATCACTGGTTATATCTTGCCCGCCCGATTACGCAACTGGATGGAACGCGTGCGTTGCTTTCGTGGAGCGGCACAATGTTTGAATATCTCATGCCCACCCTGCTGACCAAGCGTTATGCCGATACACTGCTCGATCAAAGTTGCTACGCCGCAGTGGAATACCAGATCGCTTATGGTCAAGCCAAACATGTTCCCTGGGGGATCTCCGAATCAGGTTTCTATTATTTTGACGCCAACGAGGTATATCAATACCGCGCTTTCGGGGTTCCGGGTCTGGGGTATAAACGTGGACTGGCTGAAGATCTCGTTGTGTCTCCCTATGCCTCAATTCTTGCTTTGCCGTATGCGCCCCTGGCAGTTATCCAGAATCTTGCGCGCTTCCAGAAACTCAACATGTTTGGCCTGTATGGCTTGTACGAAGCCGCGGATTTTACTGCAGAACGCTTGGGAACAGGCCAGGATTGCGCGGTTGTCCGTTCATACATGGCTCACCATCAGGGCATGATCCTGCTGTCTTTGTGCAATTACCTGTATGGAGAAAACATGATCCAGCGCTTCCATGCTGACCCGCGCATCGAAACAGTGGGACTACTGCTTCAGGAGCAAATACCCGTTCGTGCGCCGATTGAGCATCCACAGCCACAGGAAATTGGAGTCATTCATCCCGTTCACCCGCCTGTATCTCTCGACGCCTGGCACGCCAAGCCCAGCGTCCCATATCCACAACTTCATTACCTCTCCAACGGGAACTATAGTCTGCTCATTACCGCCGCCGGCAGTGGCTACAGCCACTGGAGAGAAACGGATCTTACACGCTGGCGCGCCGACACTACTCTCGATAACTTTGGCACATGGCTTTATATTCAGGATCGGCAAACAGACCAATTCTGGTCGGCCAGCTTTCAGCCTACCGCCGTCCAACCTGCCACCCAGGATGTACGTTTTTATCCTCATACCGTTGAGTTCTTGCGGCGTGATGGCGACATCTCTACGCGCTTGCGCATCGCGATAGCCCCGGATGCTGACGTGGAAATCCGACGCCTCACCGCGACCAACCATGGAGAATCCCCACGGGAACTCATATTGACCACCTATGCCGAGGTCATTCTTGCCCCACGGTCTGTTGAACAGCGCCATCCCGCTTATAACAATTTTTTCATCGAAAGCGAATACATCGCGGACGGTAACCTCCTGTTGTTCCGTCGCAGGCCCCGCTCAGCACAGGATAAGCCAATCTATCTGGCGCATTTCGCTGTTGATGAGCGCGATGACCTCCAACTTACCGGCTACGAAACCGACCGAGCCAGCTTCCTCGGTCGGGGTAGGATACCGCGCGCTCCTGCAGTTCTGCAAACAAGCTCCAAGCTTTCAAACACCAGCGCGACGCTTGACCCCATCTTTGCACTACAAGCAAATATTGTTGTGCCGGGTTATGAATCATTCCAACTCGCCTTTGTGACTCTGGCCGCTGCTTCGCGCAAAGATGCACTGGATTTGGCGCGCCGCTACCGTCAATGGCATCAAATCAACAAGGCGTTCGACGATACGCGCGCTCAGGCAGAACAGGAGTTGATCCAAATCGGTCTTTCGTCTCAGCAACTGGAACAGGTCCAAAAGCTTTTATCTGCCTTGTTGTATCCAGTCGCTGCTCTGCGTTCCGAGCCTGCCACGCTGGCCGCCAACACTCTCGGTCAGTCAGGTCTGTGGCCGTTTTCCATCTCCGGCGATTATCCAATCCTGCTTGTTTATATCAGGGAAGAAAAGGACCTTGACCTGTTGAATGAATTGATTCAGGCGCACACCTATTGGCGCAGGCGTGGCTTGATGATAGACCTTGTTCTTCTCAACCGACGTGAAACCAGCTACGACCAGGATTTCCTGGGAAAAATTTACCGCATACTCAATCGAACAAACAGCGATGACTGGCTTGGAAAACGCGGCGGCATTTTCGTCCTGCGCGAAGATCAAATGTCAGAGGCCGAACGAGTCCTTCTCGCGACAACAGCCCGCGTTGTCCTGGATGGTGAAGCAGGATCAATGGCTCATCAGTTGGAAAAACTGGATCGACTTCCGGTCCGCCTGCCGCATTTTGTCTCGATCCTGCCTCCACTCCCAGAAATTGCCCCCACTCCTCCGCTCGAACGACCCTCAGGCCTGCTCTTCGACAATGGACTGGGTGGCTTCACCCCGGACGGACGTGAATACGTCATCTATCTTGATCGCGGCCAGTGGACGCCCGCCCCATGGATCAACGTCATTGCCAACCCTGAGTTCGGCTTCCTGGTCTCCGAGGCAGGCATGGGCTGCACCTGGGCGGTCAATAGCGGCGAGAACCGACTCACTCCCTGGCATAACGACCCGGTCAGTGACCCGCCGAGCGAAGCCATTTATTTGCGCGACGAAGATACCGGCCAGATCTGGTCGCCCACACCATTGCCTGCCCGCGCCGACGCACCTTATCTCATCCGACATGGAATGGGATACTCGATTTTCGAGCACCGCAGTCATGCTCTCGAACAGAACCTGCGTCTATTTGCTATCCCGGATGCACCCGTCAAAATCGCCCAGTTAAAGATGAAGAACACTTCTTCGCGCACTCGTCGAATTAATATTACTTACTATGCGGACTGGGTGCTGGGTGCAACTCATGAGGATATGGCGCAATACATTGTTCCGGAATATGATTCCACACGGTTTGCCCTGCTGGCACACAATCCTTACAATCATGACTTCGGCCAACGCGTAGCATTTTTAGCAGCCACCCGCGAATTGCAAGGTGTGACCACAGACCGCGCTGAATTTCTCGGCCTGCTGGGCAGTTACACCAACCCAGACGCTCTGGAGCGCGTTGGTTTGACTGCCAGTACGCAGGCCGGGACCGACCCATCCGCTGCCTTGCAACTGTTGCTCTGGCTGGCTCCCGGCGAAACGAAAGAAGTCACCTTCCTGCTCGGTCAAGGCGCAGACCATGCCGATGCACTAAAACTAATCACCCAGTACCAGAACTTGTTGCACGTTCAATCTGCCTGGGAATCTCTTGAGCAATTTTGGGATGACAAGATTGGTGGCATTCAGATCAAAACGCCTGACACGGCCATGGATTTGCTGATTAATCGCTGGCTCCCCTATCAGGCACTAGCCTGCCGCATTTGGGGACGTACAGCCTTCTATCAGTCCGGCGGTGCTTTCGGCTACCGCGACCAGCTTCAGGACGTGCTCGCCTTCATGTATACCAAGCCTCAGATCACAAGAAGGCACATCCTGCTTGCCGCCGGTCACCAGTTCGAGCAGGGAGACGTCCTGCACTGGTGGCATCCACCCGCGTCTCGTGGCATCCGCACACGTATTACTGACAACCTGCTCTGGCTGCCCTATGTCACAGCGCAATATATTAAAGTCACTGATGATCGTTCCATCCTGGATGAACAGATCCCATTCCTTTCAGCAGAGCCGCTCAAGGATGACGAACACGAACGCTACGGAGAATTCCCTACTGGAACAGTAGCGACGCTCTACGAACACTGTCGCCGCGCCCTTGCTAAGGGGACAACCAGCGGGCCGCACGGCCTTCCGCTGATGGGCGAAGGCGACTGGAACGATGGGATGAATAACGTCGGCATTGGTGGAGCGGGGGAAAGCATTTGGCTGGGCTGGTTCCTGTATTCCTCGCTCACCAGTTTTGCCAGTGTCTGCGACCTGATCACAGCCCCCGAACAGGCTGCCCTTTATCGTCAACAGGCCGAAACGCTGATTGCCGCGCTCGAAGCCCACGGCTGGGATGGAAACTGGTATCGCCGCGCTTATTATGATGATGGCAAGCCGCTTGGTTCCGTTGAAAACCGCGAATGCCAAATTGATTCGATCAGCCAGTCGTGGGCTGTGATTTCGGATGCCGCCAACCCCGAGCGAGCGCGCACCGCAATGGAATCACTAGATGCACGCCTCGTCCACCGTGACGATGGTCTGATCCTGCTTCTGGCGCCACCTTTTGATCATACTATTCGTGATCCCGGCTATATCAAGGGCTACTTACCCGGCATTCGCGAGAATGGCGGGCAATATACTCACGCCGCGCTTTGGGCCATTTGGGCTTTTGCCGAACTCGGAGAAGGTGACCACACCGCTGAACTCTTCCGGCTGATCAACCCCATCTACCATGCCGATACACTGGAAAAGATATTGCGTTACCGCGTGGAACCTTACGTCATGGCGGCTGATGTTTATAGCTCACTGCCGCATGTTGGGCGTGGAGGTTGGACATGGTATACAGGCTCGGCCAGCTGGATGTACCGCCTGGGAGTCGAGAAAATTCTTGGATTACAGCGCGACGGAGATCATTTGAAAATTGAATCTTGCATCCCCAAAGATTGGCGTGAATATGAAATTCACTATCGCTTTGGCAACGCCATTTACCACATCCATGTGGAAAACCCGCTAGGCGTAAACGGTGGCATTATGCAATTGTCTTATGATGGGGAACTTCTTGATGGAAAAATCATTGCACTGGCAAATGATGGTTGTGAACATACTGTCAATGTAACTCTGGGCTAATCGCACATATATAAAATGAAGTCGTACGTATCGTAGAGATTCATAATTTCCGCAAATAACAGCTTCAAAATTACATATTTTATAGATCATTATGCTCCCTACGTTCGAGTTGCCTAGTCGCCCACAGTAATAAATATTGGTTATCAAAGTCTATGAATGGGTAGGTGTTGGAAGAGCGTGTTTTGTGCACCCTTCTGTGGGTTCAAAATAGTTTTAATAATCCAGATTTCACTTTAATTAAACCCTCATAACATGGATCCAGAGTAAGACGTATCATTTGAATCAAAGAATTTTAAGGTGCGATTTCTTGACAATTCCCATATAGAAGAGTATAAACCTGCCCAATATGGGTAAGTTGAATCCTTCCGTTGTTATTAAGGTCAACGCCAAGCGCGTGCCCACATCCGGATGTTCGATAGTCGGAATTGTGGGCTTGCGCTGGTTAATCGGAAAGACATAAGTTAACTCTTCACGTCAATTTTCCATTGCCAACGCGCTCTCCGCTATCGGAGAGCGCGTTTTTTTATTAACCGAAAAGGAGCTTGTGCCATGGTCGAAATCCTGGATACCACCCTGCGCGAAGGTGAACAAACACCCTATGTTAACTTTACGATCGATGAGAAGGTAGAAATCGCACGGATGCTCGACCGGGTGGGTGTGGATATGATCGAAGCCGGCGACCCGTCCGTTTCGCCGAGCGTGGCCAAGGCCATCCAGCGGATCGCCGGTCTGGGTCTCAAGGCGGAGATCGTGGCTCATTCCATGGCGGCGCGCGCCGGCATCGATAAAGCCAAAGCCTGTGGAGTGGGAAGGATCGCCATATTTTATGCCACCTCGAAGATCCATCTGGATGCCAAACTGCATAAAACACAGGAACAGGCGATCGAGATCATCTGCACTCACGTTGCCTATGCCCGCAGCCTGGGCCTGAAGGTACGTTATACACCGGAGGATGCCACTCGTACCGATTTCGAATTCCTGGTGAAAGTATGCAATGCGGCTATCGAGGCCGGTGCCGACCGGATCAGCTTCGCAGACACGTTGGGGATCATGCAGCCGCAAATCATGGTCGAGCGCGTCCGTGCCCTGCGGAAGCGGTTATCCGATTGCAAAATAGACCTGCACTGTCACAACGATTACGGCCTGGCGCTGGCCAATGCCATGGCGGGCATCCGCGGCGGCGCAGATTGCATCCATACCTCGGTGAACGGTCTTGGCGAGCGGACGGGGATCCCTGATCTGGCGGAAACCATTGTTGCCTTTCATAACCTGGAAGGGGAGCAAAAGTATAACATCCAGCCTTTGATGGAAATTTCAGGCTATCTCGAAAAGGTCTCCGGATTTTTCCTGGCTCCCAATAAACCCATTACCGGACAGAACGCTTTTACGCACAAAAGCGGAGTCCACAGCAACGGAGTGCTCAAGGACCCGCGGACCTACGAGGCTTTCGATCCGGCCATTCTCGGCCGGGAACGGAAGATCGTGATCGATAAATACACCGGCAGGAGCGCGGTAGCCGCCCGGCTTGAAGAGTACGGCATCGAAGTCAGTGCGGCCGAGCTGGAGGTGATCGTCGCACGGATCAAAAATTTGGGCGATGAGCGCAAGCAGCTCTTCGACACGGACATTATCGAGATCGCCGAACGCGTGACCGGGCGGGAGATCGATGTGATCCCGCATGATATCAGCGCCATGCTGATGCTGGAAGTCGAATCCCATGTATACACCTCGTCGGTGGTGCGCCGCCTGCGCGGATTCAAGAATGTGAGCTACGTCTATGAGCTCACGGGCGATTGCGACATTAGCGCTTTTGTGAACGTGGAGAATGTCATGGCGCTTAATAACCTGATCGAAGAGATCCGGACGGTGATGGGCGTGAAACGCACCGAGACGCGCATGGTGCTGAAAAAATACAACGGGAAAGGCGAATGATGAAGTCAATGCTTTCAGTTCCGCTTGCTGGGTTACCTGCCGAAAAATTACCGTTCCTATGTATATCCATGGAGAGAAGGAGTGATTATGGGTACTTTGATTGAAGAGATCCTTTCGCGCAAAGCCGGGCATGAGGTACATGCCGGTGAGATCGTGTTGGTGGATGTGGACTATATCATGAGCCATGACAACACGACGCCGCTCGCCATCAAGGCCTTTCAGGAGATCGGCAAGCCGATCCTCGATAAGGACCGGATCGTGATCCATTTCGATCATGCCTACCCGGCGCCGAACTTGCTGGCCGCCGAGAACCATAAGAAGATCACGGAGTTCGTCAAGGAACAGGGCCTCCCATACCTGTTCACACAAGGTGTATGCCACCAGGTGATGATCGAAGAAGGCTTCGTCACACCCGGGGCAATCGTCATCGGCGCCGACTCCCATTCCAATACCTATGGAGCCATGGGTGCCTTTGGCACCGGCTTGGGCTCTACGGAGATCGGCGTGGCCTGGGTGACGGGGAAATGCTGGTTCAAGGTGCCGGAGACCCTGCGGGTGGAGCTGCACGGCAAAACTCAACCCGGTGTCTTTGCCAAGGATGTAATGATCCATATCGCCGGCTTGCTTGGCATGGACGGCGCCACTTATCGTTCGGTGGAATTCACCGGCGACTACATCGATAACCTGCCGGTGCACGAACGTATCATATTTCCGAACATGTCCACGGAGATCGGCGCCAAATGCGGTTTGATCGCTGCCGACCAGGTCACGATCGACTACCTCGAAAAGGAGACACCGGCTCGCGGTCAATTCGAAAAGATCATGCCTGTGGATCCACACTACGAACGGGTGCTGGAGATCGATGTTTCGGGACTTGCGCCGCAGGTCTCTTGTCCGCCGGATGTGGACAACGTAAAGCCGCTGGA
>JBGQIO010000073.1:0-15655 GCA_041498515.1 Anaerolineae bacterium
GTTGAGCCGAACTGGGTTGTTACCGGCTCTACATGCTGCCCAAAAAGCGTATGGCTGGCTGTCTGAGCCGGTCGTTGCGGAAGTTGCCAAAGCGCTGCACGTACCGTTGGCAGATGTCTACGGCGTGATCGAATTCTATACTTTATTCTACAATAAGCCAGTTGGAAAACGAATCATTAGGGTTTGTACCGACCAAGCATGTGGACTAAAAGATGGAGAGGCTCTCCTTCAGCATCTCTGCTCAAAACATGGACTTCAACCAGGGCAAACTACACCCGACGGCTCTTTGACAATCGAGGCTAGTCCTTGCCTTGGGCTTTGCGAGCAGGCGCCTGCCGCGTTAGTGGACGATCAGGCTGAGACAAATATAAAACTTGGGACCGACTCTTATGAATTGGGCCGACCGGATTCCATAGTGGGCGGCTCCTTTCATTTATTGACGGCCAATTGCGGTCACGGGACGACTTTGCTCTCCCAGTATGGCAAATATTCTGCCCTCCTAAAAGCATTAAGCTGGAAGCCCGCAGAGATTGTTGAGGAAGTTAAAGCTTCGGGTCTGGTGGGACGCGGTGGCGCAGCCTTCCCAACCGGCATTAAATGGGAGGGTGCGGCCCAGGCCGCTGGTTCTCCGAAATATGTGGTCTGTAATGCGGACGAGTCAGAGCCTGGCACATTCAAAGACCGTGTGTTGCTGTTGGATGATCCACACAGTGTCATTGAAGGGATGCTGATCGCCGGATATGCCGTAGGCGCGCAAAAAGGATTTATTTATGTTCGTGGTGAGTATCCCTATATTTTGCCGGTCCTTGAAAACGCGTTGACGGAAGCGAATCAGGCCGGTTACCTGGGTGAGAGTATTCAAAACACCGGCTTTTCGTTTGAGATTGAAGTTCGCCTGGGCGCTGGCGCTTATATCTGTGGCGAGGAGACGGCGCTCTTTGAATCCATCGAAGGGAAGCGCGGCTTCCCTCGTGTTAAACCTCCCTTCCCAACCACGTTTGGTCTGTTCGGCAAGCCGACTGTCATCAATAATGTTGAGACCCTATTCAATGTGCCATTGATCATCTCCAAAGGGGCAGCGGAATATCGCAAGATAGGCACTGAAAAATCACCCGGACCAAAGTTATTCTGTTTGTCGGGTGACGTTGTCAGGCCTGGTGTCTATGAAGTACCCTTCGGTGTAACGTTGCGCGAACTACTTGACACAGCCGGCGGTGTTCCTGGCGGCAAGAAACTGCAAGCTGTGCTGTTTGGGGGAGCGGCAGGGGCTTTTGCTACACCCGCGCAGTTTGACGTCAGGCTTACATTCGAGGACTTACGCGCAGCCGGCCTCCCGCTCGGTTCGGGCGTGGTAATGGTCTTTGACGAGAACCGCGATTTAAGGGAAGTGCTGGCTCGCCTGGGTCATTTCTTTGCGCATGAGAGTTGCGGAAAGTGTTACCCCTGCCAGATGGGTTCCCAACGCCAGGCGGAGATCCTAGATCGCATCGCAAGCGGCAGGATCATGGAGGGTGATCTCGAGCGTCTGCAGGATGTGGGCTGGACGATGACCGACGCGAGCTTGTGTGGTCTCGGCCAGACAGCTGCCAGTGCAGTGTTATCTGCTATCAAGTTGTGGCCGAATATTTTTGTTGAAAGCCGAAATTTGAAGGTTGAAAAACTCGATAAGATGAACAAAGGTTCGGTTAGAGAAAATGCAAAAGCAGCGAAGAAGTCGCCTGCAAAAGCGAAAAAGGCGGCAAAGACTTAGTCAGTCAAGTCGAAATCGGTTAAGAGCAGGAAACCCGCAGTAAAGAAAACGAAAAACCGCGGGAAATCTGTCAAGCGCTAATGGCAACCATTAAACTTTCTACCCTCTTTGGAGATAATATGGCCGATAAAATATCTCTGACAATTGATGGACAACCGGTCGAGATCGAGTCAGGGGCGACACTGCTTGAAGCCTCCAAACGGATTGGCATAGATATCCCTACCATTTGCTACCACGAGGCGACCACCTCTAACGCGTTGTGCCGCACATGTGTGGTGGAGGTGGAAGGACAGCGGCTACTCCAACCTGCTTGTATCGTCAAGGCGACCGCCGGTATGCAAGTTAAGACGCGCAGCGAACGTGTGATCAGATCGCGGCGTACGATTTTGGAGATGCTTGCATCGACGATGGACTTATCTGATGCTCCCGAAATCCTGACCATGCTGGAAGAATGTGGTGCAGACGTCAAACGGTTTCCTGCAGCCGAACGGCGGGAAGTCGAAGTCATTGACGATAACCCGATGTACGTCAGGGATTATTCGAAGTGCCTGTTGTGCTGGCGCTGCGTGCAAGTTTGTGCGGAAGATGCACAATATACCTTTGCCATCAACTTTAGCGGACGAGGTTTCGAAACCCAGATCAGTACCTTTTTCGATAAGGCCATCCCTGAAACGACCTGCGTATTATGCGGACAATGTGTAGGCGTTTGCCCGACCGGCGCACTCAAACCAAAGCGCGAGTTTATGCTGGAACAGGGGATCAGTCCGCAGGAGATCAGTGTAATGAATACCGGAAGGAAAAAACGTAGGCATATTTAACCTTGAACTTTCAACGTTTATTTTTTGAAAGCCTGAGCGTTTTGGAGGCACGATGATCAAACCAGATCGAATTGTCACCACCACCTGCCCGTATTGTGGTGTGGGCTGTACATTGAATTTACATTTGAAGGACGACTTCATCTTCAAAGTCACCTCGCCTTATGACTCACCGGTCAATCACGGTAATTTATGCGTAAAAGGTCGGTTCGGTTACGACTTTATCTACCATCCGAAACGCATCACGACGCCGTTGATTAGGCGCTATCTCCTCGAGGGAAAAGTCATAAAAGGGAATCGGGATTCGGACTTTGTGAGTCGTGGAAACCAATATCCATCACCCGATCCACAAGCTGGGGTCAAAGATTACGATTGGGTGGAGACTGATTGGGACACTGCGCTCAACATTACCGCTGACAAGCTGATCGAGATCTATAAACGCGACGGCTCCGACGCCATGTCGGTCTATTGCTGTGCGAAAGCCACGAACGAAGATAACTATCTCTTGCAGAAAATCTTTCGCACCCAGTTCCGCACCAATAATATAGATCATTGCACCCGCCTCTGTCACGCAGGCAGTGTGGTCGCGCTGCAACAAGCGCTTGGATCCTCGGCCATGAGCAACACAGCGGCGCAGGTGATCCAAAACGATGTGTTCATCGTAACCGGCTCGAACACAAGTGAGAACCACCCCATTATTGCGCTTCAAATGAAGGAGGCTGTCGAGAAGTATGGGGCTAAAATGATCGTGGTCGACCCGCGGCGCATTGATCTGGTGGACTTTGCAGAACTGTGGCTGCCGCTCAAACCCGGTACGAACGTCCCTGTCTTCACCGCCATGGCTCATGTGATCGTCATGGAGAACCTCGTCAACCACGATTTCATAAATGATCGCACAGAAGGTTATACTGAGTTCCTCGCGACTCTTGAAAAGTTTCCGCCCGAATATGCCGAGGAAGTTTCGGGTGTGCCAGCCGAAGATATCCGCAAGGCCGCGCGTCTGTATGGTAAAGCAAAGAATGCCGCCATCTATTGGGGTATGGGCATCTCGCAGCTTTCACACGGCACTGCCAGCGCGCTATCGCTCATTCACCTGGCCTTCCTGACCGGTCATATAGGACGGGAGGGCACGGGACTCAACCCACTGCGCGGACAGAACAATGTGCAAGGAGCCAGTGATATGGGCGCCATGCCTTTTCACTATCCCGGCTACATGCGGGTGGATAATCCGGACAATGCCTCCAAATGGGAGCAAGCCTGGAATATCGAACCGGGCGGCCTCTCGCGCAAACTCGGTTTGACCCAAACTGAGATCCTTAGTCATGTCCATGAGGGTGGCATCCGCGCACTCTATATCATGGGTGAGAACCCGATGATGTCCGATCCGAATCTCAATGTCACGCGGAAGCATATCGAGCAGCTTGAATTCCTGGTAGTTCAGGATTTATTCATTAACGAGACGGGTGCGTTTGCGGACGTATTTCTACCCGCTACACCCTTCGCAGAAAAAGACGGGACCTTCACCAATACTGACCGGCGCGTACAGCGCGTACGGGCGGCTCAGCCGCCGCGCGGTAAGGCACGCCCTGATTGGCAGATCCTTTGCGACCTTGCCACACGACTGGAGTCCCGGCTCGAGCGTCCTACCTCGTCTAAATGGGATTATCGCGACCCGGCGGAGGTCTTTGCTGAAATGGCAAGCGTCGTCCCTGATTTCGCCGGTATTACGTATGAGCGCATTGACAAAGTGGGATTGCAGTATCCGGTGTGGGACAAGGACCATCCCGGCACACCCACTTTGTTTACCGATACGTTTCCTCGAGGCAGGGGTAAATTCACACCGCTCGATTTTGTGCCGGTGATGGAAGAGGCCGACGATGAGTACCCGTTCATCCTGACGACCGGCCGTGTGCTCGAACACTGGCATGGCGGCACAATGACACGCCATTCCGCTTTGGATGAATCTTATCCTGAAGCACGTATTGAAATCCACCCCGCCGATGCCGATATGCACGGCATCACCGAAGGCATGACCGTACGGGTGACCTCGCGCCGGGGTGAAGTGGTTCTGCGAGCTACCGTTACGGAGAAAACCACGGTTGGAGTGGTGTTCATCCCTATGCACTTTGCGGAAGCTGCCGCGAATTTATTGACGAATGACGCCCTCGATCCACAAGCGTTGATCCCCGAGTTTAAGGCTTGCGCCGTGCAGGTCTTTCCAGCCAGGGAGAACCAGTTGGCGAATCCCGAAGCTGTGTTGAATAGAGGCAGATATTGATAACCCGGTCCCGGGATTTTCAAAACCTCGGGGCCTTTATTAATCCTGTGACTTTATATAGTCAATTGGTAAACACGATAATGCCATACTAGGGTGACTATGTATTTCTTTATGGCATGGGTCATCGGCTAGTTGTCTTCCAAGGTGCAGTTGATTTCGATCCACGTTTCAGCTGAATAAAACGATTCATCGTTGTTGAGCCGAATTGTCCGTATTTTAAGTACATCCAGGTCTTTGCTTGTTTCGACGGGGCGGACATTCATAATAAATTTGAATGTATTTTAATTAAACAATAATGCCGGGGTGCGGATCATTCGAACCGTTTGTGTCTTTCGACATTATCCGTCAATCACTCTATTGACTAATCCCCACCAAAAATGTAAACTTCCGCATATTAATTCTATGGAGGAATTCTCGGTTTGACTAGCATTCAAATTGCAAAACCCTCCATGTTTTCGGTTTTCCGCAACCGTTCGTTTACCTCTTTATGGGTGGGACAATTAATCTCCGGCATGGGTAGTGCCCTCACTACCCTGGCGGCTTCCATTATGGTCTTTCGCATTACCGGTTCGGCTCTCAGTGTGGGTTTCATGCTCATTGCCACTGCCGGACCGACCATTTTGGTCGGCTTGTTTGCAGGCGTCTTCGTGGATCGTTACGAGCGTAAACGAATTCTTTTGCTATCTGATCTGTTACGCGCGTTTTTGATTTTATTGATCCCATTTCTGATCCCCTTTAATATCCTGTGGCTGTATGTGCTGGTCGCTCTTACGAGCGCTGTCACCCAATTCTTTGATTCAGCCCATGCCAGTATCCTGCCGGAAGTCGCCACAGACGAGGAACTCTCTGCGGCGAATGCCTTGATGGCCATCAGTTCCGTCGGCTCTACGACGATCGGCTTTGCGGCGGCCGGCCTCATCGTCTCAGAGTTCAATATCAACTGGGCATTTTATCTCGATGCCTTGACGTTTGTCATTTCCGCCGGATTAATATTGTTCACTCGCGTACCGGTCCTGGCTCGAGTTGAAGATACCAGCCTTAAGGCGATCGGTCAGAATCTGCAGGCAGGCTTGCAGGTAGTGCGCGATGTGCCGATCCTGCGATCGCTGTTCATCGTAGTCATTCCCATCTTCCTGATCTTCGGATTGCAAAACGCATTGTTTCTTCCCTTTGCCTTGAAGGCCCTGGGAGGCACCGAATTTGAGTTCGGTTTACAACAAGCGGCGGAAGCGGTAGGAATCGCCTTTGGAAGCCTGGTGATGGCTCGCCTGGCCGACCGTATACGCGAAGGCCAATGGTTGGTGATCAGTTATCTGATGATGGCTTTGGCGTCAGTTGCTTATTCCTTCTCGACGACCATAGTGTTTGCCATTTTTCTGGTCGGAGTTTCCGGTTTTGTCAATGCACCTTCCTTCATCGGACGGCAGTTGGTCATCCAGCGCGCCACACCTCGTGAAATGAGGGGGCGTGTGAACAGCGCTTTCTTTGTGGTGCGCGATGTGATGTTCGTTCTGGGCATGTCCTTGGCGGGACTCGCAGATATCATGAATGTCCGCATGTTATTCCTCATCAGCTCTCTTGCCATGCTGGGGGCCGGTGCGGTGGCTTTGACCTTGCCCGGATTGGGACAGCCAATCGCAGAATGGAAGCGCTTGCTCAACCTATTGAGAGGGGTGGAGGCGGCGCCGAGACTTGGGGCCGGCCGGGCTGCAACCATACACGAAATTGAAAGATTCATTATGCACAGGCCCGAGATGACCACTATGACTCCCGAAGATCGCCTGAAGTTGGCTGCACAAACTCTGGTAGCAGAGGCCCCGGGGGGGAAGATCGTTGTTTATCGAGGTGAGGCGAGCGATGCGGCTTACTTTATTCTAAAAGGCAGCGTGGGGGTCGGTTATATCAAGGATGAGGAGTATGTCATTCTGAATTATCTAAAAGAAGGTGATTTCTTCGGCGAGGTGGCGGCCTTGACCGGACGGGCGCGCACAGCCAATGTCATTTCGGAAGAAGAGAGCCAATTTTTAATCATCCCTTCCAAGGTGATGCGCCAGCTTGCCGACCGATATGAAGATTTGAAACAGGTTTTCTTCACTACCATGCTTGAACGCCTGAGCCGGACAGAGCTTCCACTCGGGACTTCACTCGATCAGAACTTGTTGCGTGAATTACGCAGGAATACGACTGAATTGGAAAAGTAGGAGAGTTCGATGACTGATAATCATAAAACCGTTGAAGAATTGGAAACGATACTCGCCCAACGCGAAGCAGAGCATCAACGCGCCGAGCAGGTACAGGCCGCGTTGTATAAGATCGCCGAGGCTGCCAGTTCGACGACCGATATGCAGAGATTTTATGAAGCCCTCCACAGCATTATAGGCGAATTGATGCATGCCAAGAATTTTTTTATTGCTCTTATCGACCAGCCCACAGGCATGTTGAGCTGGCCCTACCACGTGGATGAAGTGGATATCGATGGATCAACCTGGGTCCCTGTCCCATATAAGGAAGATAAGGGTGCGACCTCGTATGTAATGCGCACAGGGATTTCACTCCACGCCCTGCGGGATAATACCCACTTATTGGAAACAGGCGAATTACAAATTATAGGCACCTTATCAGAGGATGCGATCTTTGTGCCACTTAAGATGGGAGAGAAAATCCTTGGTGCTCTGGGAATCCAAAGCTATTCAGGAGGTATGGTATATACCGCGCAGGATGAGCAAATTCTCACCTTCGTTGCCCAACACATCGCCAGTGCATTGACCCGGGCCCGGGCTATCGAAGAGACTACGCGTCTACTAAAGGAGACCGAACAGCGTGTAGCTGAACTCGCCATCATTAACAGCGTACAGGAGGGATTAGCCTCCCAACTCGATTTCAACGCCATCATTGATCTGATAGGCGACAAAATCCGCGATATCTTCGATTCACAGGTGACGTTTATCGCGCTTCACGATCCACAGAACGATACAATTTCCTTCCCTTACGTATTTGGTCCGCTGGAAGGCCGGATGCAACGCGCATACCCGGAACCATCCACGCTTAGCGGGTTCAGCGGACAAGTGATCCGTACGCGGCAGGCTATCGTGGTCAATCAGGATATGGATCGCCGGAGCGAGGAGCTCGGCTCAAGTTTGCTGGCGGGCGATCAGAACCCTAAGTCTGCTGTTTATGTTCCGATTCAAAGCGGCGAACGAGTTATAGGTGTCATCTCTTTGCAGAACATGGATCGCGAGAATGCCTTCCCACAATCCGATGTTCGCCTGCTTCAAACCCTTGCCAGTTCGATGAGTGTGGCCCTCGAGAATGCCCGCTTATTTGATGAGACCCAGCGCCTGCTCAAGGAGACCGAACAGCGCGCCGCAGAGCTTGCCATCATCAACAGCGTACAGGAAGGGCTGGCCTCCAAGCTGAACATTCAGTCCATTTACAATCTCGTCGGAGACAAGGTCCGCGAGATCTTTCAGGCGGATACGACCTATATCTGCAGCTTCGAACGTGATCAGCAACAGGTTTTCTCTCACTATTATGTTGACGGGGATCAACGAATCCCGCCAATGAGCCTGCCCTTCGGAGAAGGTTTGTACTCGCATGTCATCCAGACTCAGCGGTCTGTGCTGATCCGAACGGACAAAGATGATGAAGCTCGGGTGGGCAGGCATGTCGTTTCGCCTGGTAGCGATCAAGACCTGAATCAGGCCGGCTTATACGTTCCGATCCTCCTGCGGAATGAGGTGAAGGGCGTCGTGAGCGTCCAGAGTCACAAGCAGTATGCATACGCTGAAAGCGATGCAAGATTGCTTAGCACGCTCGCCAGCAGTTTGGGGGTGGCGCTGGAAAATGCGCGTCTGTTCGATGAGACCCAGCGCTTGCTCAAAGAGACTGAACAGCGCGCTGCCGAACTCTCCATCATTAACAGTGTGCAGGAAGGGCTGGCTTCCAAACTTAATATGCAGGCAATTTACGATCTGATAGGTGACAAGATCCGTGATATTTTCAACGCACAAAGCATCCTGATTGTTACCTACGATAAAGCCACGAACATTTGCCATTTCAACTATAACTTTGAAAAGGGCGTCCGGTATTTTCCTGACCCGCGTCCGCTCAGCGGTATTACGGGTCATGTCATCAGGACTCGCCAGCCTATTATGATCAATGAAAACCTGAATAATCGAGAAGAGGAAATTTTAGGAGAACCTACTCCGATCCTGGCTGGGGAAGATATCAAGGCACGACTGGATGTGCCGTTGTTGGTCGGAGGGGAAGCGACCGGGGCCATATCCTTGCAAAATGTGGATCGTGAGAATGCCTTTTCGGAAACCGACCTGCGACTTCTGCAAACGCTTGCCAACTCGATGAGCGTGGCGTTAGAAAATGCCCGCCTATTTGATGAGACCCAACGCCTGCTCAAGGAGACCGAGGAACGGAATGCTGAACTGGTGGTCATCAATGGCGTCGGCCAGGGATTGGCCTCCAAGCTTGACTTCCAGGCCATCATCGACCTGGTAGGTGACAAAATTCGAGAGATTTTTGATGCCCAGGCAGTGTTGATCTCTCTATATGATCACAACACCCATGAAGTTGACCATCGCTACTTGATCGAACGCGGGCAACGACTGCATATCGGGAAACCGCTACCAATCGATCGCTTCCGCAGAAAAGTGGTTGAGTCCCGCCAGCCGTGGCTGATCAACCAGGATTACGCGCGGATCGCAACGGACCTGGGCGAAGAGCCTATCATCGCGGGCGAAGAACCGAAGTCACTGGTCTTTGTGCCCATGATCGCCGGTGGCCAGGTAACCGGCATTATCAGCCTGCAAAACCTGGATCGCGAAAATGCCTTCAGCGAGTCAGATGTTCGCCTGCTGATAACCATTTCAGCCAACATGGGAGTGGCCCTCGATAACGCCCGCCTTTTCGATGAAACCCAGCGTCTGCTAAAAGAGACCGAGCAGCGCGCTGCCGAACTAGCCATCATCAACAGTGTCCAGGAAGGCCTGGCCTCCAAACTGGAGATGCAGGCTATTTATGACCTGGTGGGAGATAAGATGCGGGATATCTTTCACAACATGGATCTGGGTATCCGCATTTACGATCCAAAGACGGATTTGATCCACTATCCGTATGTGACTGAAAATCGGAAGCGCATCGAAATTTCGTCTGAGCCAAGTGAGGAGAAAGGATTTGCTGCACACGTACTCCGCACGCGGCAGACACTACTGATCAATGAGAAGATGGCGCAGGCCATAGAAGAGTACGGTAGTTACGTCTTCCCCGGCACGGAAATGGAGAAATCGGCGGTGTTCGTTCCACTCCTGGTGGGCGGGCAAGCGCGCGGGTTGGTATCATTGATCTCGATAGAACGCGAACATGCCTTCAGCGATTCGGATGTTCGCCTGCTCCAGACCCTCGCTAATTCTATGAGTGTTGCATTGGAAAACGCCCGGTTGTTCGAGGAAACCCAGCGTCTGCTAAAGGAAACCGACCAGCGCGCCGCCGAACTGGCTATTATCAATAGTGTGCAGGAGGGCCTGGCCTCCAAGTTGGAAATGCAGGCCATCTATGATCTGGTAGGCGAAAAGATTCGAACCGTGTTCGATTCGCAAGCTGCCACGATCGCCCTCTACGACCGCCGATCCAATCTCCTGCGGTTCCCTTATTATTTACATCGCGGTCATAGACTGGCTCAAGAACCGATCGAGTTCGGCGAAGGCCTGACCTCGCATGTTATCCGGACGCGCCAGCCGCTGCTGATCAATGAGGGTGCCGAAAAGCGTTACGCTGAACTCGGCGCAGTGTTCGTGGCTGGAGACGACAACGCCAAGTCCTGGCTGGGCGTACCCATTGTCAGCGGCTTGGAGGCCACTGGGGCGATCTTCCTCCAGAATTACGAGCGCGAAAATGCTTACAACGAGGCTGAGGTGCGATTGCTCGGCACGATGGCGACCAGCATGGGGGTGGCACTCGAGAATGCGCGCTTATTCGATGAGACCCAGCGGTTGCTTAAAGAGACGGAGCAGCGCGCCGCGGAGCTGGCTATTATCAACAGCGTACAGGAAGGCCTCGCATCGAAACTGGATATGCAGGCCATCTACGATTTGGTGGGTGATAAGATCCGCGAAATATTCGATGCGCAGGCTGTCATTATCAGCAGCTATGACTACAGCACCGAATTACAACATTACAATTACCTCATCGAAAAAAACAAACGATCATATCCCGATCCCAAGCCTTTCTCAGGGATGGCTCGCCATATGATCTCCGAACGACAGGTAGTACTGATCAATGACAACCTGGAACGCCGTGGTCCAGAATTTGGTTTGTATCTCATCCCCGGGGATACCGATTGGGCCAAGTCGGCCGTATGGGTACCGTTGATCGTTGGTAAGGTGGTGAGCGGTTTGATCAGCTTGCAAAACATGGATCGAGAGAATGCCTTCAGTGAATCCGATGTGCGGTTGCTTCAGACTCTCGCCAACTCCATGAGTGTCGCCCTCGAAAATGCCCGCCTCTTCGATGAGACCCAGCGCCTGCTCAAAGAGACGAACCAGCGCGCCGCTGAACTGCAGATCATCAACAGTGTTCAGGAAGGCCTGGCATCCAAGCTGGAGATTCAGGCCATATATGATCTGGTGGGCGACAAAATCCGCGAGGTATTCGACGCGCAGGTCGTTGTCATCGACGCCTTTGATCACGAGAAACAGTCGGATAGGGTGCTCTATGGTTTCGAAAACGGGCAACGGATCTACGATGAACAAGTTCGGCCCTTCCCACCCCTTGTGCAGCACTTGATTGCATTCCGCCAGCCCATTGTCATCAACGACAACGTCACGGAGGCCATCGAACATTATGGGATAACGATCGTCCCCGGCACGCAATTTCCCAAAGCGATGATTTTCGTGCCCTTCGGGACAGCCCAACAGGTCCACGGTTATTTCAGTCTGCAAAACCTTGATCGAGAACAGGCGTTTACCGACTCCGATGTTCGTTTGCTTCAAACGCTGGCGGGAAGCATGGGCATTGCGCTGGAAAACGCACGGCTCTTCGAAGCCGAGCGTCAGCGTGCTGCTGAACTATCCGCCATCAGCACGGTGAGTCAGGCATTGGTTGTGGAGACCGACCCGGATAAGATGATCAAGCTGATCGGTGACCAGATGCTCGAGACTTTCCGTCCAGACATCGCGTATGTAGCTCTGCTCGACCGTCAGACGAATATGATCAATTTTCCATACAGCTACGGCGAGGAAATGCAAACCCTCAAATTCGGCCAGGGCTTGACTAGTAAGATCATCGAAACTACCCAGCCGCTGTTGATCAATCGAGATATTGGGAAGCGCGCAGCCGAGCTGGGAACCGAGCGAGTCGGGAGACGGGCGGCTTCCTATCTCGGCGTGCCGATCCTGGCCGGCCGAATGGCAATCGGCGTAATCAGCGTCCAATCCACTCAGGAAGAAAATGTCTTCGGCGAGGATGATCTGCGCCTGCTGAGTACGATTGCAGCCAATGCCGGTGCCGCGATCCAAACCGCACGTCTGCACGCCGAGACCCAGCGCCGCGCCCAGGAGATGTCTACTTTGGCGGAGATCGGCAGCGACATTGCGGCCACCCGGGAACTCGAACCGGTATTGGAACGCATTGCCGAACATGCCATGAATATTATGCATGTGCGTGACATCGCCATCACGCTGCGAGAACCAGATGGCGACAGCTTCCATACGGCTGTATCGATTGGAAGAAATAACGATGAGGTGAAAGCTCTGACCGTCATACCCGGACGTGGAATCATAGGTCATATCCTTGAGAGCGGCGTAGCCGAAATAGTTAATCATCCAAACCGCGACCCGCGTGCGGTCCATGTGCCGGGTACACCTATGGATGAAGATGAGCGGGAGTGTTTGATGGGCGCTCCTTTTATCTCGAGGGGTCAGACGATTGGCGGGATCATAGTCTGGCGCGCCCATCCCGATGGCCTCTTTACACAAGCAGAGTTGGATTTCCTGGTCAGCGTCGCACGTCAGACCGCGATTGCCATCGAGAGCGCCCGTCTCTATCTGGAAACACAACGCCGTGCCAACGAGATGTCAGCTCTGGCTGAGGTGGGACGTGAAATCACCTCATCACTTGAGCCGGCTGTTGTCCTGGAAAAAATCGCCGAACGCGCCAAAGAATTGCTCGCGGCGGATACCAGCGCGGTTTATCTGATGGAAGCAGACCAAAAATCCATGCGGGCTATTACCGCCTTGGGCAATCTGGCGGAGGCGATCAAAACGGATGTGATCCATTTGGGCGAAGGTCTAATTGGTACACTGGCACAGCACGGCACATCTGAATTCATTAACGATACTTCCAAGGACCCGCGTACCATCCTGATCCCTGGTACGGAGGAGATCATCGTGGAACGACTGATGGCTACCCCCTTGTTGAGTGGGGACCGGGTTGCAGGGATGATGGCCGTATGGCGCTCGACGGCTCCCTTCAACGAAGCTGATCTTAATTTCTTAAACGGTCTGGCACGTCAGGCAGCCGTGGCAATCCAGAACGCACAATTGTTTACCGAAGGACAACAAGCGAGAGCCGCCGCAGAATCTGCCAACGAAGCCAAGAGTTCTTTCCTGGCCACTATGAGTCACGAGATCCGCACACCGATGAACGCCGTCATCGGTATGAGTGGTTTGTTGATGGACACCAATCTCAATAAAGAGCAGCGCGACTATGCGGAGACGATCCGCAATTCAGGCGATTCCTTGTTGGCGATCATTAATGATATTCTGGACTTCAGCAAGATCGAGGCAGGCAAGATGGAATTGGAACAGCAGCCCTTCGACCTCCGGGAGTGCGTCGAATCAGGACTCGATCTCGTAGCCGGTCGTGCCGTTGAGAAGAATCTTGACCTGGCCTATCTTCTCGACGATGATGTTCCCGCCGGCATCCGCGGCGATGTAACCCGTCTGCGTCAGATCCTGCTCAACCTCCTCAGCAATGCTGTTAAATTTACCGAGAAAGGTGAAGTGGTGCTTTCTGTCAAGAAAGGAAAAACGGAGCATGAACTCCTGTTCTCTGTCCGTGACACAGGGATCGGGATTCCGCCGGATCGGATGGGTAAGCTTTTTGAATCGTTCAGTCAGGCCGACTCTTCCACCACTCGAAAATATGGCGGAACAGGTCTCGGCCTCGCCATCAGTAAACGTCTGGCAGAGATGATGGGAGGAAGTATGTGGGCCGAGTCAGCCGGCGCGGGCAGAGGTTCGAGCTTCTCATTCACGATCGAGGCCCATATGGCGCCGGTCGCACTCCGCAAGACAGCTCGAGATATTTCCAGCGTTCAACCTGCTTTGCAGGGCAAACGTGTGCTAATTGTGGACGACAATGCTACCAACCGCCGCATCCTTATGCTCCAGACCGGAAAATGGGGGCTCCGGCCGCGCGAGACCGAATCTCCTCGCGAAGCTTTGAGCTGGCTTCAACAAGGTGAGGCTTTCGATCTTGCCATCCTCGACCTGCAAATGCCGGAGATGGACGGCGTAATGTTGACGCGCCAAATCCACAAGCTCAAGAGCCTGAAACCATTTCCGATCATCCTGCTAACCTCCCTTGGTCGTCGTGAAGTCGATGCTGGCGACCTGGATATTGCTGCTTATTTAACCAAACCCCTCAAGCCTTCGAGTCTGTTCGACGTGTTGGCTGGGATTTTCACGCGGCACATTGTCTCACCTAAGGAGGAGCCAGTTAAGGCAGTGCTCGATTTGGAGTTTGCCAGAAAGCATCCCCTCCGTATCTTGCTGGCCGAGGATAATGCCGTCAACCAAAAACTGGCTTTACGGCTGCTCGAGCAGATGGGTTACCGTGCGGACGTGGCTTCGAATGGATTGGAAGCCATTGAGTCTGTAGAGCGACAAACATACGATGTTGTCCTTATGGATGTGCAGATGCCTGAGATGGACGGCCTGGATGCGACCCGTTCTATTCGAAAATTGAAGAGCTTGGTTCAACCGCGGATCGTTGCCATGACTGCCAACGCCATGCAGGGCGATCGTGAGATGTGCCTGGCGGCGGGCATGGACGATTACATTTCCAAACCCATCCGCGTTCTGGAACTCATCGAAGCTCTGGATAAAACCAACCCATCCGCGCGCTCTTCGAAGGTAAAGAAAGATATGGCAATTTCGGGAAGAAAGGTACCCTCGAAGAACGGTAAAAGCAAAAAAGCCGGGCAGCTGGTTCCAAAACCCGCCGCCAAGAGTGTGGAAAAGGAAGTAAAGAAACCGGCTGTCAGGAAAACGGTCGGAAAAAAGACAACAGGCAGGCAGGCAAACAAAAAGTGACTTTTATCGATTGGAGGAATCCATGCCACCCACTGAAATTGATATGACGACCTTCGAAGAACTGAAACAGATGTCTGGCGCCGACTTCATAGGTGAGTTGATCGATACCTATCTGGAAGACGCCCCTCAACTTATTAAAAATATGAAATCCTCCTTGACATCCAACGATGCGGAAGTGTTCAGGCGTGCGGCTCACTCATTCAAATCGAATAGCGCGACCTTTGGAGCGAATCGTCTTTCGATGCTGGCAAAAGAATTGGAAGTGCTCGGCAAGGAAAATAAACTTAATGAAATCGGCGGCCGCTTGGATTCCCTGGAAGAAGTGTACGGAATAGTTGCTAAAGAATTAAAGGAATTGCACGAATGATGGCCGCCCGTGAGCCAGGTCACTTACTCGTTGTTGACGATAACAGGGTTAATCGTCTTTTACTTGCCCACGGTCTCGAACAACAGGGACATGAAGTTGCGCTGGCAGAAGACGGTAAGA